>NZ_JBEXHW010000013.1:86120-125037 GCF_040608235.1 Streptomyces sp. NPDC005202 | reverse complement strand
GCCGCAGTGGCGCGCTACGGGCGTCGGCGGGACTGGCCGCCGCAGTGGCGCGCTACGGGCGTCGGCGGGACTGGCCGCCGCAGTGGCGCGCTACGGACGTCGGCGGGACTGGCCGCCGCAGTGGCGCGCTACGGGACAGTGGCGCATGGCGCGCTACGGGCGTCGGTGGGACGGGCCCCCGCAGTGGCGCGCCATGGACGTCGGCTGGACCGGCCGCCGCAGTGGCGCAGGGCGCGCCACGGGCGTCGGCGGGACCGGTCGCCGCAGTGGCGCGCTATGGGCGGTCGGCGCCCGGTGCGCGGACCGCTCGTGACAGCGCGTCCCCCTGGAAGAGCGCACGCCCGGCCGCTGTCCGGCGCTCGCGCTGCGGTCCCTGCTCCGTGAGGCGGGTCAGGGATCGCAGCAGGCCGGCCTCGTCCGGCGCGTGGTCGCCGACCCCGAGGGCGGCCATGCGGCGGACTCCCTCCGCCCCGTGCCCGGGCAGCGGCCGGTACCCGACGACCGGCACCCCGGCGGCGAGTGCCTGGACGGCGGTCTGCCCGGCCGCGTTGTCCACCAGGGCGGCACAGGCGTGCAGCAGGTCCGGCATGTCGGTGACCCAGCCCGGAGCGAGGACACCCGGGGTGCCGTCCACGGCGCGCCGCAGCCGTTCGTTGCGCCCGCACAGCACCACTGGCAGGAAGCCGTTCCCGGCGAGCAGCCGTGCGGTCCCGGCCAGGTGCGACCCGGCGCCCCAGGCGCCCGCGGAGACCAGCACCGGGGGGCGCTCCGCACCGTAGCGCTCGAACCGCCGCCGCCAGTCGGCCGTCCCCGGCCCCTCGGTGAAGAAACCGGGAGCCACCACCGGGCCGGTCGCCTCCGCCGGCCGGCCGGTGCCCCGGCGCACCTGTCGGGCGGCCTCGTCCGTGACACACAGGTACAGGTCGTTACCCGGATGCAGCCACTGCCGGTGTACGGCAAAGTCGAGGACGACCACCGCGGTGGGGGGCCGCAGGACACCGCGGGCCCGGAGATGGCCGGTGAGCTGGGCGGCCAGGTGGAAGACGGGCACCACCACATCGGCATGTGTCTCGCGCACCAGGCTCATGAGGCGGTCGCCCGCGAGCTGCGCGAGCGGAGTGCCGCTGGGGCGGGGACGGGGGCCGGGCCGGAGAAAGAGGTCGTAGATCCCGGCGTAGGCCCAGGGGAAGCTGCGGACGCAGGCCTGGTAGAAACCGCGGAGCGCGGATCCCAGGCCGTACGGCAGCAGCGCCAGCACGTCGACGACGTGGGCCTCCTTGCCCGCGGCGTGGGCCCGGCGCGCCAGCTCGGCGGCCACCGTGTCGTGGCCGGATCCCATGCTCGCGGTGAGGACGAGCAGCCGTTCGGCCTCGTGCGAGGGCGCCGGGGCGGGCCCGGCGGGTGCGTGTGCGGTCATGGGTCCCCGAGGGTGGCAGCGGTGGCGTCACCGTCGTTTGGGATGACACTGGAAGTGAGTAACCCTTACCCACCGCAGCCAAACGAACGGACCCCACCGCAGCCAAACGAGCGGACATGTCCTCCCGCCCCGTCCCACGTTTCGGGCCCGGCCCCCGGGATACTTCGCCACCCGGCAGGCCGTCCCGGACCCCGGGGCCGCACCGGCGGCCCTCGGTCCCGTCCGTCCCAGAGGTGCGCCCTGATGTCCCATGCCCCTTCCCACGTACCGTCCGTGTCGGGGACTCCGGCCGAGGCACCGGCGACGCTGCCCGCCGTGCGCCGCCGGGCCGCCGACGTGGCCGTGCCGTGCGGGGGCGCGCTGGTGACCGGTGCCTCGTCCGGGATCGGCGCGGCCGTGGCACGGCGGCTCGCCGCGGAGGGCGGCTGGCGCCTGGTGCTCAACGGTCGCGACCGCGCGCGGCTGGACGAGGTCGCGCGGGGCACGTCGGCCGCCGTGTTCCCGGCGGACCTGTCCTGTCCCGGTGCCGAGCGGCGGCTGGTCGAGTTCGCGCTCGACAGCGTGGGCCGGGTGGACCTGCTGGTGGCCGGCGCGGGCATCGGCTGGGCCGGGCCGTTCAGCACCATGCCGCAGCCGGTGATCGACGAGGTGTTCGACGTCAACGTGCTGGCCACGGTGCACCTGGTCCGGCTGCTGTTGCCCCACATGGTCAGGCAGGGCACCGGTCGCGTGGTCATCATCGGCTCCCTGGCCGGGACGGTCGGCGTCCGCGACGAGGCGGTCTACTCCGCCGCGAAGGCGGCGCTGGGCGCCTTCGCCGACGCCCTGCGCTACGAGCTGCGGGGCACCGGGGTCGGGATCAGCCATGTGGTGCCCGGCGTGGTGGACACGCCGTTCTTCGACCGTCGCGGGGTGCCCTACCGGCGGTCCAGGCCCAAGCCCGTACCGGCGAGCCACGTCGCCGACGCGGTGTGGGAGGCGGTGTCCCGGGGCCGGGACGAGGTGTACGTGCCGGGCTGGATGCGCCTGCCCGGCCGGGTCCGTGGCGTCGCGCCCGCCCTGTACCGGCGCCTCGCCGCACGGTTCGGATGAGAAGCGGGGTGAACGGGCTCACCGTCGTCCTCGCACTGCTCGCCGCGTTCGCCAACGCCTCGGCCTCGGTGCTGATGCGGCGCGCGGCCACGGAGGCGCCGGGCAGGCGGGAGCCGGCCGGCCAGGGGATGGGCAGGCGGGAGCCGGCCGGCCGGGTCAGGGACGGCCGGGTCAGGGACGGCCGGGTCAGGGACGGCCAGGGCAGAGGCAGTCATGGGACGGGCAGCCGGGAGACAGGGCGTCCACGCCGGTCGGCCCGCGCAACACGCCGACCTTTCTGGGTGGGCGGGGCGGCCTTGCTCGTCGTGTCCGCGGTGCTGCAGGCCGCGGCACTGGCCGTAGGGAGCCTGTCACTCGTCCAGCCCCTCCTGGCGAGTGAACTGCTGTTCACGCTGGTGATCGGCAGCGTCGTCTTCCACCGGCGCCCGGACCGGATCACCTGGCTGTCCTTCCTGGCCCTGGCCTTCGGACTCGCCCTCTTCCTCGTCGCCGCCGCGCCCTCCTCCGGCCGCACGACGGCCGACGGGGCGCGGTGGGTACTGGTCGGAGCCGCCCTCCTGTGCGCGGTGCTCGCCCTCGTCGGCGTCGCCGCCCGGCTCGTGACGGGCGCGCCGCTCGCCGCCGTACTCGGTCTGGCCTCGGCCGTCCTGTTCGCCGCCACAGCCGCCCTCATCAAGGAGGTGACGGGACGGATCCCGCGCGGCCTGGCCGACCTGATGACGGACTGGCCGCCGTACGCCACGGCGATCATCGGATTGGCCGCCTTCGTGCTCCTGCAGTGCGCGTTCCGGGCGGGCACCCTCGTGGCGTCCCAGCCCGCCCTCACCCTCGGTGACGCCCTGACCAGCATGGCGTTGGGCTGGGCGCTGTTCGGCGAACGCATCGCCCTGGGCGCTCGCGTGCTGCCCGAGGTGGTCGGCATCGCCCTCGTCGCCGCCGGCACGGTCGGCTTGGCGAGCGCCCCCGCGGTGTCGGGCCAGTGGGACACCGAGACGGCTTCCGGGAAGGATCGTGACCGGGGAAGGGCCGAGGCAGAGAGTGCGTGAGGAGCAGAGAGTGCGTGAGGAGAGGAGGGAGCCGATGAGGGGAGACGGCGCAGCGCCACCGGAAGGTGTCCCGGGATGAGCCGGGCGAACCGCGCGCGCCCCGGGGCCGTCCCCTCCGCGGTGGCCCTGGTGCCGTTCGCCGCCGCCGCCGCGGCCGCGGCCGCGCACATCCTTCCGGCCGCCACCTGGCTGCCCCGCTTCCGTGCCGTCTGCTGCCCGCGCCTCGCCGGAGTCGGCAGCCCCGCCCACATCGCGTTCACCTTCGACGACGGCCCCGACCCCGCCTCCACGCCGCACTTCCTCGACGCGCTGGACGAACTCGCCGTGCACGCCACCTTCTTCGTCCTCGGCGACGGCGTCGCCCGGCACCCGGGGCTCGGCCGGCACATCGTGGACCGGGGACACGAACTCGCCGTGCACGGCTGGACCCACAGCCGCCCCTGGTTGCCGGCACCGGCCCGGGACGTCCGGGAGACCGCGCGGGCGGCCCGCGTCGTCCACGACACCACGGGCCGGCGGCCGCAGTGGTACCGCCCTCCGTACGGGATCCTCACCGCCGGCCGCTGGGCGGCCGCCCGGCGCGCCGGACTGCGCCCCGTGCTGTGGACCGCCTGGGGCAGGGACTGGACGGCTCGGGCGACCCCCGCGTCGGTCCGCGCGACCGTCGGCGCAGACCTGCGCGGGGGCGGCACGATCCTCCTGCACGACTCCGACCGCGCCTCGGCCCCCGGCTGCTGGCGCGCGGCCCTCGGCGCCCTGCCCGACCTGGTCGCCGCCTGCCGGGACGCCGGATACGAGGTGGGCCCGCTCTCCGAGCACGGGATGGGCGAGGGGCGGCCTCGGCGACCCGCCGGCCGGCGCGTCCTCGACCCGGAGTGATCGGGTACGGCCCTGTACGACCGGGTACCGCCCTGTGCGACCGGGTACGGCGCCGGTGACGATGTTGCTGACGATCACCTTCGTCGTCGTGGCGCCAGGATGGCCAGTGCGCAGCGCCATGGGCGACCCGGCGGGCAGTCCCCTACCGACCGCCCCGTACGCTCGGCGCCATGTCCCCGCACGTCCTGGTCCTCGGCGGTACCACCGAGGCGCGTGAACTGGCCGCCGAACTCGCGGCGCGCCCCGGCGTGCGGGTGACCACCTCGCTGGCGGGGCGCGTGTCACGGCCGGGCGCGCTGGACGGGGAGGTGCGTGTCGGGGGCTTCGGCGGGGCGGAGGGGCTGGCCGTATGGCTGCGCGAGCACCAGGTGGACGCCGTCGTCGACGCCACCCACCCCTTCGCCGAGTCGATCACGCGGAACGCCTCCCGGGCCGCGGCCACGACCGGCGTGCCCGTGGTGGTCCTGCGCCGCCCCGGCTGGCGGGCCGGCCCCGAGGACTGCTGGCACCTGGTCACCTCGCTGGACGCCGCCGCGGAAGTGCTGCCGCGGCTCGGGCGCAGGGTGTTCCTCACCACGGGGCGGACGGGCCTCGCCGCCTTCGCCCGTCTGACCGGTCTGCACTTCGTCGTACGGTCGGTGGAGCCCCCCGGACCGCCGATGCCACCGGATGTGGAAGTGGTCCTGGCCCGGGGCCCGTTCACCGTGTCCGACGAGACGGCGCTGCTCCGTGCGCACCGCATCGACGTGCTGGTCACCAAGGACAGCGGGGGAGAGGCCACGGCGGCGAAACTCACGGCCGCGCGGCACCTCGGGCTGCCGGTCGTCGTCGTCCGTCGTCCGCCGCTGCCGGAGGGGGTGACCGCGGTGCCGGACGTGGGGGCGGCGCTGGAACGGTTGGAACGGCTGGGGCTCGGCGCACCATGACGGCCGGTACGGGACGTTCCCGTACGCGGCATGCCCTGCCGGTACGGGACGTTCCCGTACGCGGCATGCCCTGCCGGCGCGGGACAATCCCGTACGCGGCGGCTTCGCCTACTGGTCCTTCGGGTTCCGGCGCAGCAGGTACGTGTCCATGATCCAGCCCTTGCGCTCGCGGGCCTCGGCGCGCAGCCGCTCGATGCGCGGCGCGGCCTCGGCGATCGGGCCGGATACGAGGATCTCGTCCGGGGTGCCTATGTAGGCGCCCCAGTAGATGTCGATGTCCTGGTCGGCGTACTGCCGGAAGGTCTGGTGGGCGTCGAGCATCACCACCACGTCGTCCACGCCCTCCGGGAAGCCCTCGGCGAGCCGTCGGCCGGTGGTGATCTGCACGGGCCGGGCGACCCGGTTGAGACCCGTGCGGTGGCGGGCCACCAGCGCGGAGACGCTGCTGATGCCGGGCACGACGTCGTACTCGAAGTCCACCACGCCCCGCTCCAGCACCTCCTCGAGGATCCCGAGCGTGCTGTCGTACAGCGACGGGTCTCCCCACACGAGGAACGCGCCGCTCTCGTCCTCGCCCAGTTCCTCGGCGATCAGCTGCTCGTAGATGTCGGCGCGGGCGCTGCGCCAGTCCCCGACGGCGGGGGAGTAGGCGGCGCCGCCCGCGGACCGGTCGCGCTCGGGGTCCCGCGCCTCCACCAGGCGGTACTTCCCCTCCGGCAGGTGCGTCCGAAGCATCTCCCGGCGCAGCTGCGCGAGGTCCGACTTCACCTCGCCCTTGTCGAGGATGAAGAACACGTCCGTGCTGCGCAGCGCCCTGACCGCCTGCAGGGTGAGCTGGTCGGGGTCGCCCGCGCCGATACCGATGACATGAATCTTTCGCACGCCCCGAGTCTGCCGTACGCCACTGACAGCGCGTACACCGCGTCCACACCGGGTGCTACGACCCCCGGCCCGGTCGGCTAGGACGCTCTCCGCAGCCGGGGCGCGCGTTCCGCCGCGTCCACGGTCCCCGGCTCCCGGCCCACGGCCTCCGCGAGCCCCCGTGCCCATGCGACGACCCCCGTGAGATCCATGCCGTACGGGTGTCGCTGCCCGGAAGCCGTCGCCCACTCCTCCACGGCACCCGCGCCCCGGCGCAGCAGCCGGGCGCCGCCGGTGACGTTGCCGCGGGCCGCGTGGGTGAGACCCACCGCGAGCTGGGCGAGCCCGCGCCACAGGGCGCGCTCCGCCTCGGGACCCGACTTCCAGGCGTCCTCGAAGACCTCGTGCGCGTGGAACGGCTTCCCCTCGTCCAGTAGCGCCTGCGCCTCGGCGACCGTCTGCTCCGGGGTGCGCACCACGCCCTCGGGCTGCCGCGGCACGCCGTCCGCGCCGTACGGCAGGGGCCGCCCGAGCCCGTCCCGCGGCCGGGCGTTGCGCGCCCGGCCCTCGCTGTCCCGGTCTCGCGGCTCAGCCGGCCGCCCAGAGGATGGAATGCCCATACGCCGATTCTGCCCCGCTCCCGTGCCCCCTTCGGCTCAGCCCCCGACGTGCGGTAAAGTGACCTTCGCGCATTCACGCGGGTTACCGCACGTGAGCGCACCGGGACGTGGCGCAGCTTGGTAGCGCACTTGACTGGGGGTCAAGGGGTCGCAGGTTCAAATCCTGTCGTCCCGACTTGCGAAGCAGCAGGTCAGAGGCCGTATCGGGGTATGCCGATACGGCCTCTGGATCATTTCTGGAGACCAGCTGGGGACCGGGCGGTCAAGGCCGCTCAGTTCGGACTGGCGATCTGGAGTGGCAGGGCTCATCGTCCTCCTGGCACTCCTGGGCTGGTACTTCACCAGCAATTGACCGGTCTGCGCAGACCAACGGTTCACCTCCGGTGAGTCCGGAGGTGGCTCTGGTCGGCGGTTTGTCGCCGCCTGTCGCTCGCGAAACGCCGACGTCGGGCCGCGGCTCTGCCCGACAAGGCAGCGGTCGGTGCGGAGCCGGCCGCGGTGGGTGCGGCTGGCGCCGTCCGGCGCCGACCGTGGTCCCAACTCGCCCAGAACGTCGCTACTTGCTCGTCCTGGCGACCATCGCCACATCGACCGCTTCCGCTCGAGTGCTCCTCTCAGGCCGGACCGTACTCGCCCGACGCCCAGTGCCCGACGCGCTCCCTGATTCCGGCGGTCCCGGCATCACCACGGTGCCGCGCGACGATCAGGCTTCACGGTCCTGTTCCGATCCACTCGGCGCCATCGGGGGAGATCTCCTTCTTCCAGATCGGGACTTCTTCCTTGAGCAGCTCGATACACGCGCGGGCGGCCTCGAACGCTTCGGCTCGATGGGGAGCCGCCGCGGCGAGGACGACGGCCGAGTCTCCGATCTCGAGCCGGCCGGTTCGATGCGCGACGGCGACGCGGACATCAGGTGCGGTGGCCTCGCAGCGGCGGATGATGTCGGTCAGCACCTTCATTGCCAGACTCGGATACGCCTCGTACTCCAGACGCGTCACCGACTTGCCGTTGTTGTGGTCCCGCACGGTGCCGATGAAGACCACGGTGCCGCCTTGGCCCGGCCCCGTAACCGCGTTCAGCACCTCGTCCACGCTCAGGGGTTGGTCGGTCAGGCGGCAATAGCAATCCGCATCTGAAGGTACGTCACCTGAATGCACGTCGGACACAGGCCTTGCGCTGACTACAACAAGCCCGGCAGCCACCGTCGCCGCCGCCATCACCACGGCGAAGGCGGTGAGAGCGAGCGGCTGAGAGACGAGCTGGGTCGCCGCACCGAGGCCGACGACGGGCAGAGTGATTCCGAGGTAAGCGGCCAGGAACAGCCCGGACAACGCGTCTGCCCGGTTCTGCGAGGAGGCACTGTCAGCCACGGCCTTGACCGCCGCGGCGAAGGCGAGTCCCGCGCCGGCACCACCGACGACCGCGCCGGCCAGGAACATGGCCAGAACGCCGGACCACACCGCGACGACCACGATGCCCAGCCCGACCAGCAAGGCAGCGAATGCCGGCCCGACTGTGCGGCGTGCGGTCGTGTCCCGCTCACGCACCAGGGCCTGCGCGACAGCGGCAGATCCCAGCGCCGTCGTGGCGGCGAGCCCGCCGACGGTGTGCGACGGCTCGTGCAGGGTGTCGAGGACGAACGACGGCCCCAACGCGGCGAACAGTCCGAACAGGGCGAAGCTGACGAACGCAGAGGCGGCTACGGCGAGGAACCGGCGGCGCTGTGCGGCGGGCACGTCGATGCGTTGCACGCGGTACGGCGGGCGCGACTCGGGAACGTCGACGGTCTCGGGAGCCAGGCTCATCAGCCCGGCCATTACCAGCAGCAGGACCAGATAGATCCAGTAGGGCAGTTGCAGCGGATGGGGCGCGAGATCCGCGAGCGCACCGGCGACGACCGGGCCCAGGCCGAGACCGCCCAGATTTGCCGCGGTCGCGACCACCTCCGCCCGCCGCATGCTTCCCCCGGGATGGGTGGCACGGTGCAGCTCGGCCAGGTGAGCCGTGGCCGTCGTGGTGATCAGTCCGACCGAGACGCCCGTGAGCACCCGCGCGACGAACAGTCCGGGCAGTGATGACCAGAAGAGGAAGCACAAGTCGGCGACGACAGCGACGTACACCGCGGGCAGCAGCACCCGCCGCCGGCCGAGCACGTCGGAGAAGTGGCCCAGCAGAAACAGGCTGAGCAGTACGCCCACCGCGTAGGCGGCGAACACCACGGTCACCGTCGTCGCTGAGAAGTGGTCACGGGCCTGATAGAGCACGTACAGCGGCGTGGGCACCGTGCCGAACGACATCACTGTCGCAAAGCCACATGCCACGAACCAGAAGCCGGCGCTGTACGCGCGCCGTTCGGCGCGTTCGGCGATGGAGTGCACCCGTGTCCCCCTCATCCACCGATGGCGCTCATCGAGCGCCCCGGCTGCGTGAACCCCGCATCGTTGATCCCATGGCCGGCCGCCTTGGCCCACGCCGAGCCCCGCCACAGGTCGGCCAGGGTCTCCTCGTCCGCTCCGGCTCGTAGCGAGCCGCGGAGATCGGTCTCGGTCCGGCTGAACAGACAGTTGCGCACCTGGCCGTCGGCGGTCAGCCGGGTACGGTCGCACGCGTCGCAGAACGGCCTGGTCACCGACGCGATCACACCCACCGTCGCCGGGCCGCCATTCACCAGCCAGCGCTCGGCGGGCGCCGACCCCCGCTGGTCGGCAGTGGAGGCCAGGGTGAAGGCGGCACTGAGTGAATCGAGGATTTCCGCGGCGGTGACCATCTGTGCTTGATCCCAGCCGTGTTGGGCGTCGAGCGGCATCTGCTCGATGAAGCGCAGCTGGTAACCGTGTTCGAGGCAGAAACGCAGCAGAGGTACCGCCTCGTCGTCGTTCACGCCCCGCAGCAACACCGCGTTGATCTTCACCGGCTCCAGGCCGTGGGCCTTGGCGGCGGCCAGTCCGGCCAGGACGTCGTTGAATCGGTCCCGCCGGGTGATCGTGCGGTACCGGTCGGCGCGCACGGTGTCGAGCGAGATGTTGACCCGGTCCAGACCGGCGGCGGCCAGCGCATCGATACGCCGGGCCAGCCCGACGCCATTGGAGGTGAGCGAGATCCGGGGCCGCGGCGACAAGGCGGCGGTGGCCGCGACGATCTTTTCCAGCCCCCGTCGCAGCAGCGGCTCGCCACCGGTGAACCGCACCTCGGTGACGCCGAGCCGATGTACCGCGACCCTGATGAGGGCGATGACCTCGTCGTCGTCCAGCAGGTCGGGTCCGGGCATCCAGTCCAGGCCGTCCGCCGGCATGCAGTAGGTGTAGCGCAGGTTGCAGCGGTCGGTGAGCGAGACCCGCAGGTCCGTGGCCGAGCGGCCGAAGCGGTCGACCAGCAGCGGGGTGTCCGGGCGGCCCGCGAGGTCGGGGGCTCGCCTGGTACGGGCCAGGCCGAGGTCAATCGGTTGTGGCGTGGGCTGGGGCATGGGACACGGCCTTCCGTCGTGGCATGTGCCGCGTGGCGATCGCCCGGCACATGTTCTCGAGGCTTGCAAGGTTGTGACCGGGCAGGAAGATGTCGATATGCGGCAGCGCGGCGGCCATACCCCGGGCGAGCGGCCGGTACCGCGGATCGCCCTTCAGGGGGTTGAGCCACACGACGCGGTGAGCCCGGCGTGACAGGTTGCGCATCGCCTCGCCCAGCGTCGCCGGATCGTCCCGGTCCAGGCCGTCAGAACACACCACGATCAGCGCGCCACGCACCGCGGAGTGGCCGCCGTAGCGTTCGACGAGCTCACGCATCGAGGTGCCGAGCAGAGTGCCGCCGTCCCAGTCGTCGACGACACCACCGATGTGGCGCAGCGCGGTGTCCACCGACACCTTGCGCAGCGCGTCGGTGCCACGGGTCAGATGCACCCCGCAGGTGAACACCTCTACGCGGTGTCCCGCGTGCATCAGCGCATGGCCGAAGCGCAGCAGCGCCTTGGCGTACGGCGCCATGGACCCGGACACGTCGATCACCAGGGTCAGCGGACGCTCCCGGAAGCGCTGCCGGCGGCGGGGCAGCCGCATCGGCTCGCCATCGGTCCGCAGTGATCCGCGCAGCAGACCCCGGACGTGCAGATACCGGCCCACAGTCGCCGGCTGCTGCCGCCTGCTGCGTCGCCGGGGGAGGTCCGGGCGCAGCCGGCGGATCAGCGCGGCGGCCCGGCGCCGTTCCTCCGGGGTCATCGCGCCGAAGGACTTCTCCTTCAGCAGCTGCACCTCGCTGGGGACCAGCCGGGCGTTGTCGGCCTGCTCGTCGTCGGCGTCGGCGGCCCGGGGGGTCGGCGTGCCGGGCGCGGCGTCCTCCCGCTCGTGGATGCTCGTCGGGACCGCTTTGGGCGTGGGCGGCCCCTCCTGTGCATCGGTCGGCGAGCCTCCGAAGAAGTCGGCGAACGCGCGGTCGTACACCGGGTAGTGGTTCCGGTGGCTGACCAGCACCGCGCGACCGGCCCAGTACATCTGCCGTATGCCGGGTGGGCCTGCGGAGTCCGCGCCCACCAGGTGCAGCGCCGAGTAGAACGCCACGGTCTGCTCGGGTCCGGGCTGCAGGCCCCGGTCCCTGAGCAGTGCGACGAACTCCACGCATGCGCGGCCGGTCACTTCGGCCGGGGAGGCTGAGGGCGCGATCATGGTGCCGTCGGCAGGACGTCGGCGATCCGCTCCCGCACCACCTGCTGGTCGTCCACGTCCTTCACCAGGGCGCTCAGGGTGGCCGCGGCCGTCTCCGGCGACAGCGTGGAAACACCCAGCATGTGCAGGGCGTTGGCCCAGTCGATGCTCTCTCCCACCCCTGGCGGATTGCCGAGGCCGAGCCCGCGGACCCGCCGTACGGCTGCGGCGACCTCCCTGGCGAGCGGCTCCGGGACCTCCGGTGCGCGCAGCCGAAGGATCTGGAACTCGCGTTCGGTGTCCGGGTGCTCCACCCAGTAGTAGAGGCAGCGCCGACGCAGCGCGTTGTGCAGATCCCTGGTGCGGTTGGAGGTGAGGACGACCAGCGGGCGCGAGGCCGCCTCGATCCGGCCCACCTCGGGGATGGTGACCGCGAAGTCCGACAGCAGTTCCAGGAGAAATGCCTCGAACTCATCGTCCGCACGATCGAGTTCATCGATCAGCAGCACGGCGCGGTCGCCCTTTTCCAAGGCGTCCAGGAGCGGGCGGGTGAGCAGATAGTCCCGGGTGAAGACGTTCTCCGCCCCGCCATCGCCGGCGCCTCGCACGGCGAGCAGCTGGCGTCCGTAGTGCCAGTCGTAGAGGGCCTGGCTGGTGTCGATGCCCTCGTAGCACTGCAGGCGGATCAGCTCGCGGCCCAGCAGCCCGGACAGCGCCTTGGCGATCTCGGTCTTGCCGACGCCGTTCTCGCCCTCGAGCAGGAGCGGGCGCTCCAGGCCGAGGGCCAGGTACGCGGCCGTGGCGAGTCCGTCGTCAGCGAGGTAACGGAACTGCCCGAGCCGCTCCTTGACCTCGGCGACCGAGGAGATGCTGTTGCGGCCGCCGGACGTCGTCGGCTGAACATCAGTTGCCACGCCGTGCTCCTGCAGACCCGCGCAGCTTTCCGAACTGCCGCAGAAGGGCGCGTACGAGCAGTCCCATCAGCAGCCGGAACCCGGCGACTGCCTCGGCCTCCTGGGGGGCGGGCCGGGCTGCCGGCTGCGCCGAGGCGGGAGCTCCCTCCACGGGGGCCGGCGCACCCCACTCCCCGCTCGGCTCCTGCCCCGGTTCCGTGACCAGGACCGGCTGCGACTGCTGCAGGCGGGTCTGCAGCGAGCGGGCGAACTTCTTGGTCATCTGCTCGGAGACGTCCTGCATCATGCCGCGGCCGAACTGGGCTATCTGGCCGCTCACCTTGAGGTCCGTGAACACCGACACCGACGTGGTGTCCGGCTGCGGGCCGGGCTCGACCACCACGTGGATGTCGGCCGACGCGTTGCCGCGGCCGCGCTGGTCCTTGCCCGCGCCGCGCAGCATCATCCGGCGCCCGGCGTCGTCGCGCTCGACCATCTCGACGGTGCCCTCGAAAGCCATCGCCACCGGACCGAACTTGATCTTCAGCCGACCGCGCCAGTTCTTGTCGTCGATGGTCTCGACGAGCTCCGCCCCCGGCATGCAGGGAACGATGTTCTCGACGTCGAGGAAGAAGTCCCAGGCCTTCTCGACCGGGGAGGACACCACGAATGAGTTCTGGAGTTGCACGGTGTGTTCCTATCGATTGCGTTCGGGCAACGGTCTCTTTCAGGCAGCGGGCTCTGCTGCGAGATCCAGCGCGTACGGGCGGCTGATGGGCTCCTGGCCGGAGCGTCCGCGGCTGACGGCCAGGACTTCGGCGACGATCGAGATGGCGATCTCGTCCGGCCCCTGCGCGCCGAGGTCCAGCCCGGCCGGGCCATGGAGACGCAGCCCGTCCCGTTCGGTCGGCAGCACTCCGTCGCGGCCGAGGTCGTCGAGCAGCCGTTGGAGCCGCAGCCGGGGGCCGAGGACCCCGATGTACCGGGCGTTCGTGCGGAGAGCCGCGCCCAGGTAGTCGCGGTCCCGCAGGAAGTTGTGGCTCATCACGACGACATAGGTGTTGTCGTCCACCGGCAGCTCACGGACCGTGCCCGCAGCGCTGAGGACCAAGGTGGTCCCCGGCGGGAAGCGGTCGGGGTCCAGCACGAGCCGCCGGTCGTCGACCACGACGACATCCCAGCCGAGCTCCGCGGCGCGGCGGGTCACCGGCACCGCGTCGATGCCCGCACCGCACACCACGAGCCGCGGCGGCGGTTGCAGGACCTCGACGAACGCCCGCTCCTCACCCGCCGCGGAGGGCAGTGTCACCAGGCCGCTTTGGCCTGCGGCGAGCGCGGACCGGACCGCGCTCGGCGGGGGCCCGGCGTCGGCCCCGCCGGTCGGCTCCGTGGAGTCCACCTGCCACCAGCGCCGGCCGATGGCTGCGCCCGAGATGAGCGTCAGCAGCGTGGTCCTGCGGCGGGCCGACACCGCTTCGGCGAGCACGCGTCCCGCAGCCCGCGCGGACTCGGCCGGTTCGACGAGGATGTCGAGCACGCCGTTGCATCCCATGCCCCAGCCGAGGACGGCTTCCTCCTCGGCGGTGAGGTCGAACGTCACGATCTGGGCGGCCCCGGTCCGTTCGACGTCACGGGCTGCCTCGACGATCTCGGCGTCGAGGCAGCCGCCGGTGAGGTTGCCGGCCGTACTGCCGTCCTCGCGTACCAGCAGCCGGGCTCCGGGTTGGCGGTAGGACGAGCCGCGAACGGCGACAAGCGTGGCAAGGGCGATCGGGCGGGGCCGACCCTCGCGGTCCTCGGGCCGGAGCTCGCGGTCCTCGGGCCGAAGCTCACCGAGGACCGCGAGCAGCTCCGCGGCGGTGGCGGACATCAGACGGACCCTGCCGCAGCGCGCCCCGCCTGCACCGTCGCCACGATCTCCGAGGGCTTGACCGGCAGCTCCCGGACCCGCATCCCGAAGTCCCGCAGCGCGTCGTCAATGGCTGCGGAGACGACCGACGGGGTCACCATGCGGCCGCCCTCGCCGCCGCCCTTGATGCCGTACTCGGTGAAGGGCGAGGGCGTCTCGACGTGCGCCATGCGGAACGCCGGAACCTCGTTGGCCGTGGGAATCAGGTAGTCCATGAACGTCGAGGACTTGAACTGCCCGTCCTCGTCGTAGGCCAGCTCCTCGTACAACGTGGACCCGAGCCCCTGCGCGGCGCCGCCGGTGACGTGGCCGCCCAGGCTCTTGGGGTTCACGATCGTCCCGGCATCGTGCACCGCCACGTAGTCGAGGAAGGACAGGATCCCGGTGTCGGGGTCGACCTCCAGGACCGCGATGTGGCAGGCATGGCCCATGATCGGGTAGAAGACGCCCAGGTCCGAGCGGTCCGGTGACGGGAGCGTCGTGTACGGGTGGTCGTAGGTGTACGACTCCTCCAGTCCGCTCGTCATGCCCTCGGGCAGGTTGAGCGCGAAGAAGTACGCGGTCCCCGCCAGTTCGGCCAGCGTCAGACCCCGCTCCGGTGCGCCCTTGACCTGGACGCGTGCGTCGACGAGCTCGAGGTCCTCCGCGGCCACTTCGAGGGTGTGCGCGGCGATGTCGATGAGTTTCTTCTGCAGCTTGCGCGCCGCGCCCCGTACGGCACCGGCCAGCATGACGGTGTAGCGGCTGCCGCCCGGGCCGGTGCCCGGCAGCGCGTGAGCGGAGTCGGCGTACCGGACGTTGACGCTCTCCGGCGCGATGCCGAACTCCTCCGCCAACACGGTGGCGCCCACCGTCTCAGGGCTGTTGCCCCACATCGACTGGCAGTGCAGCAGCAGCTGGAACTCGCCGGTGGGGTCGATCGTCACCGTCGCGCTCTCGGGGCTCGAGGTGAGGGGGAATGCCGGATTGTCCATCAGTGCCCAGAACTCGGTGGCACTGAAGACGCTTCGCTCCTGGGTGGTGGCCAGGCCGATGCCGATGTAGCGGCCTTCCTCCTCCCGCAGCCGCTTCTGCTCGGCGCGCCACTTGTCCAGGTCGATCATCGACAGTGCCTTGTCCAGCACCGCCGGGTAGTTGCCGCTGTCGTAGACGTTGCCGCCGGGGATCTTGTACGGGAACTGGTCGGGCTGGATGAAGTTGCGGCGGCGGATCTCCTCCGGGGCGAGCCCGAGCCGGCGCGCCGCCTTGTCGACCAGCCGTTCCAGCACCCAGTTGTGCACCTCGGAGCCGAAGCCGCGGTAGGCGCCCTGCTGGCACTTGTTCGTGAGCACGGCACGCACGTGGTACTTCACGTCCCGGAACCGGTACGGGCCGACGATCTGGGAGAAGGCGTTGCCGTGGGTGCCGACGCCGAACTGCATGTAGGCGCCGTAGTCGTCGACGACGTCGATGTCGAGTCCGACGATCGTCCCGTCGTTGCGGAAGCCCATGCGGGCGTCGTAGTAGCGGTCTGAGGCGTGGTGATCGGAGTTCATCAGGTGGTCGATCCGGTCCTCGATGTACGAGACCGGGCGTCCCACCTGCAGGGCCAGGAAGCCGGCGAGGGTGGGCACCTTGTGCGCGGTGAACTTGCTGCCGAAGCTGCCGCCGGCCGGGACCGGCTTCATCGTCAGCTTGTTGGACGGCAGCTTCAGTGCTGAGGCGATCAGGAAGGAGAAGTAGCTGAAGTTGAGCGAGTTGCAGTAGATCTCCAGCACGCCGTTGAGCCCTGGGTGGGCCACCGCGCCCGAGGTCTCCATCGGCATGCCTGCCGAGCGGCCCCAGTGGAGGGTGTCCTCCACCACGAAGTCGGCCCGGGAGAATGCGGCGTTCACATCGCCGAACTCAAAGGTCCGCTCGTAGCCGATGTTGCTGCCGTGCTCCTCGTGCAGCAGGGCGGACCCGGGCTCCATCGCCGCCATCGGGTCGGTGACCGGCGGGAGGTCCTCGAAGTCGACCTCGAGCAGTTCCACGGCGTCCTCGGCGATGTACCTGCTCTCCGCGATGACCGCTGCGACGGCCTCGCCGACGTAGCGGACCTTGTCCACCGCAAGCGGATACTGGGCGATCGAGGCCGGGCCGAAGTTCATGCAGGGGTTCATCTTCGCCTTGCAGTCCTCGCCCGTGACCACGGCGACGACTCCCGGCAGCTTCAGCGCCTCGGTGGCGTCGATGGACCGGATCCGCGCGTGCGGCACGGGGCTGCGCAGGATCGCGGCGTGCAGCATCCCCGGCAGTTTGAGGTCGGCGATGTACCCGCCACGGCCGACCAGCAGCCGCGGGTCCTCGACCCGCTTGCGGTCCGCACCGAGGTACTTGTAGCCGGACTTCTCCACGGTGTTTGCGTGCTCCGTGGCCATCAGTCACGACCTCCTGCGCTGTCGTCGGTCGCCGCCGCGCCGCAGCCGGCCCCGGCCGCACCGCAGCGGAGCTTGGCACTGGCGGACTGGACCGCGTTGACGATGTTCTGGTAGCCGGTGCAGCGGCACAGGATCCCGGAGATCTCGTGGCGCACCTCGGCATCGGTCAGCTCACGACCGGTCTCGATGATCTCCTTCGTGCGCAGCACCATCGCGGGCGTGCAGAAGCCGCACTGCAGGCCCTGTTCCTCGGCGAAGGACTCCTGGATGGGGTGCAGCTCCGCCGGGTTGCTGGAAAGGCCTTCGACGGTCTCGACCGCGTGCCCGTCCGCTTGGACGGCGAGCATCAGGCAGGAGCGCACCGAGTGGCCGTCGAGGAGGATGGTGCAACATCCGCACACGCCGTGCTCGCAGCCGAGATGGACGCTGACAAGGTCGAGCTCGTCGCGCAGGAAGTCGGCAAGCGTGGTACGCGTCGATACCTCGCGCGTCACGTCCCGGCCGTTGATGCGCACGGTCACGGTCCGCTGGTCGGTGCCGTACTTGCTGCCGGTGGAGGTCGTCACTGGGGGTTGCTCCTCTCGTGGGCGCAGGCCACGGCCGCGGTGATCGCTCGCTGCACCACGACGGTGGCCAGGTGCTGTCGGTACGCGCGCGTGGCGTGCATGTCGTCTCCCGAGGTCACCGAGGGCACGATCTCCTTGGCGGCCCTGGCGATGTTCTCCTTGGTCGGCAGCTCGCCGGCCAGCGCCTGCTCGACCGCGGTGGCGCGGACGGGGGTGTCCGAGATGCTGGCGGCACTGACGGCGAGGGAGGCGAAGCGGCCGTCCTCGCCGAGGTTCACCACCGCGGCGGCACCGGCGAGCGCGAAGTCGCCCTCCCGCCTGGCGACCTCGACGAACCCGTGGCCGGCGGTCCACGGCATGACCGGGTAGCGGACCGCCACGAGGACCTCCTCGGGCTCCAGGGCGGTGGTCATCCAGCCCTGGAAGAAGTCCCGGGCGGCGATGGTGCGCGAGCCCGACGGGCCCCGCACGACCAGCGTCGCGTCGAGGGCCACCGCCGTGCACGGCAGTTCGGCGGCGGAGTCGGCGTGCGCGATGCTCCCACCGACGGTGCCGCGGTGGCGGTTCTCGATGTGGCCGATGAATTTGACGGCCTGGGGCAGCAGCGGCACCAGCTCCTGGACGAGAGGGTGGTCCTCCAGCTCGTACTGCCGGACCCCTGCGCCGATCTCCAGGACGTCGGACCAGCGCTCGATCTTCTGCAGGGCACTGATCTTGTTGATGTCGATCAGTGCCTCCGGCCTGGCAAGCCGGATGTTCAACATGGGGAGGAGACTCTGTCCTCCGGCGAGGACGAGGGAGTCGATGCCGTACTCGCTCTTGAGCGCGACGGCTTCGTCGACGGAATCGGGATCGCAGTACGTGAATGCGGGCGGCTTCATTGCCTGTCCTTCGGTGCGGCTCCTGCGGAAGGGCGGGTGACCGGGGCCCGGGGCCGAGGTCGGCTGGGGGTGCGGTTATCCCGAGATTACGGCGCGCCATCCGGTAGGTGACTGTGGTGCTCCACAGGGTGTGGGGCGGATCGTGTGTTCTCAACCATGGGACGCCCGGTCCTGGGCGGGGTCGGAGCTGTGCGCGGGAGCGTACGGGTGGTGATCGAGATTGACGACGATGGCGTCCTGCGTACTGCGCGCGACGATCATCCGTACCGGCTCGGTGTCGCTGCCGTTCTCCTCCCAGTGCACCGCGCCCGGCGGGATGAACACGAAGTCCCCCGCATGCGCCTCGCGGGCCTGGTCCAGCCGGTCGCCCACCCACCAGCGGCCGATGCCGCTGAGCACATACAGGGCCGTTTCCGACTCGCCGTGATGGTGGACGCCCGTCTTCGCGCCCGCCGGGAGCACGGACAGGCCCATCCACAGCTCCGTGGAGCCGAGTCGTTTCGCGGACACCGCCTCGAAGCGCTGCAGACCCGGCGTCTGCGGGGTGTCGTCGTCGAGCTCGTCGTGCCGGACTACCTGTACCTCGGGAACCTCAGGCATGGCGTGGATCTCCTTCCTGTCGTACGGATGTCTGCTGTCTGACTGCCATCGGCTGTCACCGGTCCGGGCCGTACAGCCCGAATCGCAGCGAACGGTCGCGAGGATCGGCGGTGCCGTCGACCTGGTAGCGGGTGCCCATGGCGCGGACCCGGCTCAGCAGGCTGCGGCCGAGCTCCAGCTGGCCGGGCTCCCACTTCTCCAGGGCGGAGACCACATCGCCGCCGGTCTCGCGCAGCGCGGCGGCCAGAGCCCACGCGTCGGCGGCGGCCTTCGCGGTGCCGGCCGCTGCGTGTGGCCGCGCGGCGAAGGCGGCGTCGCCCGTGAGAACGACCCGGCCGAAGGCCATCCTGGGCACCTCGATGTCCAGGACGGGCTGGATGAACGGCTCCTCGGTGCGCTCCACGATCTCGGCAGCGGCCGGTGCCAGCAGCTCCCGTGCCGCGGCGCGCAGCTCCTCGACGTAACGGTCCTGCACCATCCCGGGGTGTACCGACACCGCGCAGGGGAAGCCCCGCTTGTCCGTGAGCAGCTCGTCCAGCTCCGGCCCCTCGGCGACATTGCGGTACCAGACGTAGTTCAGATGCCGCTTGCCGATCTCAAGCTCTCCGGCCGGACCGGGGATCGGGTACATGCAGATGTGCGTGCTCGGTCCGACCGAGTAGGCGAGCGAGTCGTGCAGCAGCTCGAAGGTCTCCTCGCTGACCTCGCTCTCCAGAACGGTGCCGCGCCATCCGACATAGCCGGAGTACTGCGCCCGGACCTCCGGCAGCAGCCGCCGCCGACCGGTCGAGGAGATGCCGTCCGCGAACACCACCAGGTCGGCGTGGACCCGCCGCCCGCTGACGAACCTCAGCGTCACCTGGTCGGCGTCCTGGTCGAGCCCTGCCACATGCTCACGCAGGTGGTATCGCTCGGTTCCGAAATCGTCGAGGAGGGCCCGGTAGGTGGCCGTCCACGAGGTGAACCGCCATGTGCTGGGCTCGTCATGAATGATCTCGTTGCCCGGTCCGAGGTAGCGCAGCGTGGACGATCCGGTGCTGACCTTCTCCACCGCGGCGATTCCGCCGTGCTCCTGGAACCAGCGCACGGTGTCGGGCTGCAGGACCACGCCCGCCCCGCGCCCGTCGAGCAACTCGGGCGACCGCTCGTACACGTCCACCTGGCAACCGAGCTCTCGCAGGACCAGGGCGGCAGTCAGGCCGCCCATGGACCCGCCGACCACCGCCACTCGCAGCCGACCGTATTCGTTCATCATCTGCCTCCAGGTCTGTTCTGGCCTTGAACAGACTGGCCTTCGAGGCTTGGGCGGAACATGTGTGGCTACACGAGGAAAGGCCATTTCGCTGTGGACTCCCACAGTCCTGCAGAACGGCCGAGGGCACATGCTCCGGCGACCAGCCGACGCCCTCGCTCCAACCGGGGTGGTTCCCACTCCGCGAGAGCGTCTGGCACATCAGTGCCCGTACGACCGACCGCCGCGGCGAGGGACCAGCCGTCCTCGACCGCCTTCGCCGCGCCCGCCGTCGCGGGAGGACGGGAAGTGAAGGCCGCGTCGCCGATCAGGCAGATCCGCCCGACGACCATCCGGGGCACCGCGACATCGACGATCTGCTCGACGTACGGCTCCGGTGCCCGTGACACCAGCTCGGCGAAGGCCGGCGGCATCATCTCCGCCGCCGCTTCCCGCATCCGTTGCACGGATGCGTCGGGCACCATGCCCGCCGGCACCGTCAGCGAGCGCTGGGTACCGGTGCGGTCGGTGAGCGTCGCGGTGAGCGCCCGGCCGTCCGGGAGGTCGCGGTACCAGACGAAGTCGAGAAGGTGCCCCGGTGCGGGGCTCACCCTCACATGGCTGTCCGGCAGCTGGAGAAAGCTCACCGCACCGGCGAGGGCCCGGGACGCGGACGGCGACAAATAGCTCTCGTGGACTCGGCCACGCCAGGCCACATAGCCGGCGTAGCGCGGGAAGGACCGCGGAAGCAGCAGCCGCCGGCTCGTCGAGCCGGTGCCGTCGGCGCAGACCACCAGGTCGGCCCGCTCGATTCGCCCGCCGCGGAAGAGGGCCGCAGCGGATCGGCCGTCCTGCTCGAGACCGACCACTGCGTGGTTTCGGTGCACGCGGTCCCGGCCCAATGCCGTCAGCAGCGCCCGGTGCAGCGCGGCCCAGGACGCGAAGCGGTGGGCGCGTGGCTCTTCACGAAGGAGCACGCCCTGGGCGTCGAAATGGCGCACCGTTCGCGCCACGCCGATGTCGAAAGTGCCGCACTCGGCGAGCAGCCGTTCGGTCGACGGGGGCAGCAGCACGCCGGCGCCGTCGTCGCACGCCTCGTGCCCGTTGCGCTCGAACACCTCGACGTCCGCACCCGTCCGATGCAGGTGGAGTGCTGCATTGAGCCCGCCGAGAGAGCCACCGATCACGACGACACGTGGAGGCACGGGCACTCCTTGGCGATTCGGTAACAGTCTGTGCCTCCACTGTTCCGGGGCGCCTCCCACCCCTCAATGTGTGCCGGCACCCCCCTTGCCGGATTCGCTGTGCGTCGGCACAGTGAGGGCCGTGCGCGAAGCGATATGCAGCCCTACCGATGACGGCACGAACGATGTGCGGCGATGGCTTGCGGGCGTCGCCGAGATCGCAACCGCGGTGAACAAGCCCGTACCGCTGCCGGTGCTCCTGGATCTGGTGGCCGAGAAGGCCTGCACCCTCATGGGTTACGAGCTCTGCGCCGTGCTGCTGGCCAACGACAGTCGGGACGCGTTGGTGATCGAGGGGTCGTACGGCCTCACCCCCGAGTACGTCGCTCGCGTCAACACCGACCACCCGATCCGGCTCGGGCCCGGGCCGCTGGGGGAGGGGCCGTCCAGCCGGGCGTTCAACAGCGGCAAACCCCTGGCGATCGAGGACATCACGGTGGAACCGATGTTCCGGCCCTGGGAAGAGGTGGCGCGCGAGCAGGGCTACCGGTCCATGGTGTCCGTACCGCTCAGGGTCGCCGGGACACCGGCCGGTACATTGAACTGCTATCGGACCCAGGTCCACACCTTCGCCGCCGACGAGCTGGAACTGCTGATCACGCTGGCCGACCAGGCGGGGATAGCCATCGAGACCGCCCGGCTCCGGGACCGCGAACGCGACACCATCGCCGACCTCGAGGAGCTGAACGAGTCGCTGACCGCACAGCACCGGCTGCTGCAGGAGGCCGAGCAGATCCACCGGGATCTGACGTCCGTTGCATTGCGCGCGGCCGGTGTGCAAGGTGTCGCCGCCGCCCTGTCCGGACTCCTCGCCCGCCCCGTGCTGATCACCGACCCGGCTGGGCACCCGCTCGGGAGCGCTGAGAAGGACGGGACCCGGCTGGAGGTCCCGCACGTCGAGCAGGCAGATGAGACCGGCTCCGAACGGCTCACGGAGCTACCCGACCCGGAAGGCGGCCCACGGATCGTGGCACCGGTGCTGCTCGGCGGAGAGCTCGTGGCGCGGATCTGGCTGCCGGGCCGGCTCGTCGACCTCGGGCCGCTCGGCCACCGCGCGGTGGAACACGGGGCCACTGTGGCCGCCCTCGAACTGCTCCGCCGCCGGACCGCGCTGGAGGTGGAGTGGAGGCTGAGGGGGGACCTGCTGAGCGATCTGCTCTCCGGCATCGCGTCCGGGACACTCGGCTCGCGCGCCCAGACGCTGGGCCACGACCTCTCCCGGCCCCACGCGGTGCTGGTGATCAAGGCGGACACCGCCACGGCAGGCACTGCGGAGGCGAATCTCGCGGCTGGTACCGGTCCGGCCGACGTACGGCGGCTGCTCGGCATCGTGCACAGCGCGACTGACGGTGTCAGGCCGCGCCCGCTCGTCACCAACTGGGGTGAGTTCGTGGTGGTGTTGTGGCCCGACGACACGTCGAAGAACCAGCAGGCCGACCCGGTGACTGCCGGCCACATGATCCGCCGGGCGGTCAGCCGGACGCTGAACGACTCCACCGTATCCGTCGCGGTCGGGGCGAGTTGCTCCGAACTACGCGACTATGCCGCGGCTTTCCGGGTGGCCCGTGGCGCCCTGGAACTCGCGCAGCTGCGCGGAGGGCGGGACCGGACGGTCACCCTGTCCGAGCTGGGCGTATACGGCCTGCTGCTCCAACTCGACGACCCCCGCGAGCTCATCCGCTACGCCGATCGAGTCCTGGCACCCTTGCGCGCATACGACTCCCGCCGGGACGCCGCTCTGATCGAGACGCTGCGGACCTACCTGGGGCAGGAGCTGAACACCGCCCGCACGGCAGCCGCGCTGTATGTGCACCCGAACACCGTCGGCCTGCGGCTCAAGCGGATCGAAGAATTGCTCGGGTCGCCACTCTCACAACCGGAGACACTCCTGCAGGTCCAGGCCGCGTTGATGACCGAGGACGTGCTCGGCCACGCCTGGCCCGAGCACGCCCAACGGCTCGGGTGACAACGCCGCACGGTGCGACCGCAGGGCTGTTCTGTTCAAGACCGGCGGCTCAGGGAAGTTCCGTAAACCGGGTGGACACGGTCCGCTCATCCGCGGTGGATGGTGCGGGCGTGGTTGGGTTCCTCGCCACGCCAACGGCAGGCCACCAAGATCCGAATGTCCGCATAGGAGCTCCGTTGGGCGTTCAGCCTGTCGTCCCTTGCGCCATGCCTGCCACGAGGGCGGCCCCGGCGTCGCCGGAGCCGCTGCTGTCCCGGGCCGCCGACGTCCGCTTCGAGCAAGTGACCTTCGCCCACGCGGGCGCGGAGCCGCTCTTCGAGGGCCTCGACCTGGCTGTGCCCAGCGGGGCGAAGATCGGTCTCGTCGGCCGGTCCGGCGGGGGCAAGACCACGCTCACCCGGCTGCTGCTGCGGATGACGGACATCGACGCCGGCCGGATCCTGATCGGGGGTCAGGACATCAGCAGGCTGCGCCAGGCCGACCTGCGCAGCCTGATCGCCTACGTGCCGCAGGACCCGGCGATGTTCCACCGCACGCTGCGGGACAACATCGCGTTCGCCCGGCCGGACGCCACCGACGCCGAGATCCGCCGCGCGGCCGAGGCGGCGCACGTCACGGAGTTCGCCGATGCGCTGCCGGACGGCTTCGACACCATGGTGGGCGAGCGCGGTGTCAAGCTGTCCGGCGGACAGCGCCAGCGGGTCGCCCTCGCCAGGGCGATCCTGCGCGACGCGCCGATCCTGCTGCTCGACGAGGCGACCAGCGCCCTGGACTCCGAGAGCGAGATCCTCGTCCAGGAGGCGCTGTGGCGGCTCATGGAAGCGCGGACGGCGCTCGTGGTGGCGCACCGACTGAGCACGGTCGCCAACATGGACCAGCTCGTCGTCCTCGACCGCGGACGGATCGTCGAGCAGGGCACGCACCAGGAGCTGCTCGCGTCGGACGGCGCCTACGCGAAGCTGTGGCAGCACCAGTCGGGCGGCTTCCTCGACGACAGCCCCGTCGATGACAGCCCCGCGCGGGCCGACCTGCACTGAACGCGAGCCCGGTGGGTGTGGCCCTGCGCCTGCCGACAACCTGTAGCCGAATTGCGCGGATATATCAGGTCGCAGGTTCAAATCCTGTCGTCCCGACGGTGCGAAGGGTCGTCGCAGGTGAGAGCCTGCGGAGGCCTTTTTTCTGCTTTTCTACGCAGGCGGAATTCCGGTCGCCCGCGCACTGACCGACGCCGGCTGGCATGCTGTGTTCTGGGCTTGCCGGCCCTGGCGGGTGTCTCCCCGGTCGCCCGATTGTCCGGTCGCCCGATCGTCCGGTCGCCCGGTCGCCCGATCGTCCGGTCGCCCCGGAAGCTCCTGGGAGGAGAGCGGGCCAGCCATGATCGAACACCCCACCGCCCAGTCCGTCCGCACCACCCCCGAAGGCCTCCTGTGGGAGCCCAGCGACCGCTGGGTGCGCGGCCGCACGGGAGACGTCACCGTCGTCGACAGCCGGCACCCCGTCCTGGTGTGGGAGCCGGGAGTGCCGGTCCCCCTGTACGCCTTCCCGCGCGAGGAGGTGCGCGAGGACCTGCTGCGGCCGGCGAAGAACCCGCCGACGGGCGCGCACACCGGGGCGGAGATCTTCTACGACCTCGTCGTCCACGGCGACCTGCGGGAGAACGCGGCCTGGACGTTCCCCGCCGCCGACCTGGCCGGCCTCATCGCCTTCGAGTGGTTCCGGCGCACCGGCCGGGGCCTCGATCACTGGTACGAGGAGGAGGAAGAGATCTTCGTCCATCCCCGCGACCCGCACAAACGGGTGGACGCCCTGCCGAGCAGCCGCCACGTCCGGGTCGAGATCGACGGCACGGTCGTCGCGGACACCCGCCGCCCGGTGCTGCTGTTCGAGACCGGCCTGCCCACGCGGTACTACCTCCCGCGCGAGGACGTCCGCCTCGACCTGCTCACCGCCACCGGCCACACGAGCGTCTGCCCCTACAAGGGCACCGCCGCCGAGTACTGGTCCTGGCGCGGCCGGGCCGAGGTCCCGCCGAACCTTGTCTGGAGCTACCCCGACCCACTGCCCGCGGTGGCCGCGATCAAGGGGCACCTCGCCTTCTACAACGAGGTGGTCGACATCACCGTGGACGGCGCACGCCTCGACCGCCCCACCAGCGTCTTCACCCCACACCTCACGGCACGACCGCCGGCGTAGCACCGGCGACGCGCTGTCCCCTCCCCTTGGCGCCGCACCCGCGGACGAGGGCGGCACGCCGCTCCCGCCCGTCCCGGATCAGGGCCGCACCAGCAGCTGGAAGTCGAACGCGTACCGCGAGGCCCGGTAGACGTGTGTGCCGTACTCGACCGCCCGCCCGGTGTCGTCGTACGCCGTGCGCTGCATGGTGAGCAGGGCGGCACCCTCCTTCTCGTCGAGACGGACGGCCTCCTCGGCGGTGGCCGTGCGGGCGCCGATGGACTGGCGGGCGCTGTGCAGCGTGATGCCCGCCGAGCGCAGCATCCGGTACAGGCCCGTCGACTCCAGCCGGGCGGTGTCCGGTTCGAGCAGCGTCGCAGGCAGGTAGTTGCACAGGAACGCCACCGGCTGGCCGTGCGTGAACCGCAGCCGCTCCAGCACCGTCACCTCGCTGCCCTCCGCGAGGCCGAGCGCGGCCGCCACGTCGGCGGTGGCGGGCACCCGCTCGTTGCGCAGCACCTGCGTGGTCGGGCCTTGCCCGGCCGTCTCCAGGTCGTCGTAGAGGCTGCTGAGCTCCAGTGGGCGCTTGACCTGGCTGTGCACCACCTGCGTGCCCACCCCGCGCCGCCGGACCAACAGCCCTTTGTCGACAAGGGACTGGATGGCCTGGCGGACCGTGGGGCGGGACAGGCCGAGGCGTACGGACAGGTCGATCTCGTTGCCCAGGAGGTTCCCCGGGGCGAGGATCCCGTGCTCGATCGCCGCCTCCAGCTGCTGGGCGAGCTGGTAGTACAGCGGCACCGGACTGCTGCGGTCCAGGGCGAAGTCCAGGGAATCGAGCGCGGAGACGGTTATGGCACGAGAGTGGTCACCGGTCGTCGCCACCGGGACACCCCCTTCGGTCGGAGCGGACGGGGTGTCAGGAGTGGCTGGGGAAGCCTAGGTTGATGCCCGCGTCGGCCGGGTCCGGCCAGCGCGTGGTGATCACCTTGCCCTGGGTGTAGAAGGCGATGCCGTCGTTTCCGTAGACGTGCAGGTCGCCGAAGAGGGAGTCCTTCCAGCCGCCGAAGGAGTGGTAGCCGACGGGCACCGGGATCGGCACGTTTACGCCGACCATGCCTGCCTTGACCTCCAGCTGGAACCGGCGGGCGGCGCCGCCGTCCCGGGTGAAGATCGCGGTGCCGTTGCCCCAGCGGGAGGCGTTGATCAGCTCGATGGCGTCGTCGTACGTCTCCGCGCGCACCACGCACAGCACCGGGCCGAAGATCTCGTCCCTGTACGCGTCCGCCGTCACCGGCACCTTGTCGAGCAGCGACACGCCGAGGAAGAAGCCGTCCTCGTGGCCCGGAACCGTGTAGCCCGTGCCGTCGACCACGACCTCCGCCCCCTGCTCGGCCGCACTCCGTACGTACGAGGCCACCTTGTCGCGGTGCTCGCGCGTGATCAGCGGGCCCATCTCGGAGGACGGGTCGTTGCCGGGGCCGATCCGCAGGTTCTTCGCCCGCTCGGCGATCCTGCCGACCAGCTCGTCGCCCGTGTCGCCGACGGCGACCACGACGGACACGGCCATGCAGCGCTCGCCGGCCGACCCGTACGCCGCGTTGATCGCCTGGTCGGCCGCGAAGTCCAGGTCGGCGTCGGGCAGCACCAGCATGTGGTTCTTGGCACCGCCCAGGGCCTGCACGCGCTTGCCGTGCTCGACCGCCTTCAGCTGGATGTACTTGGCGATCGGGGTCGAGCCGACGAAGGAGACGGCCTCGATGTCCGGGTGCTCCAGGATGCGGTCCACCGCCACCTTGTCGCCCTGCACGATGTTCAGCACCCCGTCCGGCAGGCCCGCCTCGGCGGCCAGTTCGGCCAGGCGGAAGGAGGCCGACGGATCCTTCTCGCTCGGCTTGAGCACGAAGGTGTTGCCGCACGCGATGGCGAGGGGGAACATCCACATCGGCACCATCGCGGGGAAGTTGAACGGGGTGATGCCCGCGACCACGCCCAGCGGCTGGCGGATCGCGGCGACGTCGACCCGGGTGGAGACCTGCGTGGACAGCTCGCCCTTCAGCAACGAGGAGATGCCGCAGGCCAGTTCGACGATCTCCATGCCGCGCGCGACCTCGCCGAGCGCGTCGGAGTGCACCTTGCCGTGCTCGGCGGTGATCAGCTCGGCGATCTCGTCGCGGTGCGCGTCCAGCAGCTCCCGGTACTTGAACAGCACCGCCGTGCGCTTGGCCAGCGAGGAGCCGCCCCAGGTGACATACGCGTCCTTCGCGGCGGCGACGGCGGCGTCCACCTCGTCGACGGTCGCGAACGCGACCTGCTTCTCCTGGGCGCCGGTCGCCGGGTTGTACACGGGGCCGAAGCGGCCGGACGTGCCCTCGACGGGCTTGCCGCCGATCCAGTGGGTGATGGTCTTCATGGTGCGGGGCCTTCCGATGAGGGGGAGTCCAGGGGAGTTCAGAGGTGCCGGCGGCGGTCGGTGACGTGGCGGTCGTACCGCTCGCGGGCCTGCAACGCGGCCTCGCGGGAGGCCACTTCGGCCACCGGCACGTCCCACCAGGCCTCGGCCGGAGGAGCGGTCGGGGTCGGGTCGGTCTCGACGTACACGCAGGTCGGCCGGTCCGAGGCGCGCGCCGCAGCGAGCGCCTCGCGCAGCTCGCGCACGGTCTTGGCGCGCAGCACGTCCATGCCGAGGCTGCCGGCATTCGCGGCGAGGTCGACGGGGAGCGGGGCGCCGGTGAAGGTGCCGTCGGCGGCGCGGTGTCGGTAGGCGGTGCCGAAGCGCTCCGCGCCCACCGACTCCGACAGGCCGCCGATGGAGGCGTAGCCGTGGTTCTGGATCAGGACCAGGTTGACGGGCAGGCCCTCCTGGACTGCGGTGACGATCTCCGTCGGCATCATCAGGTACGTGCCGTCGCCGACCAGCGACCAGACGGGTGTGTCCGGCGCGGCCTGCTGGACGCCGATGCCGGCCGGGATCTCGTAGCCCATGCAGGAATAGCCGTACTCCAGGTGGTACTGGCGCGGTGAGCGGGCCCGCCACAGCTTGTGCAGGTCGCCGGGGAGCGACCCGGCGGCGTTGATCACCACGTCGTCGTCGCCGACGACCTCGTCCAGCGCGCCGAGCACCTGCGTCTGGGTCGGTACGGCGCTGTCGTCGTCGGCCCGGTAGGCGGCCTCGACCACCTGCTCCCAGCGCTCCTTGCCGGCGCGGTACTCCGCCTCGTACGCGGCGTCCACGCGGTGCCCGGCGAGTGCCTCGGTGAGCGCCGTGAGGCCGGCCCGCGCGTCGCAGACGAGTGTCCTGGCCGCCAGCTTGTGCGCGTCGAAGGCGGCGATGTTGAGGTTGACGAAGCGGACGTCCGGGTTCTGGAAGAGCGTGCCGGAGGCGGTGGTGAAGTCCGTGTAGCGGGTGCCGACGCCGATCACCAGGTCCGCGGTGCGGGCGATGTCGTCGCCGACCGCCGTGCCGGTGTGGCCGATGCCGCCGAGGTCGGCGGGGTGGTCGTACCTCAGTGACCCCTTGCCCGCCTGGGTGGAGGCGACCGGGATCCCGGTGGCGTCGACCAGGGCCTTCAGCGCCTCCTCGGCCTCGCTGTGGTGGACGCCGCCGCCCGCGACGATCAGCGGCCGGGACGCGGCCCTGACCGCCCGTACGGCCTCGGCGAGTTCGACCGGGTCGGGGGCCGGGCGCCGTACGCGCCACACGCGCTCGGCGAAGAACTCCTCCGGCCAGTCGTACGCCTCCGCCTGCACGTCCTGCGGCAGCGCGAGGGTGACGGCGCCGGTCTCGGCGGGGTCGGTGAGGACCCGTACGGCGTTCAGCGCGGAGGGGATCAGCGCCTCGGGGCGCGTGATGCGGTCGAAGTAGCGGGAGACCGGGCGCAGGGTGTCGTTGACCGACACGTCCGCCTCCACCGGGTGCTCCAGCTGCTGCAGCAGCGGGTCGGCGGCGTGCGTGGCGAAGTAGTCGCCGGGCAGGAGCAGCACCGGCAGACGGTTGATGGTCGCCAGGGCCGCGCCGGTGACGAGGTTGGTGGCGCCCGGGCCGATGGATGTGGTCACGGCCTGCGTCGACAGGCGGCCCCGCTGGCGGGCGAACCCCACCGCCGCGTGCACCATCGCCTGCTCGTTGCGCCCCTGGTGGTACGGCATCACGTCCTCGCCCGCCTCCAGGAGCGCCTGGCCGACGCCCGCCACGTTGCCGTGGCCGAAGATGCCCCAGGTGCCGGCGATCAGCCGGTGCCGTACGCCGTCCCGCTCGGTGTACTGGGCGGCGAGGAACCGCACCAGCGCCTGGGCGACGGTCAGGCGATGCGTTGACTGGCTCGACTGGCTCATCGAGGACCTCACTGGGACGACGAAGCGGACGGGGCGGTGTAGAGGGGCAGACGGGGGTCGACGGGCTGCTCGGGCCAGGTGTCGCGGATCCAGGCGTGGTCGGGGTGGTCGCAGATCAGCCAGGCGCGTTCGGCCTCCGGGCCCGCCATGACATTGAGGTAGTACATGTGGTGGCCGGGCACGGCGATCGACGGCCCGTGCCAGCCGTCCGGGATCAGCACGACGTCGCCGTCGCGCACCTCGGCCAGCACGTCCGTGCCCCGGCCTTGCCCGGACGGCGAGACCCGCTGGTAGCCGAGGCCGGGCGTGCCGTCATGGGCGGCGAACTCGAAGTAGTAGATCTCCTCGAGGACGGACTCCTCGCCGGGCCGGTGCTCGTCGTGCTTGTGCGGCGGGAACGACGACCAGTTGCCGCCCGGGGTGATCACCTCGACGGCGATGAGCTTGTCGCACTCGAACACGCCGGCCGCCCCGAAGTTGTTGACCTGGCGGCTGCAGTTCCCGGTGCCGCGCAGCTCCACCGGCACCGACGAGGCCGGTCCGTAGCGGGCGGGCAGGCGCCGGGTGCAGCGCGCGCCGGTGAGCGCGAACCGTCCGCCGCCGGTGGTGGAGACGGTCGTCCGGGCATCGCGCGGCACGTACGCGAAGTCGCTGACGGCGGCGAACACGCTGTCGCGGCCGGTCAGGTCGAAGGCGGCGTGGCCGAACTCGTCGGCGCAGGCGACGGTGCAGCTCCCGCTGAGCGGCAGCACGATCCACTCGCTCTCGCCGGTGTCGAAGGTGTGCGAGCCACCGGGCGGCAGCTCCAGGACGCGCAGGCTCGAGTAACCCCAGCCGGCGGACTCGGGGGTGACGTCCACGACGTAGGGGCCGCCGTGGGCCGTGCCCGCGGGCAGGTGGTAGGGGCTCGTCATCGGGTGCCTCCTTCTCCCAACAGGCCCACGGCCGTGTCCACCGCCGTCTCCACGCTGCCCTCGGCGGGGTACAGCAGGGAGCGGCCGACGACCATGCCCTGGACGGTGGGGAGCCGCAGGGCCTTGCGCCACCGCTCGTAGGCGCCCTCCTGGTCGTCGCCGACCTCGCCGCCGAGCAGGACGACGGGCAGCGTGGAGGTCTCCAGGACCTCGGCCATGTCGTCCGGGTCCTCGGTGACGGGCAGCTTCAGCCAGGTGTAGGCGGAGGTGCCGCCCAGGCCGGAGGCGATGGCGATGGAGCGGGTGACGGCCTCGGCGGACAGGTCGTTGGACACCTTCCCGTCGACCCGGCGCGAGATGAACGGCTCGACGAAGACCGGGAGGTGCAGCTCGGCCATCTCGTCGATGGTGCGGGCGGTGGACTCCAGGGTGGCGAGCGAGCCGGGGTCGTCGTAGTCGATGCGCACCAGCAGCTTGCCCGCGTCGAAGCGGAGCCGGGCGATGTCGCGGGCGCGGTGGCCGGTGAAGCGGTCGTCCATCTCGAAGGCGGCGCCCGCCAGGCCCCCGCGGTTCATGGAGCCCATGACGACCTTGTTCTCCAGCACCCCGAGGAGCAGCAGGTCCTCCAGGATGTCGGCGGTGGCGAGCACCCCGTCGACGCCGGGCCGCGACAGCGCGACGCACAGACGTTCCAGCAGGTCGGCGCGGTTGGCCATGGCGAGTCTGCGGTCGCCGACGCCGAGCGCGCCGCGCGCGGGGTGGTCGGCGGCCACGATCATCAGCCGGCCGCTGTCGCCGATCAGCGGGCGGCGCACCCGGCGGGCGGCCGCCTCGGCAACGGCCTGAGGATGCCGGGCTCTGACCGCGGTGAGGTCGCGGATGCTGAGGGTCAAGACAACGCTCCGTTCAGGGAGTGGCTCGCGCGAGGAGGTCTTCGACCTCCGACTCGGTGGGCATCGCGGAGGAGCAGGCGAGGCGGGAGGCGACGAGGGCGCCGGCCGCGTTGGCGTACCGCATGGCCGTCGTCAGGTCCCAGCCGGACAGCAGCCCGTGGCACAGCGAGCCGCCGAAGGCGTCGCCCGCGCCGAGGCCGTTGACGACCTCGACGGGCACCGGCGGCACCTCGGCCCGGGTGCCGTCCCGGTGCACGGCCAGCACGCCCTTGGGGCCCTGCTTGACGACGGCCAGCTCCACGCCGGCCGCCAGCAGCGCCTCGGCGCAGGCCTGTGGCTCGCGGACGCCGGTGGCGATCTCGCACTCGTCGAGGTTGCCGACCGCGACGGTGGCGTGCCGCAGTGCCTCGGCGTAGTACGGGCGGGCCTCCTCCGGGTCCTGCCAGAACATCGGGCGCCAGTCGAGGTCGAAGACCGTGGTGCCCGCTTTGTCGCGTGCCTTGAGGGCGGCGAGCGTGGCGGAGCGGCTCGGCTCCTCGCTCAGGCCGGTGCCGGTGATCCAGAAGATCCGGGCCGCGCGGATGGCGAAGAAGTCCAGCTCGTCGGTGCGGATCTCCAGGTCGGGGGCCTTCGGCTGCCGGTAGAAGTAGAGCGGGAAGTCGTCCGGCGGGAAGATCTCGCAGAACGTGACGGGGGTCGGGTAGGCGTCGACCGGCGTGACCCAGCGGTCGTCGACCCCGAACTCCTTCAGCGCCATGTGCAGATAGGCGCCGAAGGGGTCGTTGCCCGTGCGGGTGATCACCGCGGTGGAGCGGCCGAGGCGGGCCGCGGCGACGGCCACGTTGGCGGCCGAACCGCCGAGGAACTTTCCGAACGTCTCCACCCGTGTCAGGGGTACGCCGGACTGCAGCGGGTAGAGATCGACTCCGATGCGGCCCATCGTGATCAGGTCGAAGGACTGGGCTGACTCGGCCATGCGCGACGCTCCTCGAGCTGTGCCTGGGGGTGCGGATCCCAAGGGGCCCTGCGACGGTGGAGACGCGGATCCCGGGGGCCTGCCGCCTCTCAGGTGTAGGACTCGGAGGGCCGCACTGTCAATAGTTTGTACTTACATTCGGACCTGCTTGTGAAATGATGTCTTAACAAAGTATTGACAGCGGGCGCGCCAAGGGATTGGATCCCGTCCCAGCACAACAGCCGTGCATGCGGCGCATGACCCGGATCCGATCAAGGCATCCGGGACCGGGATCACCGTGATCCCCTCTCCCTTTCCCCCGTGGCACAGTGAGGTGCAGGAAAGATGGACCGCTCTTCTCGCTCCCGCAGACTCGCCCCCGTCGTGGCCGTGGCCGCGGCCGCGGCCCTGACCCTCGCTGGCTGCTCCAGCAGCTCCGGCGGCAAGAAGGCCGAGGAAGGCGGGGGCGCCGCCTCCGCGGGCAAGGCCACCACGCCCCGGATGACGGTCGCGCTGGTCACGCACCAGGCGCCCGGCGACACCTTCTGGGACATCGTCCGCAAGGGCGCCGAGGCCGCCGCCGCCAAGGACAACATCAAGCTCGTCTACTCCGCCGACCCGAACGCCGGCAACCAGGCCAACCTCGTGCAGAACGCGATCGACCAGAAGGTCGACGGCATCGCGGTCACCCTCGCCAAGCCGGACGCCCTGAAGAGCGTCGTGGGCAAGGCGGAGGGCGCGGGCATACCCGTGGTCGGCCTCAACTCCGGCCTGAGCGACTGGAAGAAGCTCGGCCTGCTGGAGTTCTTCGGCCAGGACGAGACCGTGGCGGGCGAGGCGTTCGGCAAGAAGCTCAACGAAGTCGGCGCCAAGAAGGCCGTCTGCGTCATCCAGGAGCAGGGCAACGTCGGCCTGACCCAGCGCTGCGACGGCGTGAAGAAGACATTCAACGGCACGACCGAGAACCTCTACGTCAACGGCACCGACATGCCGTCCGTGAAGTCGACGATCACCGCCAAGCTCAAGCAGGACAAGGGCATCGACTACGTCGTCACGCTCGGCGCCCCCTACGCGCTGACCGCGGTGCAGTCGGTGAGCGACGCCGGCAGCAAGGCGAAGATCGCGACCTTCGACCTCAACAAGGACCTGACCAAGGCCGTCCAGAACGGCACCATCCAGTTCGCCGTCGACCAGCAGCCCTATCTGCAGGGCTACCTGGCGGTCGACTCCCTGTGGCTCTACAAGAACAACGGCAACTACAGCGGCGGCGGTGAGCAGCCGGTGCTGACCGGCCCGGCCTTCGTCGACAAGTCCAACGTCGACAAGGTCGCCCAGTTCGCCGCGAAGGGCACCAGGTGATCAGTATGACCCAGCAGGCCGAGCCGGCGGTGAGCACACCGCCGGCGCCCGGCGCCAAGCAGACCGACGGGCGGACCGTGCAGCGGCCCCTGGTGCTCCGACTGCTCGCCCGGCCGGAGGTCGGTGTCTTCCTCGGCGCCGTCGCCGTGTTCGTCTTCTTCTTCGTCGCGGCACCGGCGGTGCGCCAGGGCAGCTCGATGGCGACGATCTTCTACCAGTCGTCGACCATCGGGATCATGGCCCTGCCGGTGGCCCTGCTGATGATCGGCGGGGAGTTCGACCTGTCGGCCGGCGTCGCGGTCATCACGTCGGCGCTGACCGCGAGCATGCTCAGCTACCAGCTGACGATGAACGTGTGGGTGGGCGTGATCGTCGCGCTCGTGGTGTCGCTCGCGATCGGCGCGTTCAACGGCTGGATGCTGGTGAAGACCGGGTTGCCGAGCTTCCTGGTCACCCTCGGCACCTTCCTGATCCTGCAGGGCGTGAACCTCGCGGTGACCAAGTTGATCACCGGCAACGTCGCGACCGACGACATCAGCGACATGGACGGCTTCGACCAGGCGAAGGCCATCTTCGCCTCGTCGTTCACCGTCGGCGGGGTCCAGGTGAAGATCACCGTCATCTGGTGGCTGGTCTTCGCGGCGCTGGCCACGTGGGTGCTGCTGCGCACGAAGTACGGCAACTGGATCTTCGCGGTCGGCGGCAACAAGGACAGCGCCCGCGCGGTCGGTGTCCCGGTGACCTTCACCAAGATCTCGCTGTTCATGCTGGTCGGCTTCGGCGCCTGGTTCGTCGGCATGCACCAGCTGTTCTCCTTCAACACCGTGCAGTCCGGCGAGGGCGTCGGCCAGGAGCTGATCTACATCGCCGCGGCGGTGATCGGCGGCTGTCTGCTCACTGGCGGCTACGGCTCGGCGATCGGCCCGGTCTTCGGCGCCTTCATGTTCGGCATGGTGAACCAGGGCATCGTCTACGCCGGCTGGAACCCCGACTGGTTCAAGGCCTTCCTCGGCGTGATGCTGCTCGGCGCCGTCCTGATCAATCTGTGGGTCCAGCGCACGGCGACCCGGAGGTGACCCGATGACAACCAACGGAACCGGAACCCACGGCGCCATCCTGAAGGACACCCCGCCCGAGAAGGACCGGCCCATCGTCGAACTGCGCAAGGCCGGCAAGTCCTATGGCAACATCCGCGCCCTGCACGGTGTCGACCTCGCCGTCCACTCCGGCAAGGTGACCTGCGTGCTCGGCGACAACGGCGCCGGCAAGTCGACTTTGATCAAGATCATCTCGGGGCTGCACCAGCACACCGAGGGCGAGTTCCTGGTCGACGGCGAACCGGTGCGCTTCACCAGCCCGCGCGAGGCCCTCGACCGCGGCATCGCCACCGTCTACCAGGACCTGGCGACCGTCCCGCTCATGCCGGTGTGGCGCAACTTCTTCCTCGGCTCCGAGATGACCAAGGGCCCCTGGCCGCTGCGCCGCCTCGACATCGACCGCATGAAGAAGACGGCGGACGAGGAACTGCGCAACATGGGCATCGTCCTGGACGACCTGGAGCAGCCCATCGGCACGCTCTCCGGCGGCCAGCGCCAGTGCGTGGCGATCGCCCGCGCCGTCTACTTCGGCGCCCGCGTCCTCATCCTGGACGAGCCGACCGCCGCCCTCGGCGTCAAGCAGTCCGGTGTGGTGCTGAAGTACATCGCCGCCGCCCGCGACCGCGGCCTCGGCGTCATCTTCATCACCCACAACCCGCACCACGCCTACATGGTCGGCGACCACTTCAGCGTGCTGCGCCTCGGCACCCTGGAACTCAGCGCCGACCGCAGCGAGGTCTCCCTCGAGGAACTGACCAACCACATGGCCGGCGGGGCCGAACTCGCCGCGCTCAAGCACGAACTGGCCCAGGTCCGGGGCGTCGACGTCGAGGAACTCCCCGAGGAGGGGGACCTCACCGCACCCGTACCGGCATCTTCCGAAGGGAACTCCTGACATGGCCCCTGTGCTGGACCGCATCCGGGTCGGCTCGGCCCCCGACTCCTGGGGAGTCTGGTTTCCCGACGACCCCCAGCAGGTGCCCTGGGAACGCTTCCTCGACGAGGTCGCCGAGGCCGGCTACTCCTGGATCGAGCTCGGCCCCTACGGCTATCTGCCGACCGACCCGGCCCGGCTCACCGACGAGGTGGACAAGCGTGGCCTCAAGGTGTCGGCGGGCACGGTCTTCACCGGCCTGCACCGCGGCCCGGCCGTGTGGGAGTCCACCTGGGAGCACGTCAGCCAGGTCGCCGCGCTCACCCAGGCCATGGGCGCGAAGCACCTCGTCGTCATCCCCTCCTTCTGGCGGGACGACAAGACCGCCGAGATCCTGGAGCCGCCGGAGCTGACGGCCGAGCAGTGGGCGCACTTGACCAAGGGCATGGAGCGGCTGGGCCGCGAAGTGAAGGAGACCTACGGCCTCGACATCGTCGTCCACCCGCACGCCGACACCCACATCGACACCGAGGAGCACGTCGAGCGCTTCCTGGACTCCACCGACTCCGACCTGGTCAACCTGTGCCTGGACACCGGGCACTACGCCTACTGCGGCGGCGACAGCGTCAAGCTGATCGAGACCTACGGCGAGCGCATCGGCTACCTGCACCTCAAGCAGGTCGACCCGGAGATCCTCGCCGACGTGGTGGCGAACGAGGTGCCGTTCGGGCCGGCCGTGCAGCGCGGGGTGATGTGCGAACCGCCGTCCGGCGTGCCGGAGTTGGAGCCGGTCCTGGTCGCCGCGCAGAACCTCGGCGTGGAGCTGTTCGCGATCGTCGAGCAGGACATGTACCCCTGCGAGCCGGACAAGCCGCTGCCGATCGCGGTCCGCACCCGCAAGTTTTTGAGGTCCTGCGGCGCCTGACTACCCCGAGGGGACACCATGGCTCAGCGTGGAACGCGCGGAACTCTCGGCGTCGCCGTCATCGGCACCGGCCGGATGGGCGCCGACCACGTGCGCCGTATCCAGGAGGTCACCAGCGGGGCACGGGTGACCGCCGTCGTGGACATCGACGCGGAACGCGCCAAGGCCGTCGCGGCCCGCGTCGACGGCTGCACCGCGTACACCGACCCGGCCGTGGCGATGGCGGCGGCCGACGTCGACGCGGTGCTCGTCGCCTCCCCGGGGCCGGCGCACGAGGCGGCGCTGCTGGCGGCCTTCGCACGCGACCTGCCGGTGCTGTGCGAGAAGCCGCTCACGCCGGACGCCGCCTCCGCCCTGCGCGTGCTGGAGGCGGAGCGCCAACTGGGCCGTCGGCGGGTCCAGGTGGGCTTCATGAGGCGCTACGACGCCGAGTACATGAAGCTCGAACAGCTGCTGCGGACCGGTCAGTTGGGCCGCCCGCTGCTGCTGCACCACCGGCATCGCAACGTCGCGAGCCCGTCCGGCTGGACCAGCGACATGCTCATCAACGACTCGGTCGTGCACGAGATGGACGTGACCCGCTGGCTGCTCGGCCAGGAGATCACGGCGGTCACCGTGCTGCGCCCGACCCCGTCCGTGAACGCCCCCGACGGTCTGCAGGACCCGCAGTTCGTGCTCTTCGAGACCGACGGCGGGGCCGTCGCCGACGTGGAGATCTTCGTCAACTGCGGCTTCGGCTACCAGGTCCGGGCGGAGGTCGTCTGTGAGCGCGGCACGGCCCGGGTCGGCGACGGCCACGCCATGGTCACGCACATGGCCGGCCGCTGGGGCGGCACCATCGCCCAGGACTACCTCGAACGCTTCGCGTCGGCCTACGACCGCGAGGTGCAGGCCTGGGTCGACGCCACCCGCCGCGGCGAGGTCACCGGCCCCGGCGCCTGGGACGGCTACGCCGCGGCCGCGGTCTGCGAGGCGGGCGTACGGGCCCTGACGGAGGGCGGACGGGTGGGGGTGGACCTGGAGGAGCGGCCGGCGCTGTACCGGTGAGCGACAGCGAGTCGTACGGCCCCGGGCCGAGTACCGCGGGTACCGCTTGTGCGGGGCGTCGTCGGGCAGCCAGGCCTCGGGGGAGCGGCGGCCGCGCTGATCTCCGCGGCGCTGTTCGGCGCCACCTTGTTCGGCGTCAGCACGCCGGCCCTGGCCGTGGGAGCCCGTCTCCGGCCCTCGCCGCGGGAGCTCATCCGGGGGTTCCCCGCTCCGCCGCCCTGCTGACCGCCGGGTACTCCGTCGGCCAGGTCCTCGGGCCCCTGGTCTCGGCCCGCTCCTCCACCACGGCTACCGGTCGGCGCTGCTTCTCGCCGCCCTCGTGGTCCTCGCCGCTGCCGCTGCCGTCCCCCGTATCGGCTTCCCGCACCACACGGCCCTGGTGGGGCAAGGCGCGGCCGGACAGCGCTCCGGCACGCGGGACGGCGCCGTCGGCTCGCCCCGCGCCGCTGAGTGAGCCGCGCTACAGTCGGCGACGTATGGGATGTCCGTACCCGGCGAGCACCAGGTCCCGCGCCATCCGCCCGGCGCCGCACTGTCGGCCACGCCATCGACGGGGAGGTTCTCATGAGCACACCGCGCGACCTGATGATCGTCGCCCTCGACGTGGAGCCCAGCCGGCCCGTCGAACGCGGCGACCTCTCGCTCGCCCTCGCGGGAGCCGAGGTGATCGACCTCCTCGAGGCCGAGGCCCTGGCGCTCGACGGCGACCGCCTCGTGCCGCGTCTTCAGCCGGCGCTGGCCGATCACCTGCTCGACGAGGCCGCGTCGTTGCTGGTGCGGCAGCAACCGTACGAGTCGCTGGAGGACTGGCTGTGGCGCCGGGGCCGTGGCCTGTCCTCGGCGTATCTGGTTGCCCTGGAGGAGGACGGCCAGGTCACGTGGCAACGCAGCCGCTGGGCCCCGTTCGGCGGCGGCCGCACGGTGCTCGCCGACAGCGACGCGCGGCGGCGGTCGGCCGGGCGATGGGCCTCGGACGAGCCGGTCCTTTCCGCGCTCGCCGCGGCCGTCGGAATCCGTGAGCAGGCATACGGGGCCGAGACGGGGGTGACCGTGACCGAGGAGCCGGTCCTCACCGTGCTCGCCGCCGTCCACGACGCCGTGATGGAGCTGGAGGCCGTACGCCAGCGCCGGGCCATCGAGGACGCGGCCTTCGACAACGTCTGGCGGGGTGGCGGGTAGCCTCCT
>NZ_JBEXHW010000013.1:0-86023 GCF_040608235.1 Streptomyces sp. NPDC005202 | reverse complement strand
CGGTCCGGGGCGCCGGTGGGCGGTGGGGTGTGGCGTCGTCCGGGGCGCCGGTGGGCGGTGGGGTGTGGCGTCGTCCGGGGCGCCGGTGGGCGGTGGGGTGTGGCGTCGTCCGGGGCGCCGGTGGGCGGTGGGCTTGGCTGCCGTCCGGGGCGCCGGTGGGCGGTGGGGTGTGGCGCCGTCCGGGGCCTACGGGCAGTGGGGCTTGGCTGCCGTCCGGAGTCGACGGGCAGTGGGGCGGGTGCGCTCCTATGCTGAAGGTGTCGGGTGTTGAGGTCTGTGTGCCGCCAGATGCTCTCCCGCTCTTCAGTGCCCGTCAGCCTCTCCGGTCCGGCGTCCGCTGCGGGCGGGCGGACGCACCTCTCCCACCCCGCCCTCGTCCACGACGACCGCGGGTCTGTTTTCACATGCTGGGAGCCAGCCCATTTCACATGCTGGGAGCCAGCCCATGATGCACGCGTGCACGCGACTGCGCAGGGGGGCCGTCACCGCGACCGCCGCAGGAATGCTCATCGTGCCGCTCGCCGGCGGGACCGCCTTCGCGGCACCCACGTCCGTCCCGGGCGCCGTCACCGCCACCTCTCCACCGGGGCCGTCCCCGTCCGGCTCGGACGTCCGTACGCTCACCCCCGACGTGACCCGGCAGCTCGACGAGACCGTGCAGCGGGTCATGCGCGAGGCGCACGTGCCCGGTGTGACCGTCGGGCTGTGGACGCCCGGCCAGGGACAGTACGTGAAGTCGTTCGGCGTCGCCGACAAAATCGGCGCGGGGAAGATGACGCCGGACCTGTACATGCGGATCGGCAGCGAGACCAAGACCTTCACCGTGACGGCGCTGCTGGAGCTGGTCGACCAGGGCAAGGTGAGCCTGGACGATCCCATCGGCAAGTACGTCGACGATGTGCCGAACGGCGACACCATCACCCTGCGTCAGCTGGCCGGCATGCGCAGCGGGCTGTTCAACTACTCCCAGGACGACGGCTTCTTCAAGGCGCTGACGTCCGACCCGCAGCGGACGTTCACCCCGCAGCAACTGCTCGGATACGCCTTCAAGCACCCGGTGCTCTTCCCGCCGGGCCAGAAGTTCTCCTACTGCAACACCAACCTCATCCTGCTCGGCCTGGTCGTCGAGAAGGTCAGCGGCCAGTCGCTCGCGGACTACATCCACAACAACGTCCTCGAACCGGCCGGCCTGAACCACACCCTCTTCCCGGCCGGGACGGAGTTCCCGCAACCGCACGCCCAGGGCTACACGGACCAGACCGCGAACGGGCAGATCGCGGACACGGCCGACTGGAACCCCTCCTGGGCCTGGGCGGCCGGAGCGATGATCTCCAACCTGGACGACCTGCGCGCATGGGCGCGCACGGTGGCCACGGGCACCCTGCCGGACGGCCGCACCCTGATCAGCCCCGCCACACAGAAGGAGCGGCTCACCACGCCCCCGACCCCGATCCCGGGCGCGGGATACGGACTCGGCATCTTCAACGTGCAGGGCTGGATCGGCCACAACGGCTCCCTGCCGGGCTATGAGTCCCTGACGATCCACCTCCCCTCGGCGCAGGCGACCCTGGTCGTCCTGCTGAACACCGACATCAACTACAAGGGCACCGAGCCCAGCACCCTCTTCGGCGACGCGATCACCAAGATCGTCACACCGCAGCACGTCTTCAACCTGCCCGCGGAGCCCGCCGCCAGGTGAGCGGCTTCGATTACCCGGCAGCGGCCATGGACTCCGAGCGGCAGCGGCCATGCACCCCGAGGCCGCCGAGCGGTCAGCCGATGTCGAACAGGGGCCCCGTCAGGGTCAGGCCGAGGTCGTGGCCCGTGTGGGCGATGAGGGCGAACAGCATGAGCCCGGCGTCGGCGAGCGCCATGTCCTTCTGGAACTGGATCATCTCCAGCTGGCGCGCCTGCGGGTCGGTCTCCCGCCAGAAGCCGTGCATCAGCACGGCGGTGGGCACGAGGAACACGACCACCAGAAGCGAACCGAGATCGGCCCAGACGCCCAGCAGCACGCTCAGACCGGCCGCGAGCAGCAGCACACCGCTGCCGAACACGGCCGCGGCGGCGGCCGGTACACCGCGGGCGGAGGCGTATCCCGCCATGGCCTTGGTCTGGGTCATGTGGCCGATCGCGCTGCCGAGAAAGAGGGCCGAGAAGAGGATGCGTCAAATCAGGACCAGGACGTCCATGGCGACCTCCACAGGGGGATGTGCTTGAAAGTCCCACCACCTGCTGTCAGCGTACCTCCGGCGGCAGATCTTCTCCTGCGGTGCCTACACTGACGCGCACACGACCGCCCGCGGTCTCGCCCTCGACGTACCTGACCGGGATCGCCGCCGACCTCACGATTCGGGTGCACGCCTTGCCCCACACCATGACGGTGCCGCCGGCGGATCCATCCATGACCGGACAGACCGCCTGCGGCGCGGGAGCGCGCAGTCCGCTGCGCACCTTTCTGCAGACCGAGACCGGCAGCGCCGCGGTGCTGCTCGCGGCCGCGGTCGCGGCTCTCGTCTGGGCCAACGTCTCGCCCGGCACGTACGAGTCGTGGTGGCGCACCCACATGTCGCTCACCGTCGGCTCGGTCGGGGTGTCCCTGGAACTGCGCGAGTGGATCAACAGCGGGCTGATGACGCTGTTCTTCTTCGTGATCGGTCTGGAGGCCCGCCGGGAGTTCGACATCGGCGAGCTGCGGGAGCGCCGTCGGCTCGCGCTCTCGGTGATCGCCGGGGTCAGCGGCATGGCCGTCCCCGTGGCCGTCTTCCTCGCCGTCAACGCGGGGCACGCCTCGGCGCAGGGCTGGGGCGCCGCCATGTCCACCGACACGGCCTTCGCGCTCGGCATGCTCGCCGTCTTCGGCTCCCGGCTGCCGGGCGGTCTGCGCGTCTTCGTCCTCGGCGTCGCGGTCGCCGACGACTTCCTGGCGCTGGCCGTCATCGCCTTCGCCTACAGCGGGACCGTCTACGTCCCGGCGCTGCTGACCGCGCTCGGCGTCTTCGTCGTGCTCCTCGCCCTGCGCGCCGCGGGCGTGCGGATCTCCGCCGTGTACGCCGTACCTGCCGTGGCTCTGTGGGGCGCGCTGCTGCGGTCCGGCGTGGACCCGGTCGTCGGCGGCCTGGTCATCGGCCTGCTGACCTACGCCCACCCGGCGCAGCGGCACGCCCTCGAACGCGCCAGCCGGATGTTCCGGCGCTTCCGGGAACAGCCGACCCCCGAGCTGGAACGCACCCTGCGCCGGGGCCTCGCCTCCACGCTCTCGCCCAACGAGCGCCTGCAGCGCATGTTCCACCCCTGGACCAGCTATGTGATCGTGCCGCTGTTCGCGCTCGCCAACGTCGGCTTCCCCATCAGCGCCGGCCGGCTCGCGGACGCCTTCGCCTCGCCCGTCACCCTCGGCATCCTGCTGGGCTACGTCCTGGGCAAGCCGGTCGGCATCGTCGGCTCCACATGGATCGCGGTGCGCCTGAGCCGGGGACGGCTGCGCCCGGCGATCGGCTGGGGCGCCATCGCCGCGGGCGGCAGCCTTGCCGGGGTCGGCTTCACGGTGTCCCTGCTGATCGCCACCCTCGCCTTCCGCGGGGCCCGGCTGGAGGAGGCGAAGATCGGCATCCTGGCCGCCGTCGTGTGCTCCTTCCTCGTCACCTTGCTTGTGACACGCGTCCTCGCCCTGCTGCCCCCGCGGACCCGAGCCCGGGCGCTGCTGGGCGAGGGCGAGGTCATCGTCGACCTCAGCGAACCCGTCGACGAGGAGCGCGACCACATCCGCGGCCCGCTCGACGCGCCGGTGACCCTGGTCGAGTACGGGGACTACGAATGCCCGTACTGCGGCCTGGCCGAGCCCGTGGTGCGCGAACTGCTCGCCGAGTTCGGCGACGACGTGCGCTACGTCTGGCGGCACCTGCCGCTCACGGACGTCCACCCCAACGCGCAGCTCGCCGCCGAGGCCGCAGAGGCCGCGGCCCGCCAGGGCCGCTACTGGGAGATGCACGACATTTTGATCAGCCACCAGGGCGATCTGCGGCCGAAGGACCTCCTGCGGTACGCCGAGCAGATCGGGCTCGACATGGACCGCTTCCGCCAGGACCTGCGCGACCGCGTGGGCGCGGAGCGGGTGGCCGAGGACGTGGAGTCGGCCGACCTCAGCGGCGTCTCGGGCACCCCGACCTTCTTCATCAACGGCCGCCGCCACCGCGGCTCCTACGACATCGCCAGCCTCTCCCGGGCGGTACGCACCGCCCGGGAGCGGGCCGTGCTGGCCGGGGCGGGCCCGCGCAGCTGACCATGGCGGGCCCCCGGGAAGGTCAGACGGTGCGCACCTCCTCGACGCGCACCGGACGGCGCTCGTGCAGCGACAGCGTGCACGCCTCCGCGATCCACCCGGCCTCCAGCGCGTCCGCCACCGTGCACGGCGAGGGCAGGCGTCCGGCCACGACCTCGGTGAACGCGGTGAGCTCGGCGCGGTAGGCGTCGGCGAAGCGGTCCATGAAGAAGTCGTGCGGAGTGCCGGCCGGGAAGGTCACCCCCGGCTCGACGGAGCGCAACGGCAGTTTGTCGTCCAGGCCGACGGCGATGGAGTCCTGGAAGCCGTGCAGCTCCATGCGGACGTCATAACCGCGGGCGTTGTGGCGGCTGTTGGAGACCACGGCGATCGTTCCGTCGTCGAGGGTGAGGATCGCGCCGGTGGTGTCGGCGTCGCCGGCCTCCTTGATGTAGGCGGCACCGCGGTTGCCGCCGACGGCGTACACCTCGGTCACTTCGCGGCCGGTCACCCAGCGGATGATGTCGAAGTCGTGCACGGAGCAGTCGCGGAAGATCCCGCCGGAGGCGGCGATGTACGCGGCGGGCGGCGGCGCCGGGTCGAGCGTGGTCGACCGTACGGTGTGCAGCTTGCCCAGCTCGCCGCTGTGCACGGCGGCGCGGGCGGCCACGAAACCGGCGTCGAAGCGGCGGTTGTAGCCGATCTGGACCGGGACGTCGCTCCCTTCGACGGCCTTGAGCACCTCGACGCCCTCCCGCATGGTGCGGGCCACGGGCTTCTCGCAGAAGACGGGGACGCCCGCCTCGACGGCGGCGCGGATCAGGGCGGGGTGGGCGTCGGTCGCGGCCGCCACGACGATGCCGTCCACCCCGGCGGCAAGGACCGCCTCGGGCGAGTCGGCGACCTCGGCCCCGAACCGCTCGGCGGCGGCCTTGGCGGCGTCCGTAAACGGGTCGGCGACGACGAGCGACTCGACCGCGTCGAGTCCGGAGAGGGTCTCGGCGTGGAAGGCGCCGATACGGCCGAGGCCGAGGATTCCGATGCGCATGGGGGCTGGTGCTCCTTGGGTGCGTGTAGTGCTTGGAGGTGCGGTCAATCGAGGCCGCCGAGCACGTTCTGGTCCCAGTCGATCACCGAACCGGTGACGACCCCGGACCGCTCGGACAGCAGGAAGACCACGAAGTCGGCGATCTCGTCCGGTTGGCCGAGCTTGCCCATCGGCAGTCGCGCGGCGGCCTGTTCCCGCCAGTCGTCCCCGGCGCCGTGGAAGGTGCGCTGGGTGGCGTCCTCGCCCTCGGTCGCGGTCCAGCCGATGTTCAGCCCGTTGATCCGGATCCGGTCCCAGCGGTGCGCGTGCGCGGCGTTGCGGGTCAGGCCGGCGAGCCCGGCCTTGGCGGCGACGTAGGGGGCCAGGAACGGCTGACCGCCGTGCGCCGAGGACGTGATGATGTTGACGATCGTGCCGGGCGCACCCCGCGCCACCATGTCCGCCACTGCCGCCTGCATCGCGAAGAACGGGCCCTTGAGGTTGATCGCGACGTGCGCGTCGAACAGTTCGGGCGTGGTGTCCAGCAGGGTGCCGCGGGAGGTCAGCCCCGCGGAGTTGACCAGGCAGTCGATCCGGCCGTACGCGGAGACGACCTCGGCCACGGAGCCCTTCGCCTGCTCGGCGTCCGCGAGGTCGGCGCGGACGAACATCGTTTTGCCCCCGGCGGCCGTCAGTTCGGCCACCAGCGCCTCGCCCGCTTCGGGGCGCCGCCCGGTCACGGCCACGACGGCGCCCTCGCGGACGGCGGCCCGCGCGATGGCGGCGCCCACCCCCTGGGTGCCGCCGTTGACGAGGGCGACCTTGTCGTCGAGAAGTCCCATGCGTTTCCTCAGCTCTCAGCTCTCAGCTCTCAGCTCTCGGCTCTCGGTTCTCGGCTCTCGGTTCTCGGTTCTCGGTTCTCGGCTCTCGGTTCTCGGCTTTCAGCTCTCGCGTCGCTTGGCACCGGCCCGCAGCTGCGCGCGGAGCGTCTCCGGCGTCCATTCCTCACGCACCGCTCGACGCACGACGTCCGCCTGGGAGGGCGGGGCCAGTCCGTCGACCGGCGGGTCGTTGTCGAGGTTGGTGGGGAAGGGGTAGCCCTCGGCGCTCGCGGCGATGACGTTGTCCAGCCACTCCTCGTCGGCGCCCTCGGTTCTGCGCTTGAGCAGCACCGGGAAGACCGCGTTCGCGACGGCCTCGCGATCGACGGTCTCCATCGCGCGCCCGAAGGCGGAGGAGACCTGCAGGAGATTGGCCATGCGCCGGATGTCCGCGGACCGGTTCGTCCCGGCGGCGTGGAAGAGCGCCGGGTTGAAGAAGACGGCATCGCCCTTCGCCAGCGGCAGTTGGACGTGGTGCGCCTCGAAGTACGCCTGGAACTCCGGCAGCCGCCAGGCCAGGTAGCCGGGCTCGTACTGCTGCGAGTACGGCAGGTACATCGTCGGGCCGGACTCGACCGGCATGTCGCAGTGCGCGACCGCGCCCTGGAGGGTGAGCACGGGGGAGAGGCGGTGTACGTGCGCCGGGTAGGCGGCGGCGACCTCGTTGGTGAGGAAGCCGAGGTGGTAGTCGCGGTGCACGGTCTGGGCGGCGCCGCCCGGGTTGACCACGTTGATCTGGGAGGTGACCTGGTAGCCGGGGCCGAGCCAGGCCTCGGAGACCAGGGCGATGATGTCGTTGGAGTAGTAGTCGGCGAATGCCTCCGGGTCGTACAGCGCCGCCTTCTCCAGCGCGTTCCACACCCGGTCGTTGGCGCCCGGCCGGGCGAAGTGGTCCCCGGCGGCCGCGCCCGAGGCGCGCTGCTCGGCGATCAGGGCGTCGAAGACGGCCGTCGCCCGGTCGACGACCGCCGGGTCCGGGAACGCACCCCGGAAGACCACGATGCCGGGGCCCTCGTCGAGGGCGCGGACCAACTCGGCCTGCACGTCACGGCGGTCGTCCGCGGTGCGGAGCCGCTCACTGTCGTAGACCAGGACGTTCCGCTCCACGGACGACGCGTACGGGTGGTCGGCGAGGTCGGTCGTCCGCTCGACGAGCGCGCGGAAGGCGTCGAGGTCGCAGTCCTGCTCGGACAGCCAGGCACGGCGGTGTACGGAGGTGAAGGACATCCTCGTCCTTTCGGTCATGGGGCAACTCAGCCGCGGGAGCGGCTCTGCCCTGTCATTCTTGTCAGTACAAACACCTCGAACAACCAGCAGGAAGCCATCAAAAACCCCTCAAGGAGCCTTGGCATGGGCCACCCCTTCCCGATCCGCGAAATCGCACGTCAGGCAGGCCTGAGCGAGGCCACCGTCGACCGCGTGCTCAACGGCCGGGGCGGTGTGCGCGAGAGCACCGCGCAGGAGGTGCACCGGGCCATCGCCGACCTGGACCGGCAGCGCACCCAGGTCCGGCTCGTCGGCCGCACCTTCATGGTCGACATCGTGATGCAGGCGCCCGAGCGGTTCACCACCGCCGTACGCGCCGCCCTGGAGGCCGAGCTGCCGTCCCTGCACCCGGCCGTGGTGCGCTCCCGCTTCCACTTCCGCGAGACCGGCCCGGTGCAGGAGCAGGTCAGGACCCTTGACCGGATCGCGCGGCGCGGCTCGCAGGGCGTGATCCTCAAGGCTCCGGACGTTCCCGAGGTCACCGCCGCCGTCGGCCGGCTGGTCGCGGCCGGCATCCCGGTCGTCACCCTGGTGACGGACCTGCCCGCCAGCGCCCGGCTCGCCTACGTCGGCAGCGACAACCGGGCGGCGGGCGCCACCGCCGCCTACCTGATGGGCCAGTGGCTCGGCGACCGGCCCGGCAACGTCCTCACCAGCCTCAGCAGCGGCTTCTTCCGCAACGAGGAGGAGCGCGAGATGGGCTTCCGCAGCGCCATGCGCGCCCGGCAGCCGCAGCGCACGCTGGTGGAGATCGCCGAGGGGCAGGGCCTGGACGCCACGCAGTACGACCTGGTCCGGGCCGCCCTGGAACGCGACCCGGAGATCCGCGCGGTCTACTCGATCGGCGGCGGCAACATCGCCACCCTGCGGGCCTTCGAGGACCTCGGCCGCGAATGCGCGGTGTTCATCGCCCACGACCTCGACCACGACAACACCCGCCTGCTGCGCGAACACCGCCTGTCCGCCGTGCTCCACCACGACCTGCGCCAGGACATGCGGGAGGCCTGCCACCTCGTGATGCGCGCCCACGGCGCCCTGCCGCCCGCGGGCCCCACGCTGCCGTCGGCGATCCAGGTGGTGACGCCGTACAACATGCCGCCGCATGCCGTGGCCGGCTGACCTTGTCCTCGTTCCCCACCGGGCCGGGCTCACCGTTCTCCACCGGGCCGGGCTCGCCGCCCCGGTCCGGGGCTCAGAGGGTGATCGCGTACGCCTTGCGCAGCGTCTCGTGCACCGTCCGCCTCGTACGGTCGCCCTCGCTCAGCACCGCCATGTCCCCGGGACCGACGCGCAGCGTGGGGCCGCCCTCGACCTCGATGGTCGCCGACCCGCTGATCACCACTAACAGCTCGTCCGCCTCGGTGTCCGTGACGACGCCGGGGGTGATCTGCCAGATCCCGCGGACCTGGCGGCCGTCCTCCGACTCCCAGACCACCTTTCCGGTCACCTCGGGCGTCCGATCTGCTCCGGGGCGAGCGGCTCGGGTACGAGCTCGGGCGTCGGGGACGTGGAGGGCGAAGCTGTGGGTCATGCGGCGACCCTGGCCGGGGCGTACGGCGTCCGGGCGTCGACAGAGTGTGGGGGATCGGCACGGGCGCAGGACACTTCGTCGCGGCCGAAGGGCGAAGTGGCGACGGCGGGCGGCTCGCGTGATCGTTGAGGGGACCGTCTCCGCACGCCCGTGAAGAGAGCAGCAGCACATGGCGGACACCACGGCGGCCGTCCCCGAGCGGTCCGCGCACGGCCCGGCAACGGGCGCGGCCTGTTCACCGCGGACGACGAGGGCCGCTTCTGGTTCCGCACCTGTGTGCCGAGCCCGTACCCGATCCCGACGGACGGCCCGGTCGGCGCGCTGCTGAAGGCCACCGGCCAACACCCTTGTCGCCCCGCTCACATCCACTTCATCGCCTCCGCCGAGGGCCACACCCCGGTCACCACGCACATCTTCGTGGCGGGCAGCGACTACCTCGACTCCGACGCGGTGTTCGCGGTGAAGCAGAGCCTCGTGCAGGACTTCGCGCCCATCGACGACCCGGCGCAGGCACGGGAGTTCGGTGTCGCCAACCCCTTCCGGCACGCCCGCTTGGACCTCGTACTGGAGCGCTCGTGAAGGACGTTCTCGACTTCTCCTACGAAGGCCGGCCCGACGCGGGTCGTCCTCCGGCCCGGCGCGGCGGTGGACGCGACCCCGGCGAGGCCGAACGGCTCGGCCTAGCGGCGGCTGCTCGTGGTGTGCGGAACGCGCGGCGCGGACACCGCGCGGGCGGTCGCGGACGCGCTGGGCCCGGCCTGCGCGGGCGTCCACGCCGAGGCCCGGATGCACGTCCCCGTCGAGGTCGCCGACCGGGCCGTGGCCGTGGCGCGGGCGGCCGGTGCCGACGGCTGTGTCGCGGTGGGTGGCGGGTCGTCGATCGGCCTGGGCAAGGCGGTCGCGCTGCGCACCGGCCTGCCGCTGATCGCGGTGCCCTCCACCTACTCCGGCTCGGAGATGACCCCCGTGTGGGGGCTGACCGAACACGGCGCCAAACGCACCGGCCGCGATCCGGCCGTCCTGCCGCGCAGCGTCGTCTACCGGCGTGAACGCGATCGCGCATGCGGTGGAGGCGCTGTACGCCCCCGACACCTCGCCGCTGATCGCGCTCATGGCCGAGGAGGGCGTACGGGCGATGGCGCGGGCGCTGCCCGAAGTGGCCGCCGACGCCGGCTCCCTTCCGGCCCGCGGACGCGCCCTCTACGGGGCCTGGCTGTGCGGCGCCTGCCTCGGCGCCACCACCATGGGGCTGCACCACAAGCTCTGCCACGTCCTCGGCGGCACCTTCGGCCTGCCGCACGCCGAGACGCACACGGTGGTCCTACCGCACACCCTCGCGTACAACGCGCCCGCCGCCCCGGACACGGCCGGCGCCGTGGCCCGCGCCCTGGACGCCGACGACGCCCCCATGGCCTTGCACGAGCTGGCCGGACGCCTCGGCGCCCCGCGGTCCCTCGCCGAACTGGGCCTACGGGAAGACGACTTGGCGGCGGCCGCCGCCCCGACCGCGGGCCAGGCCTGCGCCAACCCCCGCGCGGTCACGGTCGACGGGGTGCTCGGCCTGCTGCGGGCGGCGTACGAGGGCACGACTACGAGCACCACAGCCTGGTGCTCACCGCCCGCGACCAACCGGGCCTCGGCCGACTCGCGCTGCGCACCTCCAGCGAGGAGGCCCTCCAGCGCCGTGTCAAGGCGGGCGAGGAGGCGGGCCGCTCCGGCCACTCCGCCCCCGACAACCGCGCCACCGCCGTCGGCTGGACCTCCGGCATGGGCCGCTTCGGTGCCGTGTTCGGCCCGTGGCTCGGCGGCCGGCTGCTCGCCGCGAACCATGGCGACTGGGGCTTCACCGCCTTCGCGCTCGCCGGAGTGTCGTCCATGGTCTTCATCGGCGTCGCCGCCCTGCGCTCGTCGAAGCAGCCCTCGCCCAGCGGCACACAGCAGGAACTGCTCACCACCGGCTGACCGCCGGCCCACTGCGCACGGTGCCGCCTCCGGCCTTCCGGACGCGGCGCCGTGCGCGTCACGGCTGCCCGGCCGTGTCGTCGTCCAGGCCGGTGCAGGCCAGCTCCCCGCCCACCTCGGCGCACGCCTCCACACCGCGCAGGGACGACACGGCGAGCATCGGGCTCGTGTCCCCCCGGGTGTCGTCGGCGGAGTACGTGGCCGACAGCTCGTTCTCGCCCGCCCGTACGGAGATCTCCCGGACGACCGCACCCCGGACGCGTACCTGCGACCAGGCGGTGCCGCAGGACGGCGAGTACCGCAGCCGCACGGTGTACGTCGCGTCGGTGACGGCGCTCTTGGTCTGGGCGTCCTTCGCGCAGGCCGCCGCGCCGGGCAACTCGCCCTGGCAGGACCTGCCGTGACACCGCGGCGAGCCCATGACGCCCCGGGTGCCCGGTGGGCCGCTCCCGGAGGGCGTGGCGAGGGCCGCGGCCACCGCGGCGACCGCGGTCAGCAGCGTGAGCGCCGGCAGTGGCAGGCGTCTCGCGCGTGCCCGGGACGAGGGTGCCCGGCCGGTCTCCTCGGGTGCGGGTGCGGAGGGGGTGTCGTCGGCGGCATCCCACAGGGCCAGAGCCGGGGCGGGATCGGCGCCGGCGAGCCGGGCGAGCGCCTCCACGGCCGAGCGGGGCGGATGCTTGGCCCCGGTCAGATAGCGGTGCCAGGCGGACTTGCTGTAGGGAGTGCGCGTGGCCAGGGCTGCCAGGCTCAGACCCGTACGGTCCCTCAGCTCCTGCAGGGTCGCCGCCAGCGGCCCGTTCGACGGTGCCGCTGCTTGGGGCTGCCGCATGATGCGTCTCCCGACTCCGTTCCCGCTTTGGGCGTTTCGCCCCGGTTGTCGTAATAACTTCCCGGGTTCGGGGCACCGTCACACATCCGGGAGGTATGAGGAAAGTGAGTCGGATGCGGCCGGACGTGCCGAAGGCCCGCCCGGGAACGCGTGGTTCCCGGACGGGCTCGGTTTGTCAGGACGCGGAGAGGTGAGGGAGCGTCAGCACCACGGCACGGTGCTGCGGACCCGCACGTAGCGGGCGGAGACATAGCCGCGGACGTGCGCGAGCCGGTACCACTGCGCGTTGCCGCGCACCCAGGAGCCGTACGTCCGGCACTTCAGCGCCACCAGGCGGTTGCCGTGGCGGACACCGATCACCCGGTAGCCGGTGCCGGGTCCGGAGCGGACGTTCAGCGGGAAGCGGTGCGTCACCACGCGCCCGACGGGCCGGACCGAACGGCGGTGCACCGCACGCCGGTTGACGTGACGTGCGTGCCCTGCGGGGCGCACGTGGTGCGCGCGGTGCGCGGATCGGCGGGCGTGGTGCACGGCCGGCGCGGGCCGGGCGGGCTGGGGCAGCGGCGAGGGGAGCAGGTGCGGCGCGGCCGCCGACGTGGCGGGGCGCGGCGGGATGGAGCCCGCCTGGGCGGCGTCGGCCGTTGTGGGCACGAGCGCGAGCACCGCGATCGTGGCCAGCAGGCCGCTGGTGAGGGTCCGTCGGATCATGGAAACCTCCGGGCTTTCGTTCCTGTGATCACGTGTCGTGATCACATGTCGCACAGCGTTTCCATGCCGCCCGCCCGGAATGCCGTCCCCGCGTCCCGGGGACGCCGGGGACGTCCCCGGGGACGGCGGCCAGGGAACGGCGGCGGTGGCCCGGTGGCGGGCGGCGGTGACCCGGCCGACGCTGGCCCGGTGGCGGTGGCCCGGTGGCGGGCGGCGGTGGCCCGGTGGCGGGCCTCAGCCCATTTGGTCCTCGACCGACAGGTGTTCCACCGTCCTGCCGGTCTCCGTGAACGTCCGCGTGGCATGGCCCGATGAGTACACCCACGGCACCGACATCACCCTCCTGCCCGGCCACGGGCCTGTGGCCGTCGGTGCGACGGCGTCTTCCACTCCGGCGAGCGCAGCGCCGAGGTGGCCGTGGAACGCGCGGAAAAGGGGGTACCCGTGGCGCCGAAGGTGCGGCGCGAACTGACGGAGAGCGCGGCCAGGTTGGGGGTCACCCCGCCCGAACCGGCGCCATCCGTCCGACGGGCCGCGGTACGCCGTCGGCCGTTGGAGGGGAACGGCCGGCGGCGTCACTCCTCACGTGCCGGGCGCGCCCCTCCCCACCGTCTGCCGCGCATGACGGGCGATCAGGGCATGGTTGTCGAAGATGTCGGCCATCCAGAGCCGCAGCATCGGCTTGGCGACGGCGGCGGCGCGCTTACCCTCGGCGCTCGTGGCCGACCGCCCACGACGAGTCGCTCGCCGCCCCAGCGTGCTCGCCGCCGTGCGCAGCGACCCTAAATTACTTGAGTAAGGCAACGATATGGTAAACTGGCGAGCATGCCCACTCCATCGCTGCCCACCGGACCCGTCTCGCCCGAGGTGGCCGAGATCGAGCGCGCCCTGACGCGCATCACGTACCTGAGCACGCGGGCCCGGCAGCACGAGCGGCTGATGGGCCTGGCCGGCGTCCCGCTGGACCGCGCCGCGGTCGCACTGCTGCGCCAGATCGCCGACTCCGAGTCGCTGCGGCCGGGCGAGCTGGCCAACCGCCTCGGCGTAGAGGCCTCCCACGTCACGCGTACGGTCCAGCAGCTGCAGAAGTCCGGCCACGTCACCCGCGTCCCCGACCCCGACGACCGCCGTGCCCAGCGCATCCAGCTCACCCCGCTGGGCCGCGACGCCATCGCCCGCATCCGCGAGGCCGGCGCCCGCGGCATGCAACTGGCCCTGTCCGCCTGGTCCCCGGAGGAGCTCCGCCGGCTCGCCACGCTGTTCCACCGCATGGTGGACGACTTCCTCGCGTACGCGAATGACGGGGATGTCGACCAGGAAGCGACCGGGACGGGGCCCACCGCCTGAGGGATCCATCGGCTCCGTTCGCGGATGCGTCCGGCTTCTTCTTCAGTCATGACTTATATAAGTCACGAGTGATATAGTGTTCCCCATGCATGCCTTCGATGTGCTCGGCGACCCGGTGCGGCGGCGGATCCTGGAGCTGCTCGCCGACGGAGAGATGACCTCCGGCGCGGTGTGCGAGGTCGTCACGGATGAGTTCGGGATATCGCAGCCCGCGGTCTCCCAGCATCTGAAGGTGCTGCGCGAGAACGGCTTCGCGACCGTGCGTCCCGAGGGCACCCGACGGCTGTACGCGGTGAACACCGAGCCGCTGAAGGACGTCGACGCCTGGCTCGACCGGTTCCGCCGCTTGTGGACCCCGCACCTGGACGCCCTTGCCACCGAGCTGGCCCGCGGCCGGCGCGAGCGACGGCTCCGGGACGCCGACGAATCCCCGAGGAGCACCTCATGATCGACGTGACCCATCAGATCAACGCCGTGCGCCGCCAGGTCGGCCGGCGCGTCTTCAAGGCGGGCGAGGCGCGTGTGGTGACCGTGAGCCAGTCGTACGACGCTCCGCTCGAGGACGTCTGGGACGCCTGCACCAACCCCGAACGCATTCCACGCTGGTTCCTCCCCGTGACCGGCGAGCTCCGCCTGGGCGGCCGCTACCAGCTGCAGGGCAACGCCGGCGGCACGATCGAACGCTGCGACCCGCCCAAGAGTTTCGCCGCGACCTGGGAGTACGGCGGCGAGATCAGCTGGATCGAACTGCGCCTCGCCCCCGAGGAGGGCGGCGGCACCCGCTTCGAGCTGGAGCACATCGCCCACGTCGACGACGAGAAGTGGGGCGAGTTCGGCCCCGGGGCGGTCGGTGTCGGCTGGGACATGATGCTCATGGGGCTCGCCCGGCACCTGTCGACCGGCGGTGCCGTCGACCCGGCCGAGGCCATGGCCTGGCTCGGCTCCGAGGAGGGCCGTCGCTTCGTGACGGCCAGCAGCGAGGCGTGGTACGCGGCGAACGTCGCGATCGGCGAGGATGCGGCCAGGGCACGGGAGGCCGCCGACAGGACGACCGCGGCGTACACGGCGGTCGGGGATGCCGGAAACGCGGGGAAGGCCGACCAGGGGGCGGCCGGCTAGCACCGACCGCCCCGCCGCCGTCGGCCGGATCGTTCGCCGGCTATGCCGCCGTACAGGCCTACCAGCCGGACCGGCGCCTGGCCATCGCGGTGTCCACGACCGTCGGCCGGAAGGCGCCGCGGCAACACGGCCCAGACCATCACCGAGCGGATCGCGGCGGCCCTGGCCCCGGACCACCCGCCGGCCGGCTGACCCTCGACGTCAGCGCGCGGCGCGGACCCCGTCCAGGGCGATCGCGAGCACCCGGTCGCGCTGGGCGTCGTTCACGAAGGTGGTCGCGGTGATGCCCGCGACCATGCGCAGCAGGTCGCCGAAGTCCATGTCGGCGCGGGCCACTCCGGCCTGCTGCGCCCGCTCGAACAGCGGGCCGCCGGCGGCGTACATCGAGTCGCGGCAGGCCAGGAAGATCTCCGACTCGTCCTCAAGTGCCTCGCGGACGGCCCGCTTGGTCACCATGTAGCCCGCAAACCGGTTCAGCCACGCCGTCAGCGCCTGCCACGGCTCCAGCTCGGCGACCTCCTGGGCCACCTGGCACAGGGAGTTGACCTCGTCCGCGTAGACGCTCTCGAAGAGGTGGCAGCGGGTGGGGAAGTTCCGGTACAGCGTGCCGATGCCGACGCCGGCCCGGCGGGCGATGTCCTCCAGGGACGCGTCCGCCCCGTTCTCCGCGAAGGCCTCGCGCGCGGCGGCCAGCAGGGCGTCGTAGTTGCGGGCGGCGTCCTTACGGTGCGGCCGCTGGGCCGCGACGATCTCGCTGACGGGGAACGGCTGAGCCGTCACTGGTGCCTCCCGGGCCGGAACGGGTTGAAGCGGAGGTATGCCTCCGATACAGTGGAGGCGTACCTCCACTTTAGCAGTGCGGGGCGGCTTCGCCGTGGACGCGTACGGCCGGACGCATCGGCGGCGCGATCCCGCCCCCTCCATCGACCCCATCACGGGCCCCGCGCCGAGCGCACCGCCCGACCCGTCAAACCTTCCGCGACCGCTCCGCGCGGTCCTCGCCGTGCCCGGCGCGCTCAGACGGCGCCCCGGACGCGCACGGACGACCGCGACCGGAGGGACCTCGGCCGCGCCCTGTTGTTCGGAGAGGGTCTTCATGCCCCGGAAGTCCACCCGCCTCACCTTCGCGGTCCTCGCGAGCGGTGCGGGCGTGTTCTCCATGCTGCAGTCGCTGATCGCGCCGGCCCTGCCGACGGTCCAGCAGGCGCTGCACACCTCGCAGTCCACCGCGACCTGGGTGATGACGGCGTATCTGCTGTCCGCCTCGGTCTTCACGCCGATCCTCGGCCGCGTCGGCGACCTGATCGGCAAGAAACGCACACTTGTCGCGGTGCTGCTGACCGTGACGGCCGGCTGTCTGCTCGCCGCGCTCGCGCCCACCATCGGCGTACTCATCGTCGCCCGGGTCGTCCAGGGCGTCGGCGGCGCCCTGTTCCCACTGTCCTTCGGCATCATCCGGGACGAGTTCGCCCCGGGCCAGGTGAGCGGCAGCATCAGCAACCTGTCGGCCGTGATCGCCGCCGGCGGCGGGGTCGGCATGGTGGCGGCCGGGCCCATCGTGTCCGCGCTCGACTACCGCTGGCTGTTCTGGATCCCCGTCGCCATCGTCGCCGTCACCACGCTGATCGCCCTGAGGTACGTCCCCGAGTCGCCCAACAGGGCTGCGGGCAAGGTCCATTGGACCGGCGCCGTGCTGCTGTCCGGGTGGCTGGTGGCGCTGCTGCTGCCGCTCAGCCAGGCGGGCACCTGGGGCTGGACCTCCGCCCGCGTGATCGCGCTGTTCGCCGTCGCCGTCGTGCTGTTCGCCCTGTGGCTGCTCGCCGAGGCCCGCTCCCGCACCCCGCTGATCGACCTGCGCATCATGCGGTTGCCCGCGGTGTGGACCACGAACGCCGCCGCCCTGCTGTTCGGCGCGGGCATGTACGCGATCTGGTCGTTCCTGCCCGGCTTCGTGCAGACGCCGCGCTCGGCCGGGTACGGCTTCGGTGCGAGCGTCACCGCGTCCGGGCTGCTCATGCTGCCGATGCTGATCGCCATGTTCTTCTCCGGCGTCCTCAGCGGCCGTCTGGAGCCGGTCCTCGGTGCCAAGCGGCTGCTGATCGCCGGTGCCGCGTTCGGCGCGCTGGCCTGCGGCTTCCTCGCCCTCTGGCACGAGGAGCAGTGGCAGGTCGCCTTCGTGGCGGGCGTGTTCGGCTTCGGCATCGGCCTGGCCTTCGCGTCCATGGCCAACCTGATCGTCGGCAGCGTTCCGGCCGAGCAGACCGGCGCCGCGACCGGCATGAACGCCAACGTCCGCACCATCGGCGGCTCCATCGGCGCCGCGGTGACCAGCGTTCTGGTGACCGGCCGGCTCCAGCCCTCGGGCCTGCCCTACGCCTCCGGCTACACCCACGGTTTCGCCCTGCTGGCCCTGCTCTGCCTCGCCGCGGCCCTGGCCGCGCTCCTCGTGCCGGTCCAGCGCACCGGCCGCAGCATCGGCACCCCGGCCCGCGCCGGGAACACCGCGACGCACCCGGAGCCTGAGGCCGCCACGCCGGTCGCGCGGGGCTGAGCCCGGCACGCATGCGCACCGACCGGGTCAAGCGGGAGGACCCGCCCACGTACGGTAGGGTTTACCTGCGCGTTCACGCGGTCCGCCGCGCGAGCGCACCGGGACGTGGCGCAGCTTGGTAGCGCACTTGACTGGGGGTCAAGGGGTCGCAGGTTCAAATCCTGTCGTCCCGACTTGCGAAGCAACAGGTCAGAGGCCGTATCGGGACATGCCGATACGGCCTCCTGATCATTTCTGGGGACCATCTGGGGACCGAGCGGCGACTACGTACCGCCCGCAGAGTACGAACGAGACTTCTGGCGGAGCCAGGAGCAAGCTCCGCAGCCCGCTTGAACCAGGATCACCGGACTCCACGAAACTCGGGGCAGCTCATTACGGACGGCGGTCAATCATTGACCCATCCCAGCCTGCATGCCTCACCGGCGTCACGGCTGCTGACGGCCGAGACCGGAGAGATCGAGCATCCGATCTCGTTCCCGGCGCTTGCCTTCGCGCACGCGTGGACCACGCGCGGGCCGATCACGTAGCCGTGATGCCGCAGGTAAGAGGCGCACGTGTCATTGTTGGCGGCCGAAGTGGAACCCCCGGCCGTGATGAGCAGCCCGCCCGCCAACACGGCGACAGCTGCTGAGGCGATCGTCTGGCGCCCAGTGCTGTGATCACCGTGCCAGAAGACCACGGCAGTGCCCGATGAAGGCCGTCAGGGCGAACTCGAATGCCGCATCCGCCCGGTGTGGGCCTACCGCGGCCGGCGATGGGCAACACGGCATCGTCGGTCCGTCCATCACCGGAGCACTGCGGTCGTGGACCGGCACGTGCGGGCACCGCGGTCATGACCGCGTTCCTCGCGCTCAGCGCCGTCGGCGCCTTGGCCCCCTGCGTCGCGCCGCGCCCCGCGCTCATGCCGGTGACGAGTCCGCCGCCCAGTCAGAGCCCAGTGCGGTGCTTCAGGACCTGGCCTGAGGACTTGGGCTCACCGTGGGGGTGAGATCCGCGGTCGCGGACCCCGCCACACCTTGTCCACGCGTTCATGCATCGATGCATGCCGTAACCTGCCTGGCCGCTTGCTGGAGGGCGAGCCGACACGCCCGGATGGCGGGGTGCTGGCTGCGGCCGCGGCGTACGGCGGTGAAGATGCGGCGTGTGCGCTGGCCTCGGGGGAGCTGCCGAAGTGTGACGGTCGGGGGCTGTCCGCTCCACACGAGGTCGGGGAGCAGAGCGGCGGCGTGGCCCTGTTCGACGAGGCGGAGGTGGAGCAGGAGGTCGGTGGTCTCGAACCGTACGTCGGGTTCGAAGCCGGCGTTGCGGCACAGGGTCATGGCCCAGTGCCGGGCGGTCGTTCCCTTGGGTTCCATGACCCAGGGGCGGTCGGCGAGCGATCGCAGTGCCGCGGTGGGCCCATCCGCGTCGTCCGCGGGTTCGGGCAGCGCGAGGTGGAGGGGATCGTTGAGCAGGTCTTCCTGTTCCAGTTCGGCGGGCCGAGGGTTGGGGTTGCCCGGGTACTCCTCGGCTATGACCAGGTCGAAGTCGCGGGCCTGCAGGGCGGGCAGAGAACTTTCCGGTTCCATTTGCCTGACATGGACCCGCAGAGCGGGGTAGATGTCGCGCAGCAGGCTGAGCGCGGTCGGCACCAGGGCGAAGGCGGCGGTCTGGAACGAGGCGATGCGCATTGTGCCGGTGAGATCAGTCAGGGACGCGGCGATGTCCGCTTCGGCGCGCTCCAGACGTTCGAGGACCGCTTCGGTGTGGGCGACCAGGATCTCCGCCTGTGGGGTCAGCCGCACGCGCCGCCCGACTGGCTCCAGCAGCCGGACGCCGACCTCCGCCTCCAACTGGGAGAGCTGTTGCGAGACGGAGGAGGGGGCATAGGAGAGGGCGGCGGCGACGGCCGCTAGGGTGCCGCGGTGCTTGAGCTCGCGCAGCAGGCGCAGTCGGTGCAGGTCGAACATCGGCGGACCGCTCTCTTCCTCGTCACGGCCGTAACACTCGATTGGTTGGTTTCTCTGATGAATATAGGTCGGAAACATTCGCTGGACTGATGGTGGGGGTGGGGCGGACCCTGATTGCGTGACTGTGAACGTTTCCTGCCTTCGTACGCTGACGTGGTTCGCGCGGCCCGCCGCCCGGTCCTGGACCTGCTTCCCTGCCCCGGCCGAAGTGCGGGACTTCCACGCCTCCCTGCCCGAGTACGCCCCCACCCCGCTGATTGAACTCCCGTCGCTTGCTGAGGAGTTGGGGGTGGGACGGGTGTTCGTCAAGGATGAGTCGTCCCGTCTGGGGCTGCCCGCGTTCAAGGCACTGGGGGCGTCCTGGGCGGTGCATCGCATACTTGCCGAGCGGGCAGCGAGCGGCGAGGATCCGGGCCCGGTCACGCTGGTGACAGCCACCGACGGCAACCACGGCCGGGCAGTGGCGCGTATGGCCCGCCTTTTCGGGCACCGTGCCCATGTCTTCGTCCCGAAGGGTGTGCATCCGCAGGCTGCTGCGGCCATCGCCGCCGAGGATGCCGAGGTCACCCAGGTCGCGGGGTCGTACGATGAGGCCGTGCGGCGGGCGGCCGAGGCGGCCGCCGCGCCGGATGCGGTCCTGGTCCAGGACACTGCCTGGTCCGGCTACGAGCAGATACCCGGCTGGATCGTCGAAGGCTATTCCACTCTCTGCGCCGAGATCGACGAGCAGCTGACGGCCGCGGGTGCCGGGATGCCCGATCTGGTCGCCGTCCCCGTGGGCGTGGGCTCACTGGCCCAGGCCGTTGTCACTCACTACCGCAGCCGTCCGGCCGGGCAGGCCCCGGCGCTGATGTCGGTGGAGCCCGAGGCCGCGGCCTGCGTCGTCGAGAGCCTCGCACTTGGCGAACCGGTCAGCGTCGCCACCGGCGAGACCACGATGGCCGGGCTGAACTGCGGCACCCCGTCCAGCATCGCCTGGACCTACCTGCAGAGCGGCCTGGACGCCGCCGTTGCCATCACCGACGCCGACAGCGCCCGCGCGGCTGGTGACCTCGCCGCCCTCGGTGTCTCTTCCGGCCCCTGTGGCGCCGCCGCGCTCGCCGGTATCCGCGCCGCGCTCACCGGCGAGGGCGCCGACAAGCGTCGCACTGCTCTGGGGCTCGGCCCCTCTTCGACGCTCGTCCTGCTGAGCACCGAGGGCACGGTCGCCAATCCGCATGCCGCGACCGATCACTGACCTTCATTCGCTGAGTTTTGATTACCGAACTTCGCTCCCGGAAAGCTCCCTTCGTTGAAAAACCGCACCACCTTCGCTCCCCTGTCGGCTGGCACGATCTCGAGGAGGGCGGCATGCCGACTGACCTCGTGACCGCAATCGGCGTCCTCGGCCTTCTGACCATCGTGCCCGGCCCGGACATGGCGGTGGTGACCAAGCGCGCGGTCGCCTCAGGCCCCGCGGACGGTCTGCGGACCGTGGGCGGCATCGCAACCGGGCTGCTGGTCTGGGGCGCGCTTACCGTGGCCGGGCTCGCAGCCGTGCCGGCCGCCTCGCCAGAGGCGTACCTGGCCGTCAAGCTCTTGGGCGCCGCCTATCTGGTGTTCCTGGGTGTACAGGAGCTGTGGCAGAACCGCCACGCCGCCCAGCCGCCGGTCACCGTCTCCAGCACCGGCACCACCGCCGGGAATCCGTGGCGGACCGGCCTGGTGAGCAACGTCCTCAACCCGAAGATCGCGGTCTTCTACACCGGACTCCTGCCCACCCTGGCCCCAGCCCAGCTGCCCACCGCCTGGGCCATGACGCTCCTCGTCCTCCTCCACACCGCCCTGACCCTCGCCTGGCTGAGCAGCTACGTGATCCTGCTGTCGAGAGCCAGGGCGGTCTTCGAAGAACCGCGGATCCGCCGCGTTCTCGGGGGGATCACCGGTGTCGTGCTGATCGGCTTCGGCCTCGCGGTCGTGGCCGTCTCCGGATGACCCGCACCGGTCACCACCGCGCCGTCCCACCACCCCACCGTTTGCGACGACTTCTGGGAGTCAGGTCCCTACGAGCCCCACCCCGAACAAGATCACCGTAAACGGCGACCGCCTGTCGAAGTCCCTTGGACCTGGCCGAGATCGGCGCGTACGGCGACAAGCACACCGGCCTGCGCGGCGTCAACCGCCTCGCGCTGACCGACGCCGACGCGGCCGGGCGGCGCCAGGTCATCGCCTGGACGGAGCCGGCCGGGCTGTCCGTCCCCATCGACCAGATGGGCAACGTCTACGGCCGCCGCGAGGGCACCGACCCGACCGCGGCCCAGGTGCTGACCGGTTCGCACACCGACAGCGTCGCCACTGCCGGCGCCTTCGACGGCTGCCTCGGCGTGCTGGGCGGCATTGAAGTCGTAGGCACCCTCAATGAACGCGGTATCACCACCCGCCGCCCCATCGAGGTCGGCATCTTCACCGAGGAGGAAGGCGTCCGCTTCGGCACCGACATGCTCGGCAGCGCGGTCGCCGCAGGGCGCCCAAGCCTTCAGTACGCCCACGCCCTGACCGACCGCGACGGCCTCACCCTCCGCGGCGTGCTGGCCCGCACCGGCTTCAACGGGCCCGCCGACGAATGCCTCGATGCGCCGCACGCCTAGGTCGAATGCCACATCGAACAAGGCCCCGTCCTCGCCGAGAACGGCGCCGAGATCGGCGTCGTCACCGGCGTGCAGGGCATCTCCTGGCAGGAGATCACCGTCCCACGGCCGTGCCGCCCACGCCGGCACCACCTCTACCCACCTGCGCGCCGACACGGGCCTCGCGGCCGCACAGATCATCGTCCGCCTGCGAGCCATGGTCGACGCCGTCCTGCTGGACCCAGTGCCAGCTCATGTCTGGAGCAGGAGCAAGGCAATGTCGTCGTTGCGGGTCGTGCCCGCCACACCAGAAAGTCACGGGGAACAGCGGTCGCTCACAGAGTCCGGACGTGACGACGGCCCCCGACCGCTTTGGCTGGTCAGGCCGATGCTCCGTCCCTGTCCTGGAGATGGCCGTTGATATGGATGATGTTCCTGAGTTGGTGGCCTGGCTGGAGTTTGGGCGAGCGTTGGATCACCACCATGGCTGCGTCATCGCCCAGGCGCCCGGCGACGTGGGAGATGAGATCGTCGCGGATGTGGTGCAGCAGTGCTTCCGGACCGCTGCCGGTCCATTGAGAGAGGCGTTCGGCGAGCGGGTAGAACGAACCGTCGGGAGCTCGGGCCTCGATCACGCCGTCGGTGTAGAGCAGGAGCGTGTCGTCGTCCTCGAAGGTGAACGGGTCGAGGGTGAAGCCGGTCCTCGGCAGATCCCACATGCCCAGTGGGGCGTCGGGGTGGCGGGCGTACAGGGTGGTGATGTGGTTCTTGCGCAGCAGTAGCGGCGGGGGGTGTCCGCAGTTGATCATCTGCGCCGTGAGGTCCTCGTCGGGGATGTCCAGCAGCAGGGCGGTGACGAAGTGCTCCTCAACAAAGTCGTCGCCCGCGCCGAAGTGATGAGAGTGCTCGGCCAGGTGCCTGCAGATGCTGTTCTCCAGGGTTTCGGCGAGGTCGAGAAGTATGGCGCTGCGGTGGGCGGCTTCCCGGAAGGCGCCCATCAGCATTGAGGCGTCGCTGATGGAGGTCAGGCCTTTGCCCCGGACGTCACCGATGATCAGACGCGCGCCGTCCCCGGTGCGCGTCGCCGCGTACAGGTCCCCGCCGATCAGCGCCTCGTCCTCGGCGGCCAGGTACAGGGAGGCGATCCGCAGCGGGCCCATCCGGTGGGGCAGCGGCCGCAGAACCACCCGCTGTGTGGCTTCGGACACCGAGCGCACCTGGTGCAGCTCACGGGTGCGACGGTCGCGCTGGCAGCAGAAGAGCACGAGGAGAAGCGAGATCACCGCCAGGGCAGCAATCTGCACCTGGTAGTTGATGTTGAAGCCGCCGCGCAGCACGGCGATGACCGTCTGGGCGATCACGGCCAGTGCGCCGATCAGCGCGGTGAGTCGTGGGCCGGCGAACGCGAGCGTGATGGCGGGGGCGACGACCAGTAGGGGGCCGAGATGGATCTGGTGCGGGATCAGGATGTCCACGACCGTGATCACAACGATCAGCACGAGTGGAACCGTCACCAGCGCATGGCCTGGTTGCCACGGCTGCCACAGATCCGCAAGGCGCCTTCGGACACCCATATCTACACTCTGCCCCTACCCGTGGTCCCAGTCACGCAGATACCACGAAGAACCGACTCCGTCGCCAAATCGTCGCCCCGTGGACGTCGCCACCGGCCCGGACCTCCGCGCTGCCCTGCACAGCGCCGCCAGCACCTACAAGCGGATCCGTCTGGACCTGTCCCGCTGACGATGATCATGGGCGCAGGCCGACCAGGAGAACCACGCCAGCGCCGGCAGCATCCCGCGCAGCACGCCCGCGGCGGTGTGCTCGTGCGCCGTGTACTCGGTGATCTGAGTGGGCGTGAAGACGCAGACGGGGCCGAAGAACAGCTCGAAGGTCGTCGCCCGGCTGACGCCCGGTGCGACCCGCCCCCAGGCCGGTCGGCCGACCCGCTGCCGTCCTTCGCCCTGTTCCACTGGCACGGCCAGCCGTACCTATCCTCCTCGGGCCTCTTCCGGCTACAAGCCCCGCGAGCGCGGGACAGGCCGTTGCCTCGTCGAGATCGCCTGAGCCCGCGCCGACCGCTCCCTGACCGCGGCCCCGGCAGCGGTACGGGCCTCGGGACCAAGCTGACCGACCGCCATGACCGGGGCAGCAACAGCACCGCGATCAACTGGCTGACCCCGCGGGGCGGCGTGGGTCAGAAGGACGGGGTGGCCGCCTCGTCCGGCGTGGTCATCGACGCCGTGCGGCTGGGCGCCGACCCGTTCGAGGCGCGCTCGTGCGCGGCCATGTCGAGCAGGACCAGGGCGTCATGCTCGGGGGTGCCGGGTTCGGCGTAGTAGGTGATCAGGCGGTGGCCGGGGGTGCCTTCGAGCTGCATGGACTGGTAGCCGAGGGTGAGGTCGCCGACGTCGGGGTGGTGGAAGGTCTTGCGGCCGTGGCTGCGGCCCCTGACCCGTCGGCGACCGCGTCGGAGTCGGCTGCCTGGTCGACTCCTGCCGTGAGGCGAGTACTGCCGCGCCGGCCGGGAGCAGTACTGTGTCCAGGGCGGCGGCACCCTCACCTTGGGCTCCATCGACAAGGACGGCCGGCTCACCCAGGGCGGCTACTCCACCCATATCGTCGTCGACCAGGACTTCGTCCTGACGTCGACCTGGCCAACGCCGCGCCGCTGCTGTGCGCCGGCATCACCACGTACTCCCCGCTGCGCCGCTTCGGCGCCGGCCCCGGCAAGAAGGTCGCCGTCGTCGGCTTCGGCGGGCTCGGCCACATGGCCGTGAAGTTCGCGCACGCGATGGGCGCCGAGGTCACCGTCCTGTCGCAGTCCCTCAAGAAGCAGGACGACGGCCTGCGCCTGGGCGCCGACCACTACTACGCCACCAGCGACCCGGCCATCTTCGAGCAGCTCGCCGGCACCTTCGACCTCGTCATCAACACGGTCAGCGCCAAGCTCGACCTGGACGCCTTCCTCGGCCTGCTGGCCGTCGACGGTGCCCTGGTCAACGTCGGCGCCCCGGCCGAGCCGCTGTCGGTCAACGTCTTCTCCCTCCTCATGAAGGGCCGGACGTTCGCCGGTTCGCTGATCGGCGGCCTGCCGGAGACCCAGGAGATGCTCGACTTCTGCGGCGAGCACGGCATCGGCGCCGAGGTCGAGGTCATCCCGGCCGACAAGATCAACGAGGCGTACGACCGCGTCCTCGCCTCCGACGTGCGGTACCGCTTCGTGATCGACACCTCGACGCTGGCCTGAGCCAAGGCCAGGTCCCGCTGAGACCACCTGTACGAGGCGCCGGCCCCCGGGCTCTCGTACGGGTTGCCGCCGCATCCGGCAGGCGGTGGGGGCCTGTCCCCCCCCGGAACAACATGTCCAGCCGCCGCAGTGCCCGACACCCGCTATCCGGCCCACGAGATCGGAGAATCATGCTCACCGTCGCCGCCTACGCCGCCACTTCCCCGACCGAACCGCTCGGCCCGACCACGGTCGAGCGCCGTGACGTCGGCCCGCGCGACGTGCTGATCGAGATCAAGTACTGCGGCATCTGCCACACCGACATCCTCCCCTACCTTCGGCGGGGGACCCCCAGTGCGCGGCGACTGGGGTGCGAAGGACTACCCGGTCGTACCCGGCCACGAGATCGTCGGCGTCGTCACCGGGGTCGGCCCGGAGGTGACCAAGTACGCCGTCGGCGACCGGGTCGGCGTCGGCTGCATGGTCAACTCCTGCCGTGAGTGCGCGCCGTGCCGTCACGGCGAGGAGCAGTACTGCCCGAAGGGCACCACGCCTCACCTACGGCTCGATCGACAAGGACGGCACCCTCACCCAGGGCGCCTCACCCAGGGCGGCTACTCCACCCACGTCGTCGTCGACCAGGACTTCGTCCTGAGGATTCCCGAGGACATCGGCCTGGACGAGGCGGCCCCGCTGCTGTGCGCGGGCATCCCGACGTACTCGCCGCTCCAGCGCTGGGACGCCGGTCCGGGCAAGAAGGTCGCCGTCATCGGCCTCGGCGGGCTGAACCACGTGGCCGTGAAGTTCGCGCACGCGATGGGAGCCGAGGTCACCCTCCTTAGTCGACGCCGGCCGATCCGTCGGTCGGCTTCTTCTCGTCGGCGTCCTTCTGCGGCGCGTGCAGGTATCCCTGCAGCTCGAGCTTGCCGTCGTGCGGTGCGGAGGCGTCGTCGGAGTGGTGGCCGTTCAGGTTCTGGCGGACCGAGTCCAGGATCGTCAGGCCCTGGGCGACCAGGCCGGCCGCGATCTCGCCGAGGCCGTCCGCGCCGTTCAGGACGTTGACGTTGGCGCCGGCGAGGCCACCCGCGGCCTCCTTCACGATCAGCGGAAGCTGGTCGATCAGCATCCGGTCGAGTGCGACGCGGTCGTGCGAGGCCGCGGCCTCGGCCTGGATCTTCATGCGCTCCGCCTCGGCGATGGCGAGCACCTTGATCCGCTCGGCCTCGGCCTCGGCGGGCTTCACGATCTCGGCCACCAGCTGCTGCTGGCGCAACTTGGCCTGGCGCTGGGCGAGTTCGGTCTGGGCGGCGAGCACCTCCTGCTGCGCGTGGGCCTGGGCCAGCGGTCCGGCCTGGGCGGCGTTCGCCTGTGCGCGGTCCACCTCGGCGGAGTACTCGGCCTTCACCACCGCGGTCTGCCGCGCGTACTCGGCCTGCTTGCGCGCCGCCACCTGCTCCGCCTCCGCGGCGGCCTGGTTGGCCTGGGCCTGGGCGATCTGGGCCTGCCGCCGGATGGCAGCCTTGTGGGGTGCGGACATCGCGTCGATGTAGCCGGTGTCTCCGTCGTCGATCGACTGGATCTGCAACGAGTCGACGATCAGGCCGATCTTCGCCATCTCCGCCTTCGACGTGTCCAGGACCTCGGCGGCGAGTTTCTGCCGTTCGGTGACGATCTCCTCGACTGTCATCGAGCCGATGATCGCGCGCAGATGGCCCGCGAAGATCCGTCCGGTCAGCACGGACATCTGGTCCTGGTCGGAGAGGAACCGCTGTCCCGCGTTGATGATGCTTTCGGTGTCGTTGCCGACCTTGAACGCGATCACGGCGCGGACGTGCAGGGCGATGCCCTGCCGGGTGACACAGGTCTCGGTCACCTCCGACTCGCACATCGACAGCGTCAGGAAGCGGGTCTTGCGGAAGATCGGCAGTACGAACTTGCCGTGTCCCGTCACCACCCGGAACGGCGCGCCCCCCAGCCCACGCCGGCCCCCCGAGATGAGCATCGCCTCGTCAGGGGCGGGAACGCGGTATCCGAACATTTTCGTCTCCTCGGCAGGCGTCGGCGGCGTCGCCGTCCAACGCGTCCAAAGGGTCGGCCCATTCGATGACGTCGACCTCACGGCATCCGCGCGACTCGACCACGAGCACCGTCGCCCCGGTCGGCAGCGGCTCCTGCGACCAGGCGAGGAAGGTCTCGGTGCCGCCTCGGACGCGCACCAGGACCTCGCCGGGACCGACCGCTCCGCGCGTGCCGATCAGCAACTTCCCCGTGCAGCCGATGACGGCCTCGTCCTGCACCATGGCCGGCCGCCTCCCGTCGTTCTGCTCCCAGGACTCCGACGATAGACCCACCTGGGGCGCGGTCCCAACGCTCCGGTCGATTCCCGACCGTCACCAGCGCCGGACTCCTCCCCTCCACGGTGGACTGCCCGCTTTCCGGATCTTGGAAGGCGTACGCCCCGTCGGTCACGGTGGTGGGGTCGCCACGACGTTGCCCGCGGCGTCGACGAGCGTGACCCGAGCGTCGCCCAGCGAGACCGGCTACCCGCCAAAGGCGGCCACGGTGACCATCACGGGCGGCGGCCTCGACGAACACGACCTCGAACTCGCGCATCCCGAGGCGCAGTTCACCGCCCTCCGGTGCCGCGATCGCGCGTGAACCCGGGACGGGGGCGCACCTCCGGCATCCCGCCACCAAAGGTGCGCCCGAGCGGGCAGACGCCCTGGGGCGGGCCGCCTACACCGCGAGCCAGGCCGCGTGGTCGGGCGCGAGCAGGCCGTCCTCCACGGGTCCGCTCGACAGCAGGACCGAGGTATGACCGGGCAGCCGGTACGCCTCGGCCGAGAGGTTGACCACGCAGACGAAGCCGGGGTCTCGGCTGAAGGCCAGGACTTTCTCGGAGACGTCCAGCCAGGTGAGGGTGCCGTCGCCGAGCGCGGGGTGCTTGCGGCGCAGGCGCAGGGCGCTGCGGTAGAGCTCCAGCATCGACGTCTCGTCCCCGGTCTGCGCCTCCACGCTCAGCTCACCCCAGCCGGCGGGCTGCGGCAGCCAGGGGGCGGCGGAGGCGTCCTCGGGGCTGAAGCCGTACGGTGCGGCCTTTCCGCACCACGGGATGGGCACGCGGCAGCCGTCGCGGCCGCGGTCGGTGTGTCCGGACCGCTCCCAGACGGGGTCCTGGAGCACGTCCTCGGGCAGGTCCTCGACCTCCGGCAGGCCGAGCTCCTCACCCTGGTAGATGTAGGCGCCGCCGGGCAGGGCGAGCATGAGCAGGGCCGCCGCGCGGGCGCGTCGGGTGCCCAGTTCCAGGTCCACGGGGCCTTCGGGACGGTACGGCTCGTTGGCGGTCCACCGCTTGACCGTCCCGCGGCCGTAGCGGCTCGGTGGCGCATGACGTCGTGGTTGGACAGCACCCAGGTGGCCGGTGCGCCCACCACGCCGAGCATGGCGAGCGAGTCGTCGATGACCGCGCGCAGGTCCTTCGCGTCCCAACCGGACATCAGGAAGTCGAAGTTGAACGCGGTGTGCAGGCCGTCCGCGCGGACGTAGGCGGCGAGCCGCTCCGGCGTGTCCGCCCACGCCTCGGCGACGAACGACCGGTCGCCGGGGAACTCGTCGGCCACCTCGCGCCAGGCGCGGTAGATGTCGTGGACCTCGTCACGGTCCCAGTGCGGGTGGTCGGCATGCTGCCGGGGCCGCTCGTCCTCCGTCTCCCGGCGGGGCGGCGCGGACCACGCCCGGCACATCGTCCTGCCCACCCACCTGATCCCGCGGGCCACCACCGCCCCGCCGGCCGGCCCGCACGGCGAGCAGAAGGTCCGGCGGACGCCCTCTTGACGGCGGATCGAGGTGGATCGACACTCCAGTGGGGAATCCTAGTGAACAGGTAGGGAAACATGGGGCGCCTTGAGCCGGTCACCAGCCGAGTGAGCCGCAGGCCTCGGCTGTCGCCTCTTCTGACTTCCCGCCGTCACATCGATCTGCTGCGTGTCTGCAGCGCGATCAGCCCCCTGGGCTGAGTCGGACCCACCCGCGCGCCGAAACCGGACCGGCGGTGTCCCGACGGCTGCCGTCCCCGCCGACCGGCGGTGTCCCGACGGATGCCGTCCCCGCCGACCGGCGGTCCCGACGGATACCGTCCCCGGCGGCGCGCACGGGTGAGCGCCGCGCCCCCTGTCCGCCGCCGCTTCCGCAGCGCGCCCCTGTCCGCCGTCGCTTCCGCCGCGCACACGTCCGCGCGCCCGTACCCGGGGAGACTCATGTCCGTCACACCGTCCGCCGCCCACCCGCCCGCGCAGCCCGCCCCCGCCTTCCGGGGCCGCATCGGCCGGGACGCGCGCAGCGGCCACTACGCCGTGCCGCGCCGTTACCGCCTCCATCTGTCGACCGCCTGTCCGCAGGGCCTGCGCATCGCCGTCACCCACAGCCTGCTCGCCCTCGACGACATCTGTCCCTGCGTGGTTCGCGGCCTTGGTGGCCTCGAACTGCTCCAGTGCCTGGGCTATCTGCTCGGGTGTCCAGGTGCCGCAGCCCGGGGTGGACGCGTAGGGCAGGGGATGGGGCAGGTCGGCGTAGCTGAAGGCTTCGACGGACACTGCGGTGATGCGCAGCGCTGCCAGCCCCTCGTCGACCACTGACAGCCAGTCGCCCCGGTGCGGTGTGAAGCAGTCGTTGGGCAGGAAGGAACCGGTGAGGTCGCACAGCCGCTGCTACGCGTAGCCGTACTGGAAGCGTGGTCCTTGTCGTCGCTGAACGGCCCGCCGTGCACCACGGCTTGCAGTGCCTCGTAGGCCGTCGGGGCACCCGGCTCGATCTCGTACCGGAAGTAGTCGTCGTCGTGCGCCAGCTGGTCGCCGAAGCTGTCGCGGATCACCTGAAGAAGCTGGCCGTCACCGGACCCGACGAGTGCACGCGTCGCGGCAACGTCCAGCAGATACACACTCAGCCCGAACTCATGCCCCGAACCTATCGGCCCCCACTGACATCGCCGCGCACGGAGAAAACCGCACGCGAGCGCGGAGCGCTGACCCTCTCCCAGCCTCCGGCCGGGGGGACCCCCATCCCGCTTCGCTCGCCGGACGCGGACGAGTGGGCCTGGCGGGGCCCGGTTCCGCTCACCGCGACCGTCCGGGAGCGGACGTCGCAGGTTCTCGACCGCGCCCGCCCCGAAGAGCGGGAGACCCTCGAACGGCTCGCCTTCGCCGAACCCCTCCCGCTCGACATGAACCTACTCGACCTGCACATTCTCGAACACCTCGAGGCCGAGGGCCCGGTCGGCGTCGGCGATCTGGGGGCCGTCCGCCTCGCCCACCCCCTGCACGGCCCGGCGCTGCGGGCCGCGGCCGGACGGCTGCGGGCCGGGCGGCTGGCCCGTACGCCGGAGCAGTGCGGACCGGCCCTCCGGGCCGAAGCGGCCGCGCTGACGCGGAGGATCGAAAAGGCCGACGTACGGGCGCTGCCGACGCCCGTGGGGGAGTGGCTGGTGCAGGAGGGCGCGCCGCTGCCGGCCGGGTACGCGGCCGTGCGGGCGCGGTTCTCGCGGCTGCGGGGGGAGCTGCGGGAGGCAACCGCATGGGCGCGCAAAGGCCTGCGGGGGACTCCGGACGATCCGGACTGCCGTGCCGAACTCGCCCTGGCGGCTGCCCAGTCGGGTGACGCGACGGCCGCCGACGGGACGCAGACGGCACAGGCGGCCACCTGGCTGGCGGCGGCGCGCGGTGACATCGACGGTGCGCTGGAAGGGATCGACGAGGGCGACCCGCTCTCCCTGTACGACGCCGTACGCCTCGGCGCTCCGATCACGGCCGCCGAACGGCTGCCGGACGACGGGCCGTTCGCCCTGCTCGCCGACGCCCTCGCCCGCGGCGACGGGCCCGCCCTCGACCGGGCGGCCGAGGCGCTCGAGAAGCGGGGGTTCCTGCTGTTCGCGGCCGAGGCACACGCACAGGCCGTACGGGCGCACCGCGACCCGCGCGCCGCCCCGCAGGGCACGCACGCGTGCCGTCGCGCTGGCCCGCCGCTGCCAGGGTGCCCGCACCCCGGCGCTGTCAGGGCTGGTGCTGGGCGGCCTCACCGCCCGGCAGCGGCAGATCGTCACGCTCGCGGCCGCGGGTCTGAGCAACCGGCAGATCGCAGAACGGCTCACCCTGTCCGTGCGGACCGTCGGCAACCACCTCTACAGCGCCTACGCCCGGCTCGGCGCGAGCGATCGGGGTGCGCTGCCGTGGCTGATGGAGCTGCCCGACGCGCAGTCGGCATGAGGCGGGGGCGGCGTCGGCCACCTCCGCGGCCGTCACGCCGCCCCGAACGCCGAGAACGCCCACCCCGTGGCCTGGTGCACCGCGTCGCCCGGCAGCGAGGCCCGCGCGTCACGCAGCGCCTCGGCCAGGGACAGGCCGGCGCCGAGCCCCTTGTGCAGCGCGAGCATCAGCGGCACCACCGCGGCGTCGTTGACGGGCGCACTGCACGCCACCACCCCGGCCGTGCCCAGCGGCAGCAACGCGGTGACCAGGCCGAGGAGTTCGTCGGCGCCGACCGACGCGAACCGGGCGGTGTCGCAGCAGGACAGGATGATCCGGTACGGGCTGCTGTCCAGGCGCTCGAAGTCGTGCACGATGAGCGGGCCGTCCGCCATCGTCAGCGACGAGAACAGGGGGCTGTCCGCGCGGAAGGTGCCGTGCGCAGCGATGTGCGCGAGCGCGGCCCCGTCGAGCTCCTGAAGCACGCGCGCCACGTGGGCGTCGTCGTCCTCCAGGACGGTCGGCGTGCCGTACCGGCCGGCCAGTTCCGGCACCTCCGCGCCCCCGGTCGCCAGGCCCGGCCCGCGCACCAGCACCTGGCCGCCGCCCGGCGGCGGCTCGGTCTCGCGGGCCCGCAGCCAACTGCTCGCCGAGGGCGACACGCTCAGCACCCGCTCCCGCAGGGACGGCAGCAGCGCCCAGGGGACCCGGTGCAGCGAGCCCGGCGGCACCACCACGACCGGACCGGAGCCCAGGTGCCGCGCGGCCGGGCCCAGCAGCAGCTCCTCCAGGCGGCGGCCCGCCGCCTCCACCAGTGGCAGCCGGGCCTGTGCGCCCGGGTGCGCCAGACGGCGCAGCCCGGCCTGCACGTGCTCCGCCTCGGTCACCGCCTCCGCGAGCCGGCCCGCCTCGAACCGGCGCACGCGCCCCTCGCCGCACAGCAGCACGTGCACCCGCCCGTCGATCACGGCGAGTTCGACCAGCCGCCCGTCGCCCAGCCGCTCCAGCAGGCGAGCCGGATCGAACCGGTCGCTGCCGCCCGGCCTGTCGCCGCGCAGGTGCAGGGTGCGGGAACGGATCTCCCGCTCCAGCCGCCGCTGTTCCCGCTCCAGCGCCGGGACCGGATAGCCGTCCCTGCGGGCGGCCTCCGCGCGGGCGGCGATCTCCCGGAAGGCGGTCAGGCCGCTGAGCAGCGCCGGGTCGGCGGGCGGCCGGGTGGGCGGCGCGGACAGCACGGTGGCCCGCCAGCGCTCGCTCCACACCAGCAGCCGCCGCGGCTCGCCCGAGGCGAGGCTGGCCTGCTGGGCCAGCGCGGCCAGCTCGGCCCCCTGCGCGGTCGCCCGGGCGCGTAACTCCGAGGCGCCGAGCGTCATCCGGTGGTCGTCGAGCACGTCGAGCCCGCGCCGGCAGGCCTCCAGCACGCCCCGGCCCGAGCCGGCCGCCCGCGCCCGTAGCGCCTGCGCGGCCCAGCCCGTCATCCGCGCCGGCGGCGGCCCGCTGCGGCGGCTGCGCGCGGCGACGGACAGGTGCCGTTTCGCGTCCGCGGTCCAGCCCAGGGCGAGCGCGATCCGGCCCGCCAGCAGCGACGCCTCCGGTGCGGCCGGCGAGCCGAAGGAGGCCAGCCGCTCGGCCACCGCGGCGGCGTCCGCGACCAGCCGCCCGGAGCGGCGCCCGGTCGCGACCCGCGCCTCTATCAGCACCAGCCGGGCATGCGTCTCCCACCAGGTGCGCCGCTGCCCGGCGAACAGCCGTACGGCCACGGCCGCCCGGGCAATCGCCGTGTGCGGGTCACCGGCCAGCCGCGCGGCGCGGGCGGCGGCCAGCAGCAGCTCCGCCTTGCGGGTGGACTGGCCGCCGATGCCGTCGAGTTCCGCGATCGCCGCATCGGCCTCGGCCAGCGCCTCGGGGGCGAGCCCCGCGGCCATCAGGACCTCGCAGCGCCGGATGTTGAGCATGAACGTCGGCGTGCCGAGCTTGGCGTACCGCTCCTCGGCCTCGTCGAGCAGCCGCAGCGCCGCCGGGATGTCGCCCTGACGGAAGGCCGCGAGGCCCCGGCTCTCCACGGCGTCGGCCTTGTCGTGCTCCTGGCCGGTGGTGTCCCACAGCGCCTCGGCCGCGGTGAAGTCGGCGTCGGCCCGCTCCACCGCTCCGAGCGCCAGATGCACGGTGGCCCGCAGCGTCAGCGTTCGCGCCGTCCAGATCACGTCGTCCGCCTGCCGCAGCACGGGGATCGCCCGGCGTACGTCCTCCAGCGCTTCGCGGTGCCGGCCCAGCACCCACCAGACGTACGCCCGCCGGTACAGCACGCGCGCCCGGGTGTGTCCCGTCCCGCGCGCGACACCCCGTTCGAACGCCTCCAGACCGTGCCGCGTGCGCCCCGCGTGCACCAGCGCGACCCCGAGTGTGGCCAGCACGTCGGCCTCCCGGTCGGCCGACTCCGCCCGCGCCGCCAGATCCCGGGCGCGCCGCAGATGCCGCAGGGCCAGGCGCATGTCGCCGAAGTCCCGCTGCCAGATGCCGATCACCTGGTGGGCGACGGACGCGTGCAACGGCGACGGACCCGCGTCGAGCAGCCCCCGGGCGCGCGCCAGGGCCTCGCCCGGGGCGGCGAAGACCATCGGCAGGAGTTCGAGAACCGAGTCGCTTCCCGCTGTCACTCCTCGGATGGTAGTGGCCCCTGGAACCGCGTCACACAGGTTTGGCGCTGTATCAAGCAACAGCCGCGCGGCTCTGACTGACGACCGCCGCTCAACGGGAGGACACGCCATGGCACCTCAGCGATTTCACGAGCAGTTCGACCAGATCCAGCGCTCGATGCCCGACGTCCCGCTGGCGATGGGCCCGGACGACTCGGCCGAGTTCTTCTACGAGAAGGGCGTCGTCCTCGCCCGCGACGGCGAGGAGGCGCGGCTGGTCGAGGACACCGTGCGCTCCCACTTCACCGAGGCGACCGGTCTGACCGCGGACCATGTGCGCCGCGCGAGCCCGGAGACCAACCGCACCGGCATCACCCGTATCCAGGTCGGCGACCCCGGCCACGGCGACCGCCGCGGCGACCGCGCCGTCGCGCACGCGCTGCGGGCCCTGCGCGAGCACGAGGGGCGGGCCGGACGGCGGCTGGTCAGCCGCAACCACGTCGTGTCCATCGCGGTCAACGCCTGCCCCGGCGACGAGCCCGTGCCCGCCCCGCTCACCCAGGGCACCAACCCGGCGCCCGCCGAGACCGCCCACGACCCGGACACCGCCGTCGGCGTCCTCGTCATCGACACCGGCCTCATGCACGACTACCGGTCCCTGCCGCTGCTGGCCCACGTCCAGGGCGACGGCCAGGTCACGGAGACCGACGACACGGGCATCCTCCAACAGTACGTCGGCCACGGCACGTTCATCGCCGGGCTGGTGGCGGCCGTCGCACCCAACACGGACATCACCGTCCGGGGCACGCTCAACGACGCCGGTGCCATCCTGGAGTCCGACTTCGGGCACAAGCTCTTCGAGGCCGTCGACCAGCACGGCTGGCCCCACATCATCAGCCTCTCCGCCGGCACCTCCAACGGCCGCACCGACGGCCTGGTCGGCGTGGAGAACTTCATGCAGGAGCTGCGCGCGCAGGGCACCCTGCTCGTCGCGGCGGCCGGCAACAACGCCAGCGCCACGCCCTTCTGGCCCGCCGCCTACGCCGACCTTCCCGACTACGCCGACTCCGTGCTGTCGGTCGGAGCGCTGCGCAGCGACGGCGAGTTCGGCGCCTGCTTCTCCAACCACGGCGCCTGGGTGAAGGCCTACGCCCCCGGCGAGCGGCTCACCAGCGCCCTGGCCGGCTTCGACGCGCCCGTCCCGTACGTCTACCAGCACTCCACGTACGACGCCTGCCGGTTCGGCTTCACCTACGCCTGCACCTGCCAGTACCCGCGGCACACCGGAGTGTTGAGCGAGGGGCAGGAGAGCGCCTCGGCCAAGCCGGACCAGGTGATGTTCGAGGGGTTCGCGCACTGGAGCGGGACCTCCTTCGCCACCCCCGTGGCCGCCGGCATGGTCGCCACGCACATGACGGCGCACAAGGAGCGCGACCCGCGCGCGGCGCGGCGCCAACTGCTCGAAGCGAACGCCGAGTACGCGGAAGTGCGCGGGGCGCACGTACCGGCGCTGCGTCCGCCCACGTGGCGCCCGGTCCCGGTGGTGCGTCTCGCTCCGTCGGCATGAGGGCCGAAGCCGTCCCCTCCACGGCGTACGATGACTTGCCGTACACGAGGGGTGGAGCCGTGGACCGTGCAGATGTCGGCGCGCTCGTCCAGTCCGCCGTCGACGGTGATGCGGCGGCCTGGAAAGCGCTGGTGGAAGGGCTGAGCCCGCTGGTGTGGTCGGTCGTGCGCGCACACCGGCTCTCCGACGCCGACGGGCACGAGGTGTACCAGACCGTCTGGTTCCGCTTCGCCCAGCACCTCGGGCGGATCCGGGAACCCGACAAGGCGGGGTCGTGGCTGGCGAGCACCGCGCGGAACGAGTGCCTGAAGACACTCAGGAGCCTGAGCCGGCTGACGGTGACGGACGATCCGCAACTGCTCGACCGGGTCAGCGAGGACCGTACGCCCGAGCAGTCGTTGCTCGACTCCGAGGAGGCCGTGGCCCAGAGCGAGCGGATCCGGCGGCTGTGGCAGGAGTTCGAGGAACTCGGCGAGCGATGCCGGCAGTTGCTGCGCGTGATGATGGCCTCGCCACCGCCCAGCTACCAGGAGGTGTCCGCCGCACTGGGCATCGCCGTGGGCAGCATCGGACCTCTGCGCCAGCGCTGCCTGCGGCGCCTGCGCGCACGACTCGACGCACGGGGGACGCTGTGAGCGACAACGACGACGGCCCCCTCGGGCAAGAGGGCTTCCACGACGAGGAGTTCGACGAGGAATTCCTGGAGGAGGAGCTGCGGCAGGCCGCCGGCATCCTGGACCCGGTGCCGGACGAGCTGCGCCAACTGGCCGTCGAGGCCTACACGCTGCACGACCTGGACGCCCGCATCGCCGAGCTGACCTTCGACTCGCTGGTCGACGCCATCCCCGTCCGGGGGTCGACGGACGTGCCGCGGATGCTGACCTTCCAAGCCGGTGAGCTGACCGTCGACGTCGAGGTCACCGGGGAGGGCCTGATGGGGCAGGTGCTCCCGCCGCAGCCGGCCCGCATCGAGGTGCTCAGCGGCCCCCAGCCGGGAGCGCCCCTCACCGCCGACGACATGGGCCGCTTCACGGGCGACGCACCGCCCACCGGTCCGTTCGCGCTCCGGCTGCGGGCGGGCGGGGAGGTGGTCGTCACGGAGTGGCTGCGGGCCTGAGCGGGGCGACGTTCGTGATCAGCTTCACGTCGTGGGTAGAGGGTGACCAGCCACGCCCACCCCTCGCCGTGCGGCAGGCGGACACGGTGATCGGGCCCTCGCGCATCAGGTCGGCGAGAACCGGGTCGAACTCCGTGCCCACCAGGTCCCAGGTCCAGCAGGTCCCAGGTCCAGCGCGGGCCAGTCCCGTACCGGGGGCGGCGTCGCCCGGTCGGTCAGGGTGGTGATCTCCTGCGTCATACACCCACCCTGGCCGCGTTGCGGCCGCCTGTCGCGCCGGAGTGCTCCAGCCGGAGGTCAGCGGGAGACGCCGTCGACGAGGGCGGCCAGCGCCGCCGCGAGCCGGGTAAGTCCGGGGCCTGCGGGACCACCCGGCTCGGTCATGTACGTGTCCCGGCGGATCTCCACCATCAGGGCGCCGACGCGGGCGTTCGTGCCGTAGAACTCCAGCGGGACATAGGCGCCGCCGAACGGGCTGTCCATCCCCGTCTCTCCGCAGCCGGCGAACACCTTGCGGGCCAGGTCGGCCAGTTCGGGCGGCGTGTGGAAGGAGTCGGTGCCCAGGCACACGGGCGGCCGCGGGCCCTCGCCGTGCAGTTCGTACGGCAGGGCGGCGCGGGGGTAGGAGTGGACGTCGATGATCACGGCCCGTCCGGTGGCGGCCAGCCGGTCGGCCACCGCCTCGGTCATCGCCCGGGCGTACGGGCGGAAGTAGCGCTCGAGCAACGGCTCGGGGTCGGTGTCCGCGGGCCGCAGGACGTCTCGGTGCGTGGTCCGGGTGTACACCGCGCCCATGCCGACGGCGAGCATCTCCTCCCGCTCGTCCGGGAACCGTTCCGGGTCGACGACCAGCCGCGACAGCCGGTTGACGAACCGCCAGGGGGTCACGGCGGACAGGCCGGCCGCCTCCTCGGCGAGCTCCGCGGTGTGCGCGTCGGTGATGTGGTCCAGCTCCCGCTCCAGCGCCGCGTCGTCCAGCACGATGCCCGCACGCACCGCGGGCGGTATCTCCCGTGCCGAGTGCGGCACATGCAGGATCACGGGCGAGTCGCCCGCGCCGGGCAGGACGTCGAAGGACGGTGCGGCGTCGGGCACAGGGCTGCTCCAGGGGCGTTGTCAGTGGTGTGCGGCAGGATCAAGGTGTCACACCGTCGAAGGGTCCGGGAACACCCGCCCCGGCACCGGCGGAGGACTGCGCGGGCCTGCTCCGGGCTTCGTCGGTGAGCCGGTTGTGGTGTTCGATGTCCGCCATGTGCTGCTCGGCCCAGGCGCGCAGAGGCGGCGAGCGGGCCGTCGAGGGAGAGGCCCAGCTCGGTGAGCCGGTAGTGCACGCGGGGCGGCACCGTGGGTTCGACGCGGCGGGCGACCAGACCGTCCCGGACGAGACTGCGCAGCGTGGCGGACAGCATCTTCTGGGAGACGCCCGGCATACGGCGCCGCAGCTCTGCGAAGCGGACCTTGCCCGGTGCCGCGTCGGCCAGCACTTTGACCGTCATCGACGTCCACTTCGTGCCGATGCGGTCGAGTAACTGGCGGGTCGGGCACAGCGGATCGAACAGGTCGCCGACGCCCCAGCGCCGCCGCCCGTCCGGGCGGAGCGAGGCCGGTCCCGTACTGCCCTGGCAGCCCCCCCAGCACGTTCGGGGCGACGACGAACCAGCGGTCGGTGTCGAGCGCCAGGCCGGGGCCGACCAGCCCCTCCCATCAGCCGGGCGTGGGATGACCGGCACCGGCGCGCCCGGCGAGATGACTGTCCCCGGTGAGCGCGTGCAGCACCAGCACGGCGTTGGAGCGGTCGGGCGCGAGCCGCCCCCACGTCTCGAACGCAAGCCGGACGCCCGGGAGTTCACCGCCCGCCTCCAACGGCGGAGTGCCGTTCGATGTGCAGGCTCAGCGTCTCCACGCCCTGCAGCAGCAGGAACGCGGAGTGCGGGGAGAGCGCCGGACCGAGGTCGCGCAGGAGCTGCACCCGCAGCTTGACGGCGAAGGCGCCCGGGCCGAGCGCCGGCCAGTACCGCAGCCCGTGGTAACTGGGGTCCGGCTCGATGAAGTCGGGGAAGCGGTCGGCGTGCGCACCGAAGTCGAACGTGCCGCCGTCCACCACGACACCCGCGATCGCGGTGCCGTGGCCGCCGAGGAACTTGGTCGCCGAGTGCACCACGATGTCCGCGCCGTGCTCGACGGGCCGCAGCAGATAGGGGGTCGGGACCGTGTTGTCCACGATCAGCGGCACGCCCGCCGCGTGCGCCACGTCCGCGACCGCCCGCACGTCGAGCACGTTGCCGCGGGGATTGCCGAGCGTCTCCGCGAACAGGGCCTTGGTGTCCGGCCGGATCGCCGCCCGCCAGGCGTCGAGGTCGTCCGGGTCGTCCACGAACGACACCTGGATGCCCAGCCTGGGCAGCGTGTGCCGGAACAGGTTGTACGTGCCGCCGTACAGGGAGGCACTGGAGACGATGTGGTCCCCGGAGCTCGCCAGCGTCAGGATCGCCAGGGTCTCCGCGGCCTGCCCGGAGGACAGTGCCACGGCCGTGACCCCGCCCTCCAGGGCGGCGACGCGCTGCTCGAAGACGTCCTGGGTGGGGTTGTGGATGCGGGTGTAGATGTTGCCGGGCTCCGCCAGCGAGAACAGGTCGGCGGCGTGCCGGGTGTCCCGGAACACGAACGAGGTGGTCTGGTAGATCGGCGTCGCCCGCGCGCCGGTCGCCGGATCGGGCGCGGCTCCGGCGTGGATCTGCTTGGTTTCGAACGACCAGGCCGAGGTGTCGGGCCCGGCCGGGGTCTCCTCAGGGGTGTGACCGGCGGTGACGGAGTCGATGGGCTGGCTCATGGTGCTCCTCGTACGGAGTGCGGCGTGCGTTGTGCGAAGTGCGGAGTGCGGAGTGCGAATGCGGAGTGCGAATGCGGAGTGCGAAGTGCGGCGTGCGGAGCGGGACATGCTCGGGCGCGCGTGCGGACACGCGGAACGCGAGGGAGGGGAAAGGGGAAAGGTGACGCGAGGTGCAGCGGAAACCGGAGCGGAGCGTCAGCTCGCGGCGCGACCACCCGTGGTGGTGACGCGCACGAAATCGACGTGGCGGCGGGTCACGAGCACGGTCATGCGACGAGGTAACCACAACTGGTCACGGCGCACCAGCGCCACGTCGGCGGTGACATCCAGCCGTCACAAAACGGCTCCGCCCCGGCCGGGCGGTGCCGGTCGGGGCGGAGCGGTGAGGGGCCGTCAGGCCTGGTGGGTCAGGGGTCAGCTCAGGGACGCGAGCGCCTCGTTCCAGGTGGCCGATGGGCGCATGACCGCGGCGGCCTTGGCCGGGTCGGGCTGGTAGTAGCCGCCGATGTCGGCCGGCTTGCCCTGGACGGCGATCAGCTCGTCGACGATCTTCTGCTCGTTCGCGGCGAGCGTCTCGGCGAGCGGCGCGAAGGCCTTGGCCAGGTCCGCGTCGTCGGTCTGCCGGGCCAGCTCCTGCGCCCAGTACAGGGACAGGTAGAAGTGGCTGCCGCGGTTGTCGATGCCGCCGAGGCGACGGGTCGGGGACTTGTTCTCGTTGAGGAAGGTCGCCGTCGCGCGGTCGAGGGTGTCGGCGAGGACCTGGGCGCGGGCGTTGCCGGTGGTCTTGGCGTACTGCTCGAAGGACGGCACCAGGGCGAAGAACTCGCCCAGGGAGTCCCAGCGCAGGTAGTTCTCCTTGATCAGCTGCTGCACGTGCTTGGGCGCGGAGCCGCCGGCGCCCGTCTCGAACAGGCCGCCGCCCGCCATCAGCGGGACGATCGACAGCATCTTGGCGCTGGTGCCCAGCTCCAGGATCGGGAACAGGTCGGTCAGGTAGTCGCGCAGCACGTTGCCGGTGACGGAGATGGTGTTCTCGCCGCGCCGGATGCGCTCCACGGACAGCTTGGTGGCCTCGACCGGGTTGAGGATCCGGATGTCCAGGCCCTCGGTGTCGTGCTCCGGCAGGTACTGCTTGACCTTGGCGATCAGGTTGGCGTCGTGGGCGCGGGTCTCGTCCAGCCAGAACACCGCCGGGTCGCCGGTGGCGCGGGCGCGGGTGACGGCCAGCTTCACCCAGTCGCGGATCGGGGCGTCCTTGGTCTGGCAGGCGCGGAAGATGTCGCCGGCGGAGACGGACTGTTCGAGGACGACGTTGCCGTTCTGGTCGACCAGGCGGACGGTGCCGGTGACCGGGATCTCGAAGGTCTTGTCGTGGCTGCCGTACTCCTCGGCCTTCTGCGCCATCAGGCCGACGTTCGGGACCGAGCCCATGGTGGCCGGGTCGTAGGCGCCGTGGGCGCGGCAGTCGTCGATCACGGCCTGGTAGACGCCGGAGTAGCTGGAGTCCGGCAGGACCGCGAGGGTGTCGTGCTCCTGGCCGTCCGGGCCCCACATGTGGCCGGAGGTGCGGATCATGGCCGGCATGGAGGCGTCGACGATCACGTCGGAGGGCACGTGCAGGTTGGTGATGCCCTTGTCGGAGTCGACCATGGCCAGCTCCGGGCCCTCGGCGAGCTCGGCGTCGAAGGAGGCCTTGATCTCGGCGCCCTCCGGCAGGTTCTCCAGACCCTTGAAGATGCCGCCCAGACCGTCGTTCGGGATCAGGCCGGCCGCGGCGAGCGTCTCGCCGTACTTCGCGAACGTCTTCGGGAAGAAGGCGCGCACCACGTGGCCGAAGATGATCGGGTCGGAGACCTTCATCATCGTGGCCTTCAGGTGCACGGAGAACAGCACGCCCTCCTGCTTGGCGCGGGCGACCTGCGCGGCGAGGAACTCGCGCAGCGCGGCCACGCGCATCACGGAGGCGTCGACGACCTCGTCCTTGAGGACGGGTACGGACTCGCGCAGCACGGTGGTGGAGCCGTCGTCGCCGACCAGCTCGATGCGCAGCGCGCCGTCCTCGGCGATGACGACGGACTTCTCGGTGGAGCGGAAGTCGTTCTCGCCCATGGTCGCCACGTTGGTCTTGGACTCGGGGCTCCACGGGCCCATGCGGTGCGGGTGGGTCTTGGCGTAGTTCTTGACCGAGGCGGGGGCGCGGCGGTCGGAGTTGCCCTCACGCAGGACCGGGTTGACGGCGGAGCCCTTGACCTTGTCGTAGCGGGCGCGGATCTCGCGCTCCTCGTCGGTCTTCGGGTCGTCCGGGTAGTCCGGCAGCGCGTAGCCCTTGCCCTGCAGCTCGGCGATCGCGGCCTTGAGCTGCGGGAGGGATGCCGAGATGTTCGGCAGCTTGATGATGTTGGCCTCGGGCTTCTTGGCCAGCTCGCCCAGCTCGGACAGCGCGTCCGGGATCCGCTGGTCCTCGGTCAGGTACTCCGGGAACACGGCGATGATGCGCCCGGCCAGCGAGATGTCACGGGTCTCCACAGCGACACCCGCCTGCGAGGCGTACGCCTGGACCACCGGCAGGAAGGAATACGTCGCCAGGGCCGGGGCCTCGTCAGTGTGCGTATAGATGATGGTCGAGTCAGTCACCGGGTGCTCCGCTCCACGTCTGCAACATTGCTCGACATCAAGATATCTCGTGATCGACCCCGACTCGACAGGGGCCGGGGGCGGATCTGCCCGACCGGGTGACGTGTTCATGCAACCAGAACCCGCTTTTTTGCGGTCAAGGAAGGAGATCGGCCCCTTGATCCGACGGCCGGACCGACCACCCGGCCGCCCGAGCGAAAGCGGACCATGAGATATCGCACCAGAGTGACGGCCCCGGCGGCGCCCTGATCGGCACGGCCGCGGCGCTGACCGCGGGATCCCCCGGCGCAGGCCCGGCCCGCCGACCCGGGGGACGGGGGCTCCCCGGGCCCCGAGACCCTCGGCGACCCCGTCTTCCCGAGCCTCGGCAACGACGGCTACCGCGTCACCGCCCACCACCTCGACCTCTCCTACGACGCGACGACGAAGCTCGTCGACGCCACGGCGACTTTGGCGATCCGCACCACCCGGCCCCTGACCCGCCTCTCGCTCGACGCCCTCGCCTGGACATACGGGCCGTCCGCGTGGCCGACCGCACCGCCATCTTCGAACAGGTCGACGAGAAGTTGCGGATCACACCTGAGCGCGCCCTGCCCGAGAAGGCCTGGGTCACCTTTTGCGTGGAGTACTCCGCCGACCCGCGCCGCGCCCTGCCGCACACCGGCTGGGTCGCCACCCCCCGAGGGGTTCGCGGTGTGCGGCCAGCCGAACTCGGCGCACACCGTCTTCCCCTGCAACGACCACCCTTCCGACAAGGCGGACTTCACCTTCCGCATCACGGTCCCGAACGGCCTGCGCGGCGTCGCAGGCGGCCTCCTGGTCCGCACCGAGAGCCTGGACGGCGACCGGACCGCGTACACGTACCGCTCCCGCTCCCCGATGGCCACCGAGCTGGTGCAGATCACGGTCGGGGACTACGTCGTCAAGGACCGGCAGGGCCTGCACGGCCTGCCGCTGCGCGACGTCGTGCCCACCACCCGCGCCGCCGCCCTGGAACCGGCGCTCGCGCTGACCCGGGCCTGGTCCAGTGGCTGGAGCAGCGGCTCGGCGCCTACCCGTTCGAGACGTACGGCCTGCTGCCGTGCAACTCCGACGACCCGAACGCCTTCGACTTCACGGGCCTGGAGACCCAGACCCTCACCCTGTTCAAGCCGAAGTTCCTGCTCCAGGAGGAGAAGAAGATCGGCTCGCACATGATGCACGAACTGGTCCACTCCTACTTCGGCAACAGCGTCAGCCCCGCCACCTGGGCCGACCTGTGGCTGAACGAGGGACACGCCGACTTCTACGGGCTGCTGTACCGCTACGAGCGCGGCTGGCCGGACTCCCTGGGCTTGACCACGATGGAGGCCCGGATGAAGGACACCTACGCCCGCGGCGACCAGTGGCGGCACGACTCCGGCCCGGTCGCCGCGCCGAACGCGGCCAACCTGTTCGACAGCCAGCGCTACCTGGGCGGCGTGCTGGTCCTGTACGCGCTCAGGCAGGCCGTCGGCGAGGAGGCCTTCGCCGCCATCGAGCGCACCTTCCTCGCCCGGTACCGCAACTCCTCGGCGACGACTCAGGACTACATCGCCGTCGCCTCGGAGGTCTCCGGCCCGGACCTGTCCGGCTTCCTGCGGGAGTGGCTGTACGGCACCAAGACGCCGCGGATGCCCGGCCACCCGGACTGGACGGTGACCCCGGTGAACACCTCACTGGTCGCCCCGCACGCCCGCAGGGGCGGGCACTACCACGACGCCTCGGCCACCCTCTGACGTCCGGAAGCGTAGGCCGAGCTGACGCCGAGGTTTTGCCGTCAGTCGTGGCGGGCGGAGGTCCCTGCGCCCGCCACCTCGCGCTCGATCCAGCGGCAGATCACGTCCACCACGTAGGCGCGCTCCGCGCGGCTCAGTTCCCGCCCTTTCGGGATTCCGTGCCAGCGCTGGAGGCAGGTACGGCAGCACGTCGCGGTTGCGTGCTGGGCGACGAAGACCGGGTGGCCCCGGTAAGGGGTCTGCTTGCCGTCCTTGTACGGCTCGGCCGGTGCCAGCCGCTTGGCGACGAGGTCGTAGGCGTGCCATCGCATCGTGGAGGGGCCGCGCAGTTCGGCGGTGGCCTGGTCCCGCCCGCGCAGATGGAACTTCGCGCGGAACGGATGGCGCGCGATCGCGTCCAGGCGTTGGTCGAGCGAGCGAGTCGTCCGATCGGGTATCGAGGATTCCGGGGAAGACATCATGCCGTTTCGAGCATATGACTCTCGGCCCGTGGACGCCGAAGCCGTGCTCCGGGTCCCGCCGACCTGGCGGGGCGCTGTACGCCGCCCACGGGCCGTCCGGTACTAGCCGACGGCGGCGGAACTCGACGCCACGTCGGCGCCGCTGCGCTGCTGCGGGATGACGGCCGACCCCTGCTGCAACGCCACCGTCCGCGTCGGCGCCGGGATGCGGATGCCCTCCTCGCGGTACCGCCGGTGCAGGCGCTTGATGAACTCGTGCTTGATCCGGTACTGGTCGCTGAACTCGCCGACGCCCAGGATGACCGTGAAGCCGATGCGGGAGTCGCCGAAGGTGTGGAAGCGGACGGCCGGTTCGTGCTCGGGCACGGCGCCGGTGATCCCGTGCATCACCTCGGCGACGACCTCGGTGGTCACCCGCTCCACGTGCTCCAGGTCGCTGTCGTAGCCGACCCCCACCTGCACCAGGACCGTCAACTGCTGCTCGGGCCGCGTGAAGTTGGTCATGTTCGTCTTCGCGAGCTGACCGTTGGGGATGACGACCAGGTTGTTGGAGAGCTGGCGGACGGTCGTCTGGCGCCAGTTGATGTCCTCGACGTAGCCCTCCTCGCCGGTGCTCAGCCGGATGTAGTCGCCGGGCTGGACGGTCTTGGAGGCGAGGATGTGGACGCCGGCGAAGAGGTTGGCGAGGGTGTCCTGCAGGGCGAGCGCGACCGCCAGACCGCCGACACCCAGGGCGGTGAGCAGCGGCGCGATGGAGATGCCCAGCGTCTGCAGCACCACCAGGAAGCCGATCGCCAGGACCAGGATCCGGGTGATGTTGACGAAGATCGTGGCCGACCCGGCGACGCCGGAGCGGGACTGGGTGACGGTCCGCACCAGCCCGGCGATCACCCGGGCCGCCGACACTGTCACGACGAAGATGAGCAGCACCGTCAGGCTCTGGTTGACGGTGCGCTGGACCGTCCTGGTCAGCGGCAGCACCGCGCCCGCCGCCGCCGCGCCCCCGGCGATCGCCGCCCACGGCACCACGGTCCGCAGCGCGTCCACGATGACGTCGTCGCCGCTCCAGCGGGTGCGTTTGGCGTGCTTGGCCAGCCAGCGCAGCAGCGTGCGCGACAGGAAGGCCGCCAACAGGCCCGCGGCCAGGGCGACGCCGGAGAGGATGAGATCGTCCAGGGTCAGCGCGCGGTTCACCGGTCACCTCCGGGGAGTTGTGCTGCGGCGCACGGGGCCGCCGACGGCCGGATGTGAAGTTGCGTCACGTTGTCACCTGCTCGATTCCGGGATGTGCGATCGCGCCGGCCGGTACGGAGGACCGACGGCCGGCGCGATCGTTCATCCTGCCGTATCCGGCACGGCAGTTCGTACCGGGACCGGCGCGGCGGGCAGGCGGCTCAGACGATGCCCTCGGCCAGTTCGGCCTGGTCGCGGTCGGTGCCGTAGGCGGCGGTCGTGGGTGTTCCGTACGAACGGCGGGCGACGTACCACCACACACTGGCCAGGACCAGTACGACGGCGAGGGCGACCGAGGCGTAGTTCATCGTGTCGACGGTCACCGGCGACGACTGCGGCAGGCAGAACAGCACCGTGACCAACGCCACCCACAACACCGCGGTCCAGCCGATCGGCCTGCTCCACCGGCCCAGGTTCCACGGACCGGGCCGGAACCGGTCGCCTGCGCGCAGCCGCAGCAGCACCGGGATGGCGTACGCGGGCGTGATGCCGATGACGTTGATGGCCGTGACCGCGCCGTACGCCGTCGCCGAGTACAGCGACGGCAGGGCCAGCACGCAGGCGACCGCCACCGACAGCCACACCGCGGCGACCGGGGTCTGGGTGCGGCTGCTGACCCGGCGCCAGAGGGCCGAGCCGGGCAGGGCCTTGTCCCGGCTGAACGCGAACACCATGCGGCTGGCCGCGGCCACCTCGGCGTTCCCGCAGAACAACTGGGCGACGATGACGACGAGGAGCAGCGCGCCGGCGCCGTCCGAACCGAGGCCGTCGAGCAGGATCTGCGCGGGCGGCACCCCCGTCTCGCTGTTCCGGGTGGCGTCGTAGTCCTGGATCGCGAACGTCAGGCCCGCGAGCAGGACGAAGCCCGCGAGCCACGACACCCAGATGGAGCGCACGATGCCGCGCGCCGCCGCGACCGAGGCGTTGGAGGTCTCCTCGGACAGGTGGGCCGAGGCGTCGTAGCCGGAGAAGGTGTACTGCGCGAGCAGCAGGCCGATCGCCGCCACGTAGACCGGGCTGGACCAGCCGGTGTCGTTGACGAACTTCGTGAACACGAAGGACGGCGACTGGTGGTGGTCGGGCACGATGGCCAGCGCGCCGACGATGAGCGCCACGCCGGCCAGGTGCCACCACACGGAGACCGAGTTGAGCAGGCTGACCAGGCGCACGCCGAACAGGTTCAGCGCGGCGTGCAGCAGCAGGATCCCGACGAAGATCAGCATCGTCCGGCCGGGCGTAGGCTCGAAGCCCCACTGGAGGTTGGCGAAGGCGCCGGTGAACAGGGCGGCGCCGTAGTCGATGCCGGCGATCGCGCCGAGCAGGCCGAGCAGATTCAGCCAGCCCGTGTACCAGCCCCAGCGACGGCCGCCGAGCCGGTCCGCCATGTAGTACAGGGCGCCGGACGTCGGATAGGCGCTGGTGACCTCGGCCAGCGCGAGGCCGACGCACAGCACGAACAGGCCGACGCCCGCCCAGCCCCACAGCATCACGGCGGGGCCGCCGGTGCCGAGGCCGAAGCCGTACAGGGTCATGCAGCCGGACAGGATCGAGATCACCGAGAAGCTGATCGCGAAGTTGCCGAACCCGCCCATGCGGCGGGCGAGCACCGGGCGGTAGCCGAGTTCGCGCAGCCGCTGTTCCTCGTCGTGCTGCGGCAGACCGGGCGGAGGGGACGGTTCAGAGGTGCTGGACATGCGGAAACCTCCGAGGAGATCGACAAAAAGGGTGCGTTCAGGGGCGGGCGGGATCGTCCGCAGCCGCGCGACAGCGGGCCCGGGCCTGGAGGAAGACCTCCACGGCCCCGGCCCGGTCGCTCGGATCGGGGGTGCGGTAGGCCCAGGGGAGAGGCGTGTAGTACGGCCCGAGTGCGTCGAACACCCGGGCCGCGTCCCGGAACTGCAGCGCGCCCCACAGGGCGTGGGCCAGGTGGTTGAGGTCCAGCAGAGACCGCTCGGCGGTGTGCGTGTGCTCGAACCAGGCCGTCAGCGCCCGGCGCGCCTCGCGGGTGGCGTCCTCCGCCACCCAGTGCAGGTCCAGCGCGGCGTCCTGCCCGCTGCCCCGCCGATAGCGCTCGACCCGTACGTACAGCGGCAGCACGTGCAGTGCCGAGCCGGGCGGTGCGGAGGCGGCAACCCAGTGGGCGTAACCGGCCGCCTCCGCCGCCCTCTCCGAGGACCCGCACGCGTAGAGGAACTGCAGCATCCGGTGGTGGGCCTCGCGGTTGTGCGGGTCGCGCTTGTCGGCCTCGGCGAGCAGTCCCCACGGGCCCGGCGGCAGCATCGGGTCGGGCGGCGCCACCCGGTGCTCCTCCCAGCGCAGTTCCCGGTCCAGTTGCGCCAGCGCCAGCAGGCACACCCACGGCACCGGGTCCTGCGGGGTGATCCGCGTGGCGGTGTGGCCGGCGTCCCAGGCCTCGATCCACAGCTCGTGCGCACGGCGGTGGCGCTCCCGCTGCGCCCGCAGCGCGCGCTCCACGGCGACCCGGGCGTGCATCACCGCGGCCGGCACGCTCTCCGGTTCCTCCGTGCGCCAGGCGCGCACCACGTCCGTGCCGGCCGCCGCGGCGGCAAGGACCTGCGTGCGCTGCGTCCACTGCCACCAGGCCGAGGTCCGCTCGAGCAGGTCCCGCATCGCCATCCAGCGCCCGGTGCGCAAGTCCTGGAGGGCCGTGCGCAGGGCCGTGTCGTGGCCGGCGGGATCGTAGGCGGGACGTGCTCCTTCTTTGGCCATCAGCCGTCCGCTCCGGTCCGCGGTCGGGACAGGACGGCAGGGTGGAGTAACAACAGCCCTCCTCAGGGCGGCGGTAGAGGAGCAGGTGCCGGTCGGCGGTCACTATAGAGGCGGACGTTCCGTATCACCCGCGGGTTTACTGATCCTCCCCAACTCCGGTACTGCCTGAGAAAGTTGACCGAGATCAGGGTCGCTTGACGCGGTGTGGCGCTCGGCGGCAGGCTGTCGCGCAGTGATCGGCGGAAGGGGTGGGATGACGGGTCCGGTGCTCGCCGTGGACCAGGGCACGTCCGGCACCAAGGCCCTGGTCGTCTGCCCCGAACGCGGTGTCGTCGGCACCGGCTTCGCCGCCGTACGACCCCGCCACCTGCCCGGCGGCCTGGTCGAGGCCGACCCCGCAGAGCTGTACGCCTCCGTGCTCGACGCCGGGCGCCGCGCCCTGGCCGAGGCGGGTGAACCCGTCGTGGCGATGGGGCTGGCCAACCAGGGCGAGACCGTGCTTGCCTGGGACCCGGCGACGGGCCGGCCGCTGACCGACGCGCTGGTCTGGCAGGACAAGCGGGCGCAGGGCGTCTGTGCCGAACTCGCCGAGCACGCCGAGGAGCTCAGGCAGCTGACCGGGCTGCCCCTCGACCCGTACTTCGCCGCGCCCAAGATGGCCTGGATCCGCCGCCGGCTCACCGGGGAGGGTGTGGTCACCACCTCCGACGCCTGGCTGGTCCACCGGCTCACCGGCGCCTTCGTCACCGACGCCGCCACGGCCGGCCGCACCCAGCTGCTCGACCTCGACCGCACCGCGTGGTCGCCGCGCGCCCTGGAGGTGTACGGCCTGTCGGGGGAGCGGCTCCCGGACGTCCTCGACACCGCGGCACCCGTCGGCACGACCACTGCCTTCGGCCCCGAGATCCCGCTCACCGGCCTCATCGTCGACCAGCAGGCCGCCCTGCTCGCCCAGCGGATCACCGAGCCCGGCGGCGCCAAGTGCACCTACGGCACCGGGGCGTTCCTGCTCGCGCACACCGGCGACACGCCCCGACGCGGCACCTCCGGACTGGCCGGCTGCGTCGCCTGGCGGCTCGCCGGGCACACCAGCTACTGCCTCGACGGGCAGGTGTACACCGCCGCCTCCGCGGTGCGCTGGCTCACCGACCTCGGCGTCATCACCGGCGCCGCGGACCTCGACCCCGTGGGCGGCGCCGTGCCCGACAGCGGCGGCGTCACCTTCGTCCCGGCGCTCGCCGGGCTCGCGGCCCCCTGGTGGCGCGGCGACCTGCGCGGCTCCCTGACCGGACTCGGCCTCGACACCACCCCCGGACACGTGGTGCGCGCCCTGTGCGAGGGCCTCGCCGCCCAGGTCGTCGAGCTCGCCGAGGCCGCCGCGACCGACCTCGGCACCCCCCTGGACTCCCTCCGCGTCGACGGCGGCCTGACCCGCTCGGGCCTCCTCATGCAGACCCAGGCCGACCTGCTGCAACGCCCCGTCGAGGTGTCCGCGCTGCCCGACGCGACCGCCCTCGGCACCGGCGCCCTGGCCCGGCTCGGTGCCGACCCCCGCCTCGCCGTCGAGGACGCCCTGCCGGACTGGAAACCCGCCGCCGTCTACGAGCCGCGCATCACGCGCGACGAGGCCGCCGAACGCCTTGGCGCCTTCCGCGCCGCCGTCACCGCCCTGCTCGACTCATGACGGTCACCACACAGGGGGCGCTGCCCGCACAGACGTACGACGTCGCGGTCGTCGGCGCCGGAGTCGTCGGCTGCGCGATCGCCCGTGAACTCGCCCGGCACCCGGGGCTGCGCGTCGCCCTGGTCGAGGCACAGGACGACGTCGGCCAGGGCACCTCCAAGGCCAACACCGCGATCCTGCACACCGGGTTCGACGCGGTGCCCGGCTCCCTCGAGGCCCGCCTCGTCCGCGACGGCTCCCGACGACTGGCCGCCTACGCCGCCGCGTCCGGCATCCCCGTCGAACCGGTCGGCGCGCTGCTCGTCGCCTGGGACGAGGACCAGCTCGCCGCCCTGCCGCGCCTCGCCGAGAAGGCCGAGCGCAACGACTGCCACGACACCCGGCTCCTCGGCCCGGCCGAGCTGTACGCCCGCGAGCCCCACCTCGGCCCGGGCGCCCTCGGCGCCCTGCATGTGCCTGGCGAGAGCATCCTCTGCCCCTGGACGACGACCCTCGCATACGCCACCCAGGCGGTCCGGCACGGCGTCGACCTGCACCTCGACTGCTCGGTCGATCAGGCCAGTCGGCAGGACGGTGTGCATCTGCTCGGCACCACCCGGGGCATCCTGCGCACCCGCTTCCTCGTCAACGCGGCCGGACTGCACGCCGACGTGCTCGACCGGCACCTCGGCCACCGCGACTTCACCGTCACCCCGCGCCGCGGCCAGCTGATCGTCTTCGACAAGCTCGCCCGGCCGCTGGTCCGCCACATCCTGCTGCCCGTCCCCACGGCCCTCGGCAAGGGCGTCCTGGTCGCCCCCACCGTGTACGGCAACGTCCTGCTCGGCCCCACCGCCGAGGACCTCGACGACAAGCGGGCCACCGGCTCGACTGCGAAGGGTCTGGCCCTGCTGCGGGAGAAGGGCCGGCGCATCCTGCCCGACCTGCTCAAGGAGGAGGTCACCGCCGTCTACGCCGGGCTGCGCGCCGCCACCGAGCACGACGACTACCGCATCACCGCCCGTCCCGACCAGGCGTACGTCACCGTCGGCGGCATCCGCTCCACCGGTCTGACCGCATCCCTCACCATCGCCTCCCACGTCACCGAGTTGCTGGCCGGCACCGGGCTCGACCTCGGTCCGACGCGGGACCTGGAGCCGGTGCGGATGCCGAACCTCGGCGAGGCCTTCCCGCGCCCGTACCAGCGAGCCGACCTCGTCGCCGCCGACCCGGAGTACGGCACCCTCGTGTGCCACTGCGAGCGGGTCTCCCGCGGCGAGATCCGCGACGCGCTCGCCGGTACCGTCCCGCCGCGCAGCCTCGACGGACTGCGCCGCCGCACCCGGGCCCGGGCGGGCCGCTGCCAGGGCTTCTACTGCGGCGCCGCGGTGCGGGCGCTGTTCGAGGAGGGGACAAGGTGACCGGCGTACGACACGTCGACGTCCTCGTCGTCGGCGCCGGCCCCGCCGGACTCGCGGCCGCCGCCCGCCTGGGCGCCGCCGGCGTGGGCCGCATCGAGGTGCTGGACCGGGAGCAGCAGGCCGGGGGAGTGCCCCGGCACTGCGCCCACGGCGGCTTCGGCACCTGGCTGCATCCGCTGACCGGCCCGGCGTACGCACGCCTGCTCACGCGGGCCGCGGTGAGCTCCGGGGCGGTCGTCCGCACCGGGGTGACCGCCCTCGACTGGGCGGGCCCGCTGGCGCTGACGACGGTCGGCCCGGGCGGCCCGGAGACGATCGGGGCGAGGGCGGTCGTGCTGGCCACCGGTGCCCGTGAACGTCCCCGCGCGGCACGGCTGGTGCCCGGCACCCGGCCCGCCGGGGTGTACACGACGGGCGAGGTGCAGCAGGCGGTGCACCTGTACGGGCAGCGCATCGGCACCCGGGCCGTGGTGGTCGGCGCGGAGGACGTCTCGTACGCGGCCGCCGACACCATACGCACGTCGGGTGCGGACGTGGTCGCCCTGGTCACGGACCTGCCCCGCGCCCAGGCGGCGTTCGCCCGCGCCGCGGACGCCCGGCTGCGGCGCGGCATCCCGCTGCTGACCGACACCACGGTCACCGAACTCCTCGGCCACGGGCGGCTGTCCGGCGTGCGCGTGCGCCACCGCGACGGCCGTACGGCCGTCCTGCGCTGCGACACCGTCGTGTTCACCGGCGACTTCGTGCCCGACCACGAACTCGCGCGGCGAGGCGGCCTGACCCTCGACCCCGGCACGCGCGGTCCCGCCGTCGACGGCGGCCTGCACACCTCGCGCCCCGGCGTGTTCGCGGTGGGGAGTGTGCTGCACCCCGTGGAGAGCGCGGCGACGGCGGCCCGCGAGGGCGCGCACGCGGCCGGCGCCCTGCGGGAGTGGCTCACGGGCGCCGCGTGGCCGGGCTCCGTCCCGCTGGTCGTGGAGGAACCCCTGCGCTGGATCGCGCCGCACCGCGTCACCCCGGCCGACCGGCACGGCCGGTACGTCCTGCGCACCTCCGCGCCGCTGACCCGCCCGGTGCTGCACGTCACCCAGGACGGCCGCCTCCTGCACCGCGCGCGCCTGCGCGTCCCCACGGCCGTCCCGCACCGCACCCTGTCCCTGACGGCCCGCTGGACCCACCGGGTCGACCCGAAGGGCGGGCCGGTGCGGATCGCGGTCGGGTGAGGCTCACCCGTCGGAGAACGAGCCGTGCCGCCCCGCTCCCGCGGCGAAGCGGGCGGCACCCTCAAAGCTCTCCGCCAACACGCCCATGCCGTGGCGGAGTTCGCCCAGCATCGCCGCTGCCTCGTCCCGACCCTCCTGCTCCAGGACCGAGGCGCGGTCGGAGCGCAGACAGGCCTGCGGGTACCGGGCGATCGCGGCGGCCAGCTCCTCGGCCTCGGCACGCGCCCGCCCGGTGGGCACGACCCGGTTCGCGAGCCCCATCCCGTACGCCTCGCGGGCCGGCACCGGTCGCCCGGTGAGGATCATGTCCAGTGCGCGGCTGGTGCCGATCAGCCGGGGCAGCCGTACCGTACCGCCGTCGATCAGCGGCACGCCCCAGCGGCGGCAGAACACCCCGAACACGGCGTCCTCCTCCGCGACCCGCAGATCGCACCACAGCGCCAGTTCCAGGCCTCCGGCCACGGCGTGCCCCGCGACCGCCGCGATCACCGGTTTCGACAGCCGCATCCGCGTCGGCCCCATCGGCCCGTCGCCGTCCTCCGCGACCCGGTTGCCCCGCTCGGTGCCGATCGCCTTCAGGTCCGCGCCCGCGCAGAACGTGCCGCCCTCGCCCCACAGCACCGCCACCCTGGCCTCCTCGTCGGCCTCGAACTCCCGGAAGGCGGCGGCCAGTTGGGCTGCCGTGGGACCGTCCACGGCGTTGCGGGCCTCGGGGCGGGAGAGGATGACGGTGCTGACGTGTCCCTGGCGCTCGATGCGGACCGGCATGAGTGGCGACCTCCTGCTGCGGTGACGAGACCGGCAGGTTACTCCTCGGTCACCCCGCCCGGGGCGTTCTCAGATGACCTTCAGTCGTACCAATGCACCGAGCGTCAGCGCCCCCGGCAGCAGCGGGAGCCAGACGGTGATGATCCGGTAGGCCAGGACCACCGCCGTGGCGACCGCGGCCGGGCCGCCCGCCGCCACCAACGCCACGATCAGCGCGGCCTCGACGGAGCCGAGACCGCCCGGAGTGGGCACGAGCGCGACGGCGACCGTCGCGGCCAGATAGGCGAGCGCCATGTGCGCCGGCGGCACGGGCAGGCCCAGCGCCCGCCCCACCGCGACCAGTCCGGCCGCCTGCAGCGCCGGGAAGGCGAGCGAACCGCCCCACAGCGCCAGTGCCCGCGCCGGACGGGCGTGCACCGAGCGCGCCTCGCTCAGCGCGGTGCGCAGGAAGGCGGACACCGCCGTGCGCAGCCGCCGTACGAGGACCAGTGCGCCCGCCGCGACGACCAGGACCGCGCCCACGCCGAGCAGCAACGGGCCGACCGCACCCGCGGGCAGCAGGGCACCGAGCCGCAGCGCGTCCGGGAAGGCGAGGAACAGGACGGCCAGCAGGGTCAGCCGGGCGACGCTCTCCGCGAGCAGGTACAGGGCGAGCGCGGCGGAGGACCGGGCGAGGGGAACCCCGCACACCGTCAGGAACCGCAGGTTCACCGCGCTCGCGCCGAGGCCCGTGGGCAGCAGGTGATTGGCCGCCCCGGCCGCGAACTGCGTGGCGAGCAGCCGCCGCCTGGGCAGCCGCTCGACGACCGCGCCCTGCCGGGTGAAGGCCGCCGCGACCCAGGTCAGGCAGGTGGCAGCGGCCGCGGCCAGCAGCCACGGCCACTCGGCGCTCGTCAGGTGCGCGAAGCCCTGGGCCAGGACGGACCGGTGCTGCACCGCGGCCACCGTCACGAGCAGGAGCGGGACCAGGCACAGGACCTGGCGGACGGGGACGCGTCGGGGGAGTTGGGGGAGTCGGGGGAGTCGTCCCGGGGGGAGATCGGGGAGTTCTGCGGCTGTCACATCCCAAGAGGTTCTCCGCGCCGCGCCAACTGGGGGTTGCGGACGCGGGGACGGCGGCTTACGGACGGGCAGCGGGTGGGGAGGAGGAACCATCGGGTCCGAAGTCATGGGGTCCTTTGTGGCGCGCACATTGACCTCAACGAAGCTTGAGGTTCTAGGTTCTCTCCCATGAGCATGGAGACCACCGCCTGGACGCAGCTGCACAGCGTCATGACCGCCCAGCAGGAGCGCCGCCCGTTCGCCCGCGCGACGCTGCGCCGCATCAGAGCGTTCGCCCGCCCGCACCGCCGCCGGATCGCGCAGTTCGTCGCCCTGGGGGTGGTGACCGCGCTGCTCGCCGTGGCGACCCCCGTGCTCGCCGGCCGCGTCGTCGACGCGATCGTGTCGGGGGGCGACCGGAGCACGGTCGTACGGCTGGCCCTGCTCATCGCCCTGATCGCGGTGGCGGAGGCGGCGCTCGGCATCCTCGGCAGACGGCTGTCGGCGACGCTCGGGGAGGGGCTCATCCTCGATCTGCGGACGGCTGTGTTCGATCATGTGCAGCGCATGCCGGTCGCGTTCTTCACACGCACTCGTACGGGAGCGCTCGTCTCCCGTCTCAACAACGACGTCATCGGCGCCCAGCGCGCGTTCAGCAACACCCTGTCCGGCGTGGTGAGCAACGTGGTGACGCTGCTGCTCACGCTCGCCGTCATGCTCACCCTGTCCTGGCAGATCACGCTGCTCGCGCTGGTGCTGCTGCCGGTGTTCGTGGTGCCGGCCCGGCGGATGGGCAGCCGGATGGCCCGTATGCAGCGGGAGGCGGCCGCGCTCAACGCGGCGATGGGCACCCGGATGACCGAGCGTTTCTCGGCCCCCGGCGCCACCCTGGTCAAGCTCTTCGGCCGCCCGGAGGAGGAGTCGGAGGAGTTCGCGGGCCGGGCCCGCCGGGTGCGGGACATCGGCATCCGCACGGCGACCGCCCAGTCGGCGTTCATCACCGCACTGACCCTGGTGTCGTCCCTGGCGCTGGCCCTGGTCTACGGCCTCGGCGGCTTCTTCGCCCTGCGCGGCACCCTGGAGCCGGGCGCCGTCGTGTCCCTGGCGCTGCTGCTGACCCGCCTGTACGCGCCGCTCACCGCGCTCGCCGGGGCGCGCGTGGAGGTGATGAGCGCCCTGGTCAGCTTCGAGCGGGTCTTCGAGGTGCTCGACCTCAAGCCGCTGATCGAGGAGAAGCCGGACGCCCGTGAGGTGCCGGAAGGTCCGGTGGCGGTGGAATTCCACGGCGTCCGCTTCGGCTACCCGGCCGCCGACAAGGTCTCCCTGGCCTCGCTGGAGGAGGTGGCGACCCTCGACACCCGCGGCGGCGCCGAGGTGCTGCACGGCATCTCCTTCCGCGCCGAACCCGGGCGGACCGTCGCCCTCGTCGGCTCCTCCGGCGCCGGCAAGTCGACCATCGCGCAACTGCTGCCGCGCCTGTACGACGTCGACGAGGGCGCGGTGCGCATCGGCGGCGTCGACGTCCGCGACCTGAGCTTCGCGTCCCTGCGGGCCACCCTCGGCATGGTCACCCAGGACGGCCACCTCTTCCACGACTCGGTGCGCGCGAACCTGCTGCTGGCCCGTCCCTCGGCGAGCGACGAGGAGCTGTGGGACGCCCTGCGCCGCGCCCGCCTCGACGACCTGGTCCGCTCCCTGCCCGACGGCCTCGACACGGTCGTCGGTGAGCGCGGCTACCGCCTGTCCGGCGGCGAGCGCCAGCGCATGACCATCGCCCGGCTGCTGCTCGCCCGCCAGCGGGTCGTCATCCTCGACGAGGCCACCGCCCACCTCGACAACACCTCGGAGGCGGCGGTCCAGGAGGCGCTCACCGAGGCGCTGGAGGGCCGGACCGCGATCGTGATCGCCCACCGGCTGTCCACGGTGCGGGCCGCGGATCTCATCCTGGTCCTCGAGGCGGGCGTGATCGTCGAACGCGGCACGCACGAGGAACTCCTGGCGGCGGGCGGCCGGTACGCGGAGCTGTACCGCACGCAGTTCGAGAATCAGCCGGGCGAGGAGACGGACACCGCCCCGGCCGGGGAGGCCGTGGCGTAGGCGGACGCGGGCGGCCGGCCGTGGCCGGGTCGGCCGTGGTCGGGTGGGCGGCCGTGGTGGGGTGCTCGGCCCTGGTCGGGCGGTCGGCTGCGTTCAACTCCTTGGACCTCGGTGCCAGTTCGGGGCGATCGTTGCTTCACCTCTTGACGCCTGTGGTCCGTACCTTTAGTTTCACGCCTTAAACAAAGCCCCACGGATGTGCTCAACGTTCAGACATCTGAATGGCGTTGGGCATCCATCTCCGTCGCCCCCCACGCGAAAGGCGGTACCGCCCATGGCCAGACCCCTCCCCGGCTCCGCTCCTGCCCGCACCGCCGTCGCGACCCAGCGCCACGGTCCAGCAGCGCACGGTGAGGCGGTAGGCGCGCAGCAGCGCGGACAGGGAGACGTCGCGCTGGGCGAGGCGGCGGGCGTAGGTGAGGGCCGAGGCGGGGGCGTCCACCGTGTGGGGGTCCATGGCGTGCGTGAGGATGTGCAGGGACGTCACCACGTTCTCGGTGATGCTGGCGTCGAGCAGTCCGCGGAGGGTCTCGTCGTGTTCGAGCGCGGCGATCTCGGCCTCGGTGGTGTCGACGAGACGCCGGATGAAGTCGTCGCGGTGGCGGAAGACCGCGTGGGCGACCAGGGCGACGGGGTCGGTCACAGCTCGTCCAGCGCGGATCGGGCGGCGTTGTGGCCGCACATCCCGTGCGCTCCGGGACCGGGCGGGGTCGCCGCCGAGCAGAGGTAGTGGCCCGGCAGCCCAGTGCGGTACGGGTTCAGGGCGAGGCGGGGACCGAAGACCAGTTGGGGGACGTTCTTGGCGCCGGTCAGGATGTCCCCGCCGACGTAGTTGGGGTTGTACGCGGCGAGTTCGGTGGTGGTGCGCACGGCGGTGCCGACGATCCGCTCCCGGAACCCGGGGGCGAACCGCTCGATCTGGGCGACGATCGCCTCGGTGGCGTCGCCGGTGTAGCCGTTCGGCACGTGCGCGTAGGTCCACACCGGGTGGACGTCTCCGACCGAGCGTTGCGGGTCGGCCAGGTACTGCTGTCCCACCAGGACGAACGGTCGCTGCGGCATCCGGCCGGCACTGATCTGCCGTTCCGCGGCGGCCACCTCGGCGAAGGTGCCCCCGAGGTGCACCGTGCCGGCCCACCTGGCCGGCTCGGCCGTCCAGGGCACGCCCCCTTCGACGGCGAAGTCGACCTTGAAGGCGCCCGGGCCGTACCGGAACCGGCGGTAGGCGCGCGCGACGCGCGGCGGCAGCCGGTCGCCGAGGATGTCGGCCACTGCCGTGGGGCTGAGGTCGAACATCGTGATGGCGGCGGCCGGGAGCTGGGAGGCCGAACGGATCCTGACTCCCGTTTCGATCGTGCCGCCGAGGCCGGTGAGGACCGCCGCCAACGCGCGGGGGATCGACCGCGATCCGCCCGCGGCGACCGCCCAGCCGTGCCGGTGACCGGCGGTGAGGATGCCGAGGCCGATGCTGGAACTCAGCGGCAGGTGCAGCGGCTGGAACGCGTGGGCCGCCACACCCGCGAACAGGGCCCGGGTCTGTTCCTCGGCGAACGTCCGCGCCAGCGCCGAGGCCGGAAGCAGCGCGGGGATCGCGAAGCGGGCGAGGCGCAGCGGATGGTGCGGGATCCGAACGAGCGGGCCCATGATGTCCTCGGCCAGCTCGTCGTAGGCCGCGGCGGGCCCCTCGAACAACCGCCGCCAGCGCGCCCCGTCCGCACCGAGACCGGCTGCGGTGTCGGCGACGGAGCGGCGCAGGACCGCGGCCGTGCCGTCGTCGAGCGGGTGCGCGCAGTCGATGTCGGGCAGCCGCCACTGAAGACCGTGGCGGCCGAGGTCGAGGCTGTGCAGGAAGGGCGATCCCACGGCCATCGGATGGACGGCGGAGCAGTGGTCGTGCAGCAGGCCGGGCAGGATCGCCTCGCTGCTGCGGGTGCCGCCGCCGATCTCGTCGGCGGCCTCCAGGACGGTGACCCGCAGGCCGTGCCGGGCGAGGGTGACGGCGGCGGCCAGCCCGTTCGGGCCGGCCCCCACCACGATCGCCTCATCCATGGGCCGCTGCCTTGGCGGGCGCCGCCGCCGCGCAGTGGTGGTGCACGGGGACGGCGGCTTCCGCCGCGTCGAGCCACGGCTGACGCGTCACCATGTCGCCGACGGTCACACAGCCCTCCTCGATCAGTCCGGTGGCCGCGTCCACGATGCGGTAATGCTGGCACGGGCGGTGCATCGGCTGCTCCAGGACGATCACGCGCAGCTCGCCCGGCTGGTAGCCGCAGCGCTCCTGGACCGCGCGGAGCAGCTGCTCGTTGTGCAGGTGGCCGTCACCGAAGTTCCAGCCGAGGATGGCGCCGGCCACCGTCTCGCCATCGCGGACATCGTAGACGTCGGGGTCGTCGAGGGCACGGGGCAGGAGGCCGTTGAGCGCGCGGCCGTGGCTGTGCAGGGCCCGCCAGGCCAGGGCCTGGTGCAGCATCAGCTCGGCGGTGTCCCGGTCGTAGAGGCGGGCCAGCTGGTCGATGGGCAGTGCGGCGGCCTTGACGATGCCCGCGTCCAGTTTGCGTTCCGTGCCGTGGCGGAAGCACCACAGGCTCGTCGGCCAGTTCCCGGCGTAGTAGCGCATGGCGGGAAGGAAGGACACCAGGTCCGGACGCACATGCCCGAGCACCGGGACGGCGACCAGGCACACCAGCAGGATCACGCCCAGCAACGGTGAGGCCGGCGCCGTCACGCCGACGGCGGCTTCGTGGCCGAACAGGACCAGCGACGAGTACAGGAAGAAGACATTCCACTCCAGTGGTACGCCCATCCGGGGACGGTCCGTCGGTGACGACCACATCCGCGCCGGAGTCGCGGATCTGGTACCCGGCCACTGCCGCGGTCGGCATCGGATTGACCGGTGTCACGGCCGCGCCCAGCCGCCAGGCGGCGAACAACGCCACGACGAAGTCGACACGGTTGGGCAGCATGACTGCGACCACGCCGCCGGGGCGGACTCCCCGCTCACGCAGGATGCGGGCAGCCCGGTCGACGCGCGCGAGGAACTGGGCATTGGTCAGGTCGGACGCGTCGTCGGCGACGCAGGGTCCGTCGGGATCGCGCTGAGCACGCAGGTCCGGAAGGGCGGCGAAATGCATGGCGGCTCCTGATTCCGTGCTCCCCTCGCCACGAGGGAAACGACATGAGGACCCTGGGAATCCGCTGTGCGTACGGCCCATGGGCGCGGGTCACGACACTCGGCGCGGCTCTTGTGCGCCCCGCACAACACCGCGCGGGCACCTGTCCGTGCCTTGCCCTCGGCGCGGCGGCGCCGTACGCTCACCACCGCGTACCGACCAGTCGGTACGCGCCTGGCTGCGGGCCGACGCCTCGATGGCGGCTTGCCGGCCACCCCCGCCGGCCCGATCCACCGATGACAGCCGAAGGAGCCGCCGCAGATGAGCCGGATCAATCACCAGGTGCGCCTGGCCGCACGTCCCGTCGGACAACCGCGACCCACCGACTGGGAGCACGTCGAGGAGCCGGTCGGCGAGCCGGGCGAGGGCGAACTGCTGGTCCAGGTACTCTACTTGTCGATCGACCCGGCAATGCGCGGCTGGATGAACGCCGGCAGGTCGTACATCCCGCCGGTGGAGATCGGCGAGGTCATGCGCGCCGGTGCGGTGGGACGGGTCATCGCCTCCCGGCACCCCGGCTTCGCGGTCGGCGACCATGTGTCGGGCACGTTCGGCGTCCAGGAGTACTGCCTGTCGAACGGGCGCGGCGTCACCAAGGTCGACCCGGCACTGGCACCCCTGCCGACGTATCTCGGCACTCTGGGCATGACGGGCCTGACGGCCTACTTCGGCCTGCTCGACGTCGGACGCCCCCAGCCCGGGCAGACCGTCGTGGTCTCCGGAGCGGCCGGGGCGGTCGGCAGCGTGGTCGGCCAGATCGCCAAGATCCTGGGCTGCCGGGTCGTCGGCATCGCCGGTGGTGAGCGCAAGTGCCGGCTGGTGGTCGAGGAGTTCGGATTCGACGCCGCGATCGACTACCAGGCCGAGGACGTGCGCAAGGCGCTGCGCGAGCACGCCCCCGACGGTGTGGACGTCTACTTCGACAACGTCGGTGGAGACATCCTGGACGCCGTGCTGGTACGGCTGGCGCACGGCGCTCGCGTGGTCATCTGCGGCGCCGTCTCCCAGTACAACAACACCGAGCCGGTCAAGGGACCGAGCAACTACATGTCGCTGCTGGTCAACCGCGCCACCATGACCGGAATGGTGGTCTTCGACTACGCCGACCGGTACCCCGAGGGCATCGCCGAGCTGGCCGAATGGCGGGCGGCGGGCCGGTTGCGGTCGATCGAGGACGTCGTGTCCGGCGGTGTGGCGGCATTTCCCGAGACCCTGCTGCGGCTGTTCCGCGGTGAGAACCTCGGCAAGCTCGTGCTGAAGGTCGGAGGCGAGTGAGGCAGATGGCAGCGCTGGAACTCAAGAACGCGGGCGTGGTCGTCACCGGCGCCGGGTCGGGCATCGGCGCGTCGCTCGCCCGTCGATTCGCCGCCGAGGGTGCCCGGCTCGTGGTCAACGACCTGGACGGCGCCGCCGCGGCCCGGGTGGCCGCCGAGGTCGGCGGACTCGCCGTGCCGGGCGACGCCAGTGCCGAGGAGAGCGTGGCGGCCCTGGTGACGGCGGCGCGCGAACACCTCGGCGAGATCGATCTGTTCTGCGCCAACGCGGGGATCGAGCCCGGCGGCGGGGAACACGCTCCGGAGGAGATCTGGGACCGGGTCTGGCAGGTGAACGTCATGGGACACGTGCGGGCGGCCCGCCACCTGATCGGGCCGTGGCTCGAACGCGGACGCGGACACCTGCTGGCCACGGTGTCCGCCGCCGGCCTGCTGACCCACCTCGAATCGGCGCCGTACTCGGTGACCAAGCACGGCGCGCTGGCCTTCGCCGAGTGGCTCTCGGCGACCTACGGCGACAAGGGACTGACGGTCCAGGTACTCTGCCCGCTGGGCGTGCGCACCGAGATGTACGAGAAGTCCGACCCCGCCGCCCGGACGGTGCTCGCCGGCGAGGTCCTCGAACCCGGCCAAGTGGCCGACTCCGTGGTGGAGGGACTCGTGGACGGGCGGTTCCTCATCCTTCCCCACCCGGAAGTGCGGGAGCACTACGCCTTCCGTGCCAACGACACCGAACGCTGGCTCCGCGGCATGCGGCGCCTCCGCCGGCGCATCGACGAGGCCGCCAGCGGCTGAGCCGGAGCCGGCCGCTCACTCGTCCGAGTAGCTGAAGTCCCCCACCGTCCAGGCGCTCACGTCCTTGATGGCGATCCGGTACATCCCGCCCGTCTCGGGGATGCCCACCGGGCCCTGAAGGATCCTGGCAACATGGAAATGCAGATGGGAGGGCGGCCCGGTGCGGCGGGGCTCCGTGCCCTCGGCCGGCGCCACGGTGCCGGCGAACGGGCCGAGGCGCTCCGAGTCCCTCAGGACCTCGGCCACTCGCTGCCTCCACACGTTCTCGGGCGCCAGCCTGCCCGTGATCACAGCTCCGTGGACCACGACGGTGAGGGACATCTGATTGGTTTGCTCCGACTCCACCGTGGCCGCGATGGCAACGAGCAGCTCATCAGGGTTCGACATGAATGCTGATCCTATGAGCAAAGGCCGTGTCCCGGGCGGGGACGGTGCGCCCGGGTGTTGGCCCGGGCCACCTCGGTCGACGTGACCGGGCCGTCCTTCACCTCCCGGCCGCCCGGCAAGGACGATCACTTCCGGCCACGGTACGGCACCCGATGCGGCGCCGACCCCGGTGAACCCCCCCGCGAATTACCCGATGCGTTCCCATCCGCGGCGCGGGACGCGGGTACCGAGTCGGGGGTTGCGGCTGCGGTAGACGATGTACGGCCGGGTGAGGTAGCCCAGAGGCGCAGTGAGCATGTGCACCAGGCGGGTGAACGGCCAGAACGCGAAGAGCAGCATCGCGCTGATCGCGTGGAGCTGGAACAGCAGCGGGGTGACGGTCATCCGGTCCGGGTCGGGCTGCAGATCATCTGCCGCGCCGGGCGGTTCCAGTCGGCCGCCGTCGCGATCACCGAGTAGCCGGTGAGGGGGCGGACCTTCTCCTGCCCGACGTAGTGGGCCCAGCCGCCGCCGTTGACGCCCAGGCAACCCGTCAGGGTCGTCGGAGTGAGGAACGCCCGGTAGATGGTGTCGGAGTGGAACCAGTGGTTGGTCCCCGCCCCCATGACGATCATCGAACGGCCCCGTGACTCCTCGGCGTTGGCCGCGAACTCCCGCGCGATCCGTGCCGCCTTCTCCGAGTCCACCCCGGTGATCGCGGCCTGCCACGCCGGCCTGTACGGTGCGGCGGCGTCGTCGTAACCGTAGGGCCATCGGCCGGGCAGGCCGTCCCGGGCCACGCCGTACTGGGCCAGCAGCAGGTCGAACACGGTGGTCACCAGTGTCCGGCCACCCGCCGCACCGGCACCCCGCGCAGCAGGCGCCCCGCCTCGCCCTCCGGGGCGTCGAACCGCGGGACCGCGACGGCCACGGGTTCCTCACCGCCGTCGGCCGTCAGCAGCGTATCGACGTCGCCGGGATCCAGGTTCCACTTCCCGGCACCGGAAGCGCCGAAGCGGTCGCCGAGCGTCCCGTTGGGCACCACCGGGGCCGGTGGCCGTATCCAGCAGCACGGTGCGGAACTCCGCGTGCTCGGCTGCGGCATGCTCGCCGCCGAGGTCCGCGGCGGTGAGGAACTTGCCCGGGCGTACGTGCCCGGCTCACGCTCCTCCACCGCGACCAGGAACGGCAGATCGGTGTACCTGGCCCAGCAGGTTCGCGCCACCTCCGCGACAGTCTGCCGGGTGCCGTCATCGTCTGCGCTCGTTACGTCAGCGTTGCCGTCACTGCCGTCGGCGTACTGCCTGACCACCGCCTTGAGAAGTTCGATTGGGTGGCGCCTCTGGCGGTGGTCGGGCGCGGTCGGCTGCGATGGTCGTGTCGCCTCTGAGCGTTCCCTCCGCCATTGATGTCCAGCTACGGATGCCGGCCAGACCTCGATGCGAACGATCGGTGTGGGGTGGTCATTGAGGGCTGCGCTGCTGGTCAGTCCGCTGCCCGGGACCTGTCCAGCTACTGTGGCCAAGCTGGTTGCTGCATCACTGCGGATGTGCGGATCACTGACTTGCCGGTCACGTCCGCTGGAGTGGCCGTCGATACACCACTCCAGCGGACGTGACCCGCGCCTTGCAGGGACGGGTGACGCAGCGCGGGAGGACCGGCCGAGTGGATTGCGCCTCCAGTACGCCTGAACCAGATGCCGACAGGGTGGGCTGAGTGCGTACCGACTCGTCTTCCCAGCCCGACGCCCGACCAGGAGGCCGCCATGGCAACCATCCGCCCCGTGGGGCCTGTTGGTGAGTCCCCGGCGGACGGACCGGACCGGCACAGGCCCAGGCTTGAAGAGGTCGCCGACGGGGTCTTCGCCCATCTCCAGCCGGACGGGGATGGTGCCTGAACAACGCCGATGTGCTGGTGTCGGACGGCCGGGCGGCGGTGGTCGACACGGCGGCGACCGAACGCCGTACGCGGCTGCTCCGCGAGGCGGTCGCGTCCGTGGCGCACGGCGAGCCCGAAGTGCTGGTCAACACGCATCACCACAGTGACCACACCTTCGGGAACTCCCTGCTCGGGCCGAGCACCGTAATCGTGTCGCACGACGAGACCCGACGGCAGAGCGCGGATGCGGGGCTGGGGCTTTCAGCCATCAGTCAGCTTCAATACGGAAACAACAGCCGGGAACCCAGCCGGGAACCCAGCCGGACCGCGGGCCATTGTAGAGTGAAGAAATGCCCTTGACCTGCAGCAGCAGGCAGGGAGCCGAATTCTGGGAGCACTCAATGCTGCGTACTCTGTTCAAGTCCAAGATCTAATACTTGGACGAACCCGCAGGTCAGGCGCATAGCGTGAGCGTCGAGGTCAGCAACAGGTCAGCATCAGTCTGCAGGGGCGGCCTTCTGCTGGCCGAGTCATGGGTCCGGGAGCGGTCAGGCATGCTCCCGGACCTACTCGAGGAGTTCGTCCGATGCCCCGACAGCGGGCCCGCGAAATGGCGCGCGAACGCGCGGTTCGTGAGGGCAAGGCCACCGGCCGGTCCATCGCGCACATCGCGCGAGACCTCGGCATCCGTCCCGAAGCCCTGTGCGGCCGGGTAGGTCAGGCCGAGCCCGACGCCGGCGAACGTGGCGACCGGCTGACCACCGCAGAGGGTGAGGAACTCAAACAACTCGCAAGGAAAACGCCGCATAGAAGCGGGCGAGCGAGATTCTCAACGCCGCCCGTGTTTCGCGAACGAGCTTGACCGTCCCCGGACGAGGTTGAGCCGGTGATCGACACCTGCGGGCAATGAGTCTCCGGGCGACGTCGGCCTGCCGGGTGCTGGACCTGTCGGCCTCCTCCCTGCTACGCGCGCAAGAAGCGGCCCCACGTCGGCCCGGCGTCGGCGGGAATAGCAGGTCATGCCGCTGATCGAACACGTCCACGCCGAACCCGACGGCACCTGTGGTGCCCGCCGGATCACCCGCGCCCTGCGGTGCAGGAGTCGCCGTGGCTCGCGGCGCCGTCGAGCGGCTGTGGCCGACCTCGGCATCGAGGGCGTCATCGGCGGCCGGCGGTGCCGCGCCACCGTGCCGGAGCAGTGGGCACCCCGACCGCCGGACCTGGTCGACCGCGACTTCACCGGCAGGAGGACAAAGCGCATCGCGTGGCTCACCAAGCCGTTACCGGAAGAAAACTTGCGCGTCCGGCTGGGCGTAGGCGCTGCTCCGAGTACCGCTCCACCGGGTGGACTGACTGCTGTGAGCCGCGTACCTCGCCCGCGGGTGCGCTGTCCACGGCTGGCCTCCACGGCTGGCCAGGAAGCGGCATTTCGCATACACGGCCCGGAGAGGGAGGTGCGCAGGCCGACAACGGTACCTAGGGTGGGGAGTGCAGGTCTGTGACACAGCCTGGAACGAGTGACGAAACAGGAAGACGCGCGACGCAGTGCCCACTCCGCTGTAGGCTCGGCCGCGACGAGCGGCGACCGGCGCGGACCCGTGCGAACGCCGTCGGGCGTTGGGGATGAACCAAGGGCGGTTCTGAACCATGAGGGATGTACATCGGCTTGAGTCCATCTCGGCGAACCTGGGCAGCGGCACCGTGCTCGCGGCGTGGGAGCGGTTCGTGCAGGGCGAGGATCACATCCCGGGTGTCCGGCCCCTGGTGGCGATCTCCTGGCATCGCTGCCGGGAGCAATACCGGGTCGACCCTCACCTCACAGAGGCTCCGGTAGCCGTCGTGGAGCCCGACCATACGCCCGAGCACGATGTCGTATTCGCTGAGCTGGGCTTCCGTGCCGCCTCCGTGGCACATGAGGTGGGCAACCTCGGTGGCGTCGTCACCGTCACCGATGCCACTGGCCGGATCCTGGCCGAGTGGGGTGATCAAGCCACGCTCGCCAGAGCCGGCGACTCCAATCTGGCGCCCTGGTTCTGCTGGTCCGAGTGCGCGGTCGGCACGAACGGCATGGGCACGGCGCTCGAGGCGCACGGCCCGGTACCGATCAGGGGCGCGGAGCACTGGTGCCAGGCGTTCCACAACTGGGTCTGCGCGGGCATCGCGGTGCGTGACGTGGTGACCAGGGAACCAATCGCGGTCCTGAACCTCTGCTGCTGGCGTAGCCCGCTTCCCGCGTCCGCGGAAAGCTGGCTGGCGAACGCGGCCACCATGACCCAGCACCCGCTGAAGAGGCGCGCCCGGGACAGCGGCGCCGAGCTGGTCGCGGCCTACACCCAGGCCAGGGCACGCTCCAGTGCGGCGCTCGCCGCGGTGGACACCGCGGGCAAGGTGGTGATCGCCGACGACATGGCAAGCGTGCTCCTGGGCGTCCCGGCATGCACCCCAGCGGTCGACCCCACGCTGCGATGGAACCCCGGGCTGCCGGGATTGATCGCAGCCGCCCGGTACGCCACCAGGCAGGCAGCCCACAATCCTGACTGGGTCGGCTCGACGCAGATCTTCGCCCACCTCGCCGACGAGCCGACATCGATCAGCATCCGGCCCGTCTTCTCATCCGGACGCCTGATCGGGAACCTGGTCTCGTTCGGCGCCTCCGACGGGGCGCAGTTGCCCCAGGCGGAGGGGCCCGCGCACCCTCGGGTGCAGCCGCGCCGACTGGTCGCGATGCGCGCCAACCGGATGGTGCTGTTGCGGCTGCCGGAAGTCTCCTTCGCCGAATCGCAGGGAAACGACGTGTGGCTCTCCACCGATCAGGGGCGATTGCGAGCCGCCTCTCCGAGCCTGGACAAGCTCGACAGTGACCTGGCGGATGTCGGCTTCCTGCGGGTGCACCGCCGGTATGTGGTCAACCTCAGCCGCATCCGGGAGATCGAGCGCGGGCTCAAGGGCGAGCTGTCTCTGGTCATGGACGACCGGACGCACGAGATGGTGCCCGTTTCCCGGCGGAACGCGCCGGCCGTGCGTCGCGCGCTGGACATCTGAGTGCCCCGGCACGACCATTGTTCCCGGAAGGAAAATGCCGTGTCTGACAGCCCGGACGCCGTTGTCGGCGAGAGGAACGATGTGAGCGCGGGCGGCCTCGGCCTCTCTGTCCCGGCCGTGCACCGCAGTCACCCGATCGGCGGCGCGAGCAACCGCGACTCGTGGCCGGACCGGCTCGACCTGACGATCCTCCGGAAACACCCCGTCATGGCCGACCCCATGGGCGAGGACTTCGACTACGCCGCGGAGTTTCGCACGCTCGACCTCGACGCCCTGGCGCGGGACGTCGACGAGGTGCTGACGACGTCGCAGGAGTGGTGGCCGGCCGACTTCGGCCACTACGGGCCGCTCGTAATCCGGATGGTGTGGCATTGCGCCGGGACGTACCGCATCGACGACGGCCGCGGTGGTGCGAGCGCGGGCATGCAGCGTTTCGCGCCGCTGAACAGCTGGCCGGACAATCGCAACCTCGACAAGGCGCGCCGGCTGCTCTGGCCGGTGAAGAAGAAATACGGCCGCAAGATTTCGTGGGCCGACCTGATGATCTTCGCGGGCAACCGCGCCCTGGAGACGATGGGCTTCACGACCTTCGGCTTCGCCGGCGGCCGGCCGGACGTCTGGGAGCCCGACGAGGACATCTACTGGGGTCCCGAGCGCGCCTGGCTCGGCAACGAACGCTACGGCGGCGTCCGGGAGTTGGAGCACCCTTTGGCCGCCGTCCAGATGGGCCTCATCTACGTCAACCCGGAGGGACCGAACACCGTCCCGGACCCGCTCACCGCGGCCCGGGACATCCGCGAGACGTTCCGGCGCATGGGGATGAACGACGAGGAGACCGTCGCGCTGATCGCCGGCGGCCACACGTTCGGCAAGACCCACGGCGCGGCCGCCCCGGACGCCTACCTCGGCCCCGAACCCGAGGGCGCCCCCCTCGAGGAGCAGGGCCTGGGATGGAAGAGCAGCTACGGCACCGGGAAGGGCGCGGACGCCATCTCCAGCGGGCTCGAGGGTACGTGGACGCCCTCCCCGACGAGATGGGACAACAGCTTCTTCGAGACCCTGTTCGGCTATGAGTGGGACCTGGAGCTGAGCCCCGCGGGTCTGTGGCAGTGGATCCCGAGAGACGGCGGCGGGGCCGGCACCGTGCCGGACGCCCACGACCCGTCGACGACACACGCCCCGACAATTCTGACGACGGACCTCGCGCTGCGGTCGGACCCGGTCTACGAGTCGATCTCGCGACGCTTCCTGGAGAACCCGGACCAGCTCGCGGATGCGTTCGCCCGGGTCTGGTTCAAGCTGACACACCTCGACATGGGCCCGATCCAGCGCTATCTCGGACCGCTGGTTCCCCGGGAGACGCTGCTCTGGCAGGACCCGGTCCCTGCCGTGGACCACGACCTCGTCGGGGCGGCGGACATCGCCGCGCTCAAGAGCCAGGTCCTCGCCTCCGGGCTGTCCGTCTCCCAGCTCGTCTCGACCGCGTGGGCGTCGGCCTCGACGTTCCGCGCCAGCGACAAGCGTGGCGGGGCGAACGGCGCGCGCATCCGCCTCGAACCGCAGCGGGGCTGGGAGGTCAACGACCCCGACACGCTGGCACAGGTGCTGCAAACCCTGGAGGGGATCCAGGAGTCCTTCAACTGCTCCGAGACCGGCGACGAGAAGATTTCGCTGGCCGACCTCATCGTGCTCGGCGGAGCCGCCGCCGTCGAGCAGGCCGCCAGGACCGCTGGCCACGCCGTTCAGGTCCCCTTCAGTCCGGGACGCACGGACGCCACGCAGGAGTGGACCGATGTGGAGTCCTTCGCCCCGCTCGAGCCGACCGCGGACGGGTTCCGCAACTACCGCGGCAAGGCCAGCCGGCTGCCGCCGGAGCACCTGCTGGTCGACCGCGCGAACCTGCTGAACCTGAGCGCGCCCGAGATGACCGTCCTCGTGGGTGGCCTGCGGGTGCTGGGCGTCAACTACCAGCAGTCGCCGCTGGGCGTCTTCACCTCGGCGCCCGGGTCGCTGAACAACGACTTCTTCGTGAATCTGCTCGACACGGACACGGAATGGAAGCCGACATCCGCGACCGCCGAAACCTTCGAGGGCCGCGACCGCGCCACTGGCGGGATCAAGTGGACCGGTAGCCGTGTCGACCTCGTCTTCGGCTCGAACTCCGAGCTGCGTGCCGTCGCGGAGGTCTACGCGAGCGACGATGCACGGGAGAGGTTCGTGCAGGACTTCGTCGCCGCATGGACCAAGGTCATGAACCTCGATCGGTACGACCTCGCTTGATCGACGCGTCGCAGTGCGGCCCGGCTGCTCTCAACGGCGGCACATCGGGTACGAACGGCAGATGGTCGCGGACGAACGGTATGAGCCGGCCCGAGCCAGGGCTCACCTTGTCGGTGTGATTCGTCCGGCGTAGCGTCTTTCTTGACTACCGATTTCGCATCCTTTCCGGTGCTATTCATTCGGCGTGGCGCGCTCCTTGAGTACCGATTACAGCCGGGCATCAGGCGATGCCAAAGGGGAATTTCGCGGTGTGTGCAACCGGCTGCGACGTGCCGCCGTCAGCGCGGCCTATGCGGAATGAACAGAGATTCGGGATGAGGGGAGTGAAGCCCCGATGACGACCGCGCAGGAGCGAGCCGACCTGCTGGACAAGCTCGGGTTGGCCGCACAGAACAAAGCATCGCTGGGACAAGTGCTGGGAACCGGAAGTATCGGGCAGGCCACCGAGGGATCGGAAGGCCGCATGCAGGCCACCATTCGTATCCACCCGGATGAGCTGACCTGGGATCCCTCCATTCTGGTCATGCCCCATGGCGGTGATATCGAGCTCGAGCTCGTCAATGACGACGAGAACACGCACTGCGCGCTCCTGCCGAGCAATGGCGACCGGAAGTTCATCTGGTTGGTGAACCATTCGCGAGGACGGGCGCACCTCAACCTCGACGGGCCTGGCTACTACTGGTTCAGCTCGCCCACGGGCAATGACGAGGGCCGGGGGCTGACCGGTGCCATCGTCGTCCTGGGGGACGCTCCGCCGGAGGCTCGCCTCGACCGTCCCGAACAGCCGCGGCCGTAGGAAGAAGGAGGAGCAAATGACCACCGTCGACTACGTGGACGCGGGAGAGGCTGTCGACCAGGGGAAGCTGAGCGGCAAGGTCGCGGGCGGGGACGTCGCGCCGCCGGTAGTGGCCGGCGTCAACTACGAGCGCATACTCAATGCCCGCGAGGAACCCCAGAACTGGCTCACCTACTACGGCGCCTACAACGGGCAGCGGTACAGCCCGCTGGACCAGATCAACACGGAGAACGTCAAGCGCATCGGCCCCGCATGGGTCTTCCAGGCCGGCACGACCGGCCTGATCGCGGGCGCGTCGACCTACTCGTTCGAGGCCGCCCCAATCATCGTCGACGGGGTCATGTTCCTCTCCGGCTGGGACGGCTGGGTCTGGGCCCTCGACGCGAAGACGGGTGTGGAGATCTGGCGGTACAAGCATGCGGTCCCCTTCGACGTGTCCTTGTGCTGCGGGAACGTGAACCGAGGGGTAGCCGTGGCTCAGGGGAAGGTCTTCTTCGTCACGGCGAATGCCCGTGTGCTCGCGCTCGACGCCACCACCGGCAAGCGGGTCTGGGACAAGACCTACGGAGACGTCCGGGCCGGGGAGAGCGCCACGGTCGCCCCGCTGATCGTGAAGAACATGGTCATCGTCGGGAGTTCCGGCGGCGAGTTCGGCGTACGCGGCCACCTCGACGCGTTCGACCTCGAAACCGGCGAGCACCAGTGGCGCTGCTACACGGTGCCGAAGCCCGGGGAGCCCGGCTCGGAGACCTGGCCCGCCGACGGCGAGGCCTGGGCACGGGGCGGGGCGAACTGCTGGGTCACCGGCACCTTCGACCCGGAGACGAACCTGCTGTACGTCGGCACCGGCAACCCGGGGCCCGACTTCGACGGAGGCGTCCGCGAGGGCGACAACCTCTTCACCGACAGCGTCATCGCCGTCGATGTGGACAGCGGACGGATCCGCTGGCACTACCAGTGCACCCCGCACGACCTGTGGGACTACGACAGCATCGCCGAGTGCATCCTGTTCGAGCAGGACGGGCGCAAACTGCTCGGACACTTCGACAAGAACGGCTACTTCTTCGTCCTTGACCGCACGAACGGCGAGAGGGTCCAGATCACTCCCTTCGTGGACCGGATCACGTGGGGGGCGATCACGAGGGACGGCCAGGTGACGGCCAAGGTGTACCCGGACAAGGAGGGAGAACCGGTCCACTTCTACCCGGGTCCGGCCGGCGCCAAGGAATGGACCCATGCGGCCTACAGCCCGAAGACCGGGCTCTTCTACGTCCCGGTCCAGGACACCGGAGCCACGGCAACCCGGCGGCGCCGGGAGTTCAAGGAGAGCATTCCGTACTGGGGCGCGGGCGTTCAGGTGGACATCGAGGACATGGCGGGGTCCATCAGCGCGTTCGACGCCACCGGCGAGGAGAAGTGGCGCTGGCGCAACGAACTCCCGATGTGCGCCTCGGTGCTGGCCACCGGCGGTGACCTGGTGTTCGCCGGTGAAGCCTCCGGGGAGTTCAACGCGCTCGACGCCCGCACCGGGGAGCTGCTGTGGCAGTTCCAGTGCGGAAGCGGCCACCACAGCAGCCCGACCACCTACATGGTCGACGGCAGGCAGTACATCGCCGTGCCGGTCGGTTGGGGCGGATGGGCCGAGGGGTTCCTCCCCGGCATGCTCGGCGCGGGGCACGGAAGCGCCCTGATCGTCTTCGCCCTCCCGGAATCGTCGTGACGCGTGCCCCGGAGGCTGCCGTAATCCGGGCAGACAGGAGGTGGATCCATGGAGTCTCAGCTCGATGTGTGGGAGACGCCCGAGTTCGACGAGATCACAGTCGCGGCCGAAGTGACCATGTACCTCGATCGGTTGGAGGAGTAGCGGACGTAGGAGGGCGCCGGACCTGGTCCGGCGCCCTCCGGCGGCTCGGGCCCGGCCACAGACGGCCGGGCTGGCGACGGACCCGGATCTTCGATGAACGGAGTGTCGGCGTGTTGCTGCGAGTGCTGGGCTCGGCGGCGGGGGGCGGCTCCCCGCAGTGGAACTGCGGCTGTCCGGTGTGCGCCTCGGTCCGCTCCCGGGGCGGCCTCGCGCGCACCCAGTCGTCGGTCGCGGTCAGCGCCGACCGCCGCCGCTGGTTCCTCATCAACGCCTCGCCCGACGTCCGCACCCAGATCGAGTCCTTCCCCGGCCTGCACCCGCACGACGACCGGACGACGCCGCTGGAGGCGGTGCTGCTCACCGACGCCGAGCTGGACCACACGCTGGGCCTGCTTCTGTTGCGCGAGGCCCGCGCCCTGCGGCTGTACGCCACGCCGGCGGTGCAAAAGACCCTGTGTGACGGCTCGGGGATTCTGCGCACGCTCGAGCGCTACTGCCCGGTCGAGTGGCGGGCAGTGATCCCCGGCACCGGCCTTGCCCTGGCGGACGGGCTGTCCTGCCGGGCGTTCGACGTGCCCACCACCAAGCGCGCCCGGTTCGGAGCCGGGGCGGACCACGGCCGCGTCGTGGGCTACCGGCTGACCGACGAGCGCAGCGGGGGGACACTGGTGTACCTGCCAGGGGTGCAATCGCTGACACCGGCGCTGCGCGTGGAGATCGAGGGCTGCGCATGCCTGCTGATCGACGGGACCTGCTGGCGCGACGACGAACTCGTACGGCTCGGCCTGGCCGGCAAGACGTCCCGGGAGATGGGCCACCTGCCCATCGACGGCCCGGACGGCAGCCTGGCGCAGCTCCCGTCGCTGGGCGTGGGGCGGACGGTCTTCGTGCACATGAACAACACCAACCCGATCCTCCTGGAGGACACGCCCGAGCGGCGTACCGTGGAGGAGAGCGGCATGGAAGTGGCCATGGACGGCCTCGAGGTCCGGGTGTAGAGCCGTGACGACAACAACCACCAGAACCGGCGCCGACGGCTTCGTCGAGACGTTGCGGGCCCACTCGCGGCGGTACCACGACCAGCACCCCTTCCACCTCCGGATGAACGCCGGCCGACTGAGCCGCCGGCAGATCCGAGGCTGGGTGGCCAACCGTTTCTACTATCAGGAAAACATCCCTCGCAAGGACGCCGCGATCCTTTCCAACTGCCCCGACCTCGAGGTCCGCCGCCGCTGGATCCGACGGATCGTCGACCACGACGGCACCGCCGCCGGCGAGGGCGGCATCGAGGCGTGGCTGCGCCTCGGCGAGGCCGCCGGGCTGACCCGCGAAGAGGTCCGGGACCACCGGCACCTGGTACCGGGGGTGCGGTTCGCCGTCGACGCCTACGTGAACTTCGCCCGGACCCGCCCGTGGGTGGAGGCGGTGGCGTCCTCACTCACCGAGCTGTTCGCGCCCGACCTGATGGCGGCACGGCTGGCCGCATTCGAGCGCTGGTACCCGTGGATCGACCCCGAGGGTCTTGCCTACTTCCGCGCCCGCCTGGAGCAGGCTCCTCGCGACTGCGAGCACGCCCTCGAGGTGGTCACGTCGCACTGCCTCTCCGCCGAGTCCCAGGCGCGCGCCGTCGACGCGCTGTCGTTCAAGTGCGACGTCCTGTGGAGCCTGATGGACGCCATTGACCAGGCCTACCCGGAGTGACCACCATGGACCCGACCCGCAGCGGAACGACCCAGACCAGAACCAGGACCGGACCCGGCGTCGAGGTGTCCCGCTCGGACCGGCCCCGGTTGGCGCCCCATGTCCGGCTGACCTTCTGCCGGACCAGGCAGCGTCAGATCCTGCTGCACCCCGAGACGGTGGTGGTTCTCAACGGCAGCGGCGCGGCCATCCTCGAACTGTGCGACGGGCGGCACACCGTGGCCGAGATCGTGACCCAGCTGGGCGCCCGCTACCAGACCGTCCCCGGTGACGAGGTGCGGCAGTTCTTGACCCGGCTCGTCGCCCGTCGCTGGATGGAGCTCACCGATGGATAGCCCGTTCGGGTTGCTCGCCGAGCTCACCTACCGCTGCCCGCTGGCCTGCCCGTACTGCTCCAACCCGCTGAACATGGCCGGCTACCAGGACGAGCTGGCCACCGACGAGTGGCGGCGGGTGCTCGTCGAGGCCGGCGACCTCGGGATTCTGCAGTGCCACCTGTCCGGCGGGGAACCGCTGCTGCGGCGCGACCTGGTGGAGATCGTGGCGGACGCCCACGACCTGGGCCTCTACACCAACCTCGTGACCAGCGCCCTCGGGCTCTCGCGTCCGAGGGCCGAGCAGCTGCGGGCCGCCGGCCTGGACCACGTGCAGATCAGTATCCAGGCCGACGAACCGACCGTGTCCGACCGGATCGCAGGGACCCCGTCCTTCCAACGCAAGATCGAGGCGATGGGCGTGGTCAAGGAGCTGGGCTGGCCGCTCACCATGAACGTGGTGCTGCACCGGCACAATATCGACCGCGTCGCCGACGTGCTCAGGCTGGCCGAGGAGGTGGGCGCCGACCGCGTGGAGCTGGCCAACACCCAGTACTACGGCTGGGCCTGGCGAAACCGTGACGCGCTGCTGCCGAGCCGGGCCCAGCTCGAGGCGGCCGAGGTCGTCGTGCGGGCCGCCCGCGAGCGGCTGCGGGACCGCATGGACGTCATCTACGTCATCCCCGACTACTACAGCCGCTACCCCAAGCCCTGCATGGGCGGCTGGGCCTCCCGGCAACTGACCGTGACGCCGAACGGCGACGTTCTGCCCTGCCCGGCCGCCCAGTCCCTGCCGTTGCCGCGGGCCAGCGTGCGGGAGGACTCACTGGAGCGGATCTGGGCCGAGTCCCCGGTGATGACCGCCTTCCGGGGGACCGACTGGATGCCGGAGCCCTGCCGGAGCTGCTACCGGCGGGAGCTGGACTTCGGCGGGTGCCGCTGCCAGGCGTTCCTGCTCACTGGTGACCCCGCTCGCACCGACCCGGTCTGCTACCTGTCGCCCGACCACGACTTGGTCGCCCGGGCGGTCGAGGCCGCCAACGCTGGCTCGCGGGCCGACGGTCTTCCGCTGGTCCCCCGCTCGCACCGATCCGGTCTGCCGCCTGTCGCCCAACCACGACCTGGTCGCCCGGTCGGTCGAGGCCGTCAACGCTGACTCGCGGGCCGACGATCTTCCGCTGATCCCCTGCCCGCCGGCTGGCCTGCCTCCCGGTGGAGAGCGGGCTGAGCCTGCTCCCGGGGTTTTTAGACGGTGTCTAAGCTTGACGTTTAACCTCGCCTGTCACCCGACCTGCTGATCTGCGGTTTTTCTCGGGACAGCGAAGGCGGCCGTTCTCCACGCTTCGAGATGTCGAGTCACGAAGCACGAGAGAACGGCCGCTGCGTATGAGTCTCCCGGTCCACGCGCCCGCGGGCGAGGCGTTCGACGTCTTGTCCCGCTTTCGGGTCGAGTTCTACGAGTGCCTTTACGCCCGCGCGGATGCGCTCTTCGAGCTCACCGACGCGGTGCTGTGTGCGGACGGGCCGGTGAAGACGCTGGTCGAGCTGTCGCTGGCGGTCGAGCACCGGCGCGGGCACGGGGCGATGTACGCGGCGTTGGACCGGGGCTGGGCGGAGCCGGCCCGGTTGCGGCGCGCGCTGGCGGGCCTGCCGCTGCCCAGGGCGGCCGACGGGCGGATCGTGCTGGCTGTGGACGTGAGCAACTGGCTCCGCCCCGACGCCCCGACCAGCGAGGACCGGCTGTTCTGCCACGTCTACGGACGCGGTGCCCGCAGTCGGGATCAGTTCGTGCCGGGCTGGCCGTACTCCTTCGTCGCCGCTCTGGAGACCGGCCGGACCTCCTGGGTCGCGTTGCTGGACGCCGTGCGCCTCGGGCCAGCGGACGACGCGACCACTGTCACCGCTGCCCAACTGCGCGACGCCGTCGAGCGGTTGATCCAGGCCCAGCAGTGGCGGGCGGGTGATCCGGAGATCTGGATCGTCATGGACTCCGGCTACGACGTGGCCTACCTCTCCCACGCCCTGGCGGACTTGCCCGTCGTCCTGGTCGGACGCCTGCGTTCGGACCGCGTCATGCTCCGCGACCCCGGTCCCGCCCGCTGCGGGCCGAAGGGCGGACGGCCGCGCCGGCACGGCGGCGTCCTGACCTTCGCCAAGCCCGACAGCTGGCACGAACCCGAGGTCACCACGGTCACGGACACCACCCGCTACGGCAAGGCCGAGGCCAGAGCCTGGGACCGGATGCACCCCCGACTCACCCACCGCGGCCCCTGGCTGGACCACGCGAAAGAGGAACTACCCGTCCTGCACGGCACGTTGATCCGTCTAAAGGTCGAGCGCCTGCCGGGCGACCGCGACCCGAAGCCGGTCTGGCTGTGGTGCTCGGCCACCGCCGCCACACCGGCGGACGTGGACCGCTGGTGGCAGTCCTTCCTCCGCAGATTCGACCTCGAGCACACCTTCCGGCTCATGAAACAGACCCTCGGTTGGACCGCACCGAAGGTCCGCCACGCGGACACCGCCGACCTGTGGACCTGGCTCATCATCGCCGCCCACACCCAGCTCCGCCTCGCCCGGCCCTTCGCCGAGGACCTACGCCGCCCCTGGGAACGACCGGCCGAGCCCCGCCGACTCACCCCGGCCCGGGTGCGGCGGGGGTTTCGCAACGTCCACGCGACCACGGCCCGTCCAGCGGCCGCACCGAAACCGTCCCGGCCAGGGCCGGGACGGCCTGCAGGCTCGAAGAACAAACACCGGGCCAGGCCGAAGCCGTATCTCAACCGAACATGATCGCTTGATTTCTGCTGGTCAGGCATGGTCTAGCTCCGAATGAGAGAGGCATCCGGCGTCTTGTTTCCGCTCCGTGAGCGAGGGGTGCGCGATGGCGTCGGTGCTGGGAATGCTGGAGGAGCGGGAGACAGCGGCCCGTGTGCGGGTGGAAGGGCTGCGGGAGGAAGTCGCCCGGTTGGCTGGGGTGTTGGAGGCCGCGGAAATCGAGCTGGACCGACGGGTGATCGCGCGGGAAGAGCTGGTCGAGGCCCTGGCAGCCTCGGCTGCCGAGACCACCGCCGTGACCGACACCGAGGCGGAGCAGGAAACCGTGCCCTCGCCCGCGCCGGTGCCGGGATCGATCGTGCCACCTTGGCGCGAAGGATTGCCGGTGACGGTGCTGGCGCCGGACTACCAGCGGATCCTGGGCGTGCTCGACGAGCGGCAGCCGGCGGGCCAAGGACCGCTGAAGGCCAAGGAGATCACGGTGGAGCTGGGCCTTCAAACGACGTCGGCGAAGGTCGAGGGGGTGCGCTCGAAGGCCAGGCGCCTGGCAGAGCGCGGGTGACTCGTGCAGGAGACGTCGGGGATGTTCAGCGCCGGCCGGCGGCCCGCGGCCGTGCCAGGCGCCGGCTCATCCGCGTGACCATCGACCACCGGATCATGGCCTCGCTGCTGGCCGGCAACGTCTCGTAGTCCCGGGCCAGCCGGCGCGAATGCATCAACCACGCGAACGTGCGCTCTACCACCCAGCGTCTCGGCAGCACCACGAACCCCTCCATATCGTCGGTGCGCTTGACGACCTGAAGGGTGAGCGCGAGTTTCTGCCGGCACCAGCCGGCCAGGCCGCCGGTGTAACCGCCGTCGGCCCAGACCAGGCAGATGTCGCGGTGCAGGCGGCGCAGCCGGGTCAGCAGGCCCGTCGCGGCGTCGCGGTCGCCGATGTTCGCGGCGGTCACCGCGACGACCAGGAGCAGGCCGAGGCAGTCGGTCACGATGTGCCGCTTGCGGCCGCCCACCTTCTTCCCGCCGTCCCAGCCGCGCGAGACGGACGGCACCGAGGCCGCGGCCTTCACCGACTGCGCATCGATGATCCCTGCCGTGGGCTCCGCCTCACGGCCCTCCCGCTCACGCACCCGTCCGCGCAGCCGGTCGTGGAACTCTGTGATCAGCCCGTGCTCGCGCCAGCGGCGGAAGAAGGCGTAAACCCGGCCCCAATCAGGGAAGTCCACGGGCATCGCCCGCCAGGAGATCCCGCCTGCGACCAGATAACGGATCGCGTCCAGCATCTGGCGGTGGCAGTAGCCCTCGGGCTGCCCGCCCCGGCCCTGGAGCCAGGCCGGCACCGGCAGCAAAGGCCGGATGGCCGCCCATTCCGCGTCCGACATGTCGGAGGGATACCGGCGTTCCCGGTCCGGATGGTCGGCCGCGTTGCCGTACACATGCGCGAGGCAATCACACGATGGAGCAGCGGAGTTGAACTGAACGGGTTCGGACGCGTACAACAACGACACCAGGGCCTCCCGGCACCGCTCGGTTAGATTCGCATCCCCGAGCTACCGAGAGGCCCTGTCTTCATGCGCGTACAACGGGAAGATCACCCCGGCGGGAAACCTGTTCGACCCGCCCGTTCCATGATCGGTTGAGATACGGCTTCTCACCCTTGATGAGAAGTCACATGCGCCACCTGGCACCAGGCACTCGACGACTACCCCATGGTCCAGTCCGGCCGCGCCGACGACCGGATCAAAACCATGTTCGGCCTCCTGCGCCCCCACGTGAAGAACACGACAGCGCGGGACCTCTACGAGCGCGCACGAACGGTCGCCCCACCGTCCCTGGTGCTTTGAGCGCGTCAGGGCGTCGGGCTGGACGACCAAGCCCATGATGAGGAGGGACTGCCGTCGTCATTGGATGCCTTGCCCCTACGGTCTCGGTCGAATGCGTACACCACTTCGGTGGACGCAACCCCACCGGATTCTCTCGCACGCTCGTACCCGCGTCACGTGGCAACCTCACCGCACACGGCGGACAGTGGAATCAGGGGCATCAGGGAAGCGAGATGATCATGGACCGTTATCCGCCTATTGCCGATCACGGTCTGGTCGGCGACCTGCAGACTGCTGCTCTGGTCTCGTCTCAGGGGGTCGTCGACTGGTTCGCGGCTCCCCGGTTCGACTCGCCCAGTGTCTTCGCCGCCCTTCTCGATCACGACCGCGGCGGGTACTTCCTGTTCGCGCCGGTTGATCGGAACACCGTTTGCAAGCAGCTCTACTACCCCGACACCGCGGTCCTGGTGACGCGGTTCATGTCGCCGGACGGGGTCGGCGAGGTCTTCGATTGCATGCCACCGGATCGCACCGGCACCCCCACTGGCAGACATGTACTGATGCGCGGCGTGCGGGCGGTGCGTGGAACGGTGCACTTCACTCTGGAGTGCCGCCCGCGCTTCGACTACGGCCGGGCCACCCACCATCTCGACGTGCAGGACAGCACCGCCACGTTCCGGACACCGAACGTCACCGCCTATCTGCAAAGCACCTTCCCCGTGCAGCAGGACGGTACGGACGTGCGGGGTGCGGTGACCTTGAGGGCGGGAGAGGTGGCCGCGGCGGTGTTCACCGTCGGCGGGCCCGATGACGACCCCCCGCCGCCGGTCACCCCGGACCGGGCGGTGGAGCGGTTCTGGGACGTGGTGGACTTCTGGCAGCGCTGGGTGCGCTCCTCCCGGTACCGCGGCCGGTGGCCGGGTGTGGTGCACCGCTCGGCCATCACGCTCAAGCTGCTCACCTACGCACCCACGGGTGCGCCCGTCGCCGCCGCGACCATGGGTCTGCCCGAGCAGGTCGGTGGTGAACGCAACTGGGACTACCGCTACACCTGGGTCCGTGACGGCTCCCTGTCCGTGCGTGCCCTGCTCGACCTGGGGTTCGCCGAGGAGGCCGCGCAGTTCACGCACTGGATGGGGGAGCGCCTCCAGGCGCGGGAGGGCGTCGATGGCGAGCCGCTGCAGATCATGTACCGCGTCGACGGGGACCCCGAGCTGTCGGAAGAGGTTCTCTCGCACTTCGAGGGCTATCGGGGTTCACATCCGGTGCGGGCCGGGAACGCGGCGGCCGATCAGCTGCAGCTGGACATCTACGGGGAGGCACTCTACGGCTTGTCGGAAGGGCATGAGGCTGCCATGGGAGGCAGCTATCACGGTTGGAAGAACCTCGCGCGGACGCTGGACTGGCTCGCTGATTCCTGGGATCGCCCCGACGAGGGCATCTGGGAGACCCGGGGTGGGCGCAAGGACTTCACCTTCAGTCGGATGATGTCGTGGGTGGCGTTCGACCGGGGGCTGCGTCTGGCGAGAGAAACCAGCCGTCCCGCGGACGCTCCTCGGTGGACCGCGGCTCGCGACGCGATCCTCGAACAGGTGATGGAGCGGGGCTGGAACGAGAAGGAGCAGGCCCTCGTTCAGCACTACGGAGGCGATGTCCTCGACGCGTCGCTGCTGCTCATTCCGCGTGTCGGGTTCCTGGCTCCCAGGACGGCGAGCTGGCTGTCGACCCTGGACGCGATGGAGCGCACGCTGGTGTCGGACAGCCTCGTGTACCGCTACGACCCTGCGGCCTCGCCGGACGGTCTGCGGGGCTCCGAAGGCACGTTCAGTCTCTGCACCTTCCTCTACGTGGACGCTCTTGCTCGCGCCGGGCGCACTCGTTTGGCGCGCTACGCCTTCGAGAAGATGCAGACCTACGCCAACCACGTCGGCCTGTTCGCGGAGGAGATCGGGCCCACTGGTGAGCAGTTGGGCAACTTCCCGCAGGCGTTCACCCATCTGTCGCTGATCATGGCCGCCACCACCCTGGACGACGCACTCGACCAGCAGCGCGACTGAGGACCAGCGGTTCAGCCGCCGGTGGCGAAGCCAGGGAAGAGGGTCATGCCGCCGTCCACGTAGAGGGTGGTACCTACCACGTAGTCCATGAGGTCAGAGGCGAGCCCGACGGCCGCGTGGGCGATGTCCTCCGGATCACCGACGCGCCCGTAAGGGATCAGCTGCAACAGGTCCTTCTCGGCATCGGGACTGTCCCAGGCATCGCGATTGATGGGCGTCCTGATGGCTCCTGGAGCAATCGCGTTGACCCTGATCCTGTGGGGCGCGAGCTCCTGGGCGAGCGTTGCCATCATCATCTGCACGCCGCCCTTGGAGGACGCGTAGTTGACGTGGCCGGCCCAGGGGATGAGCTGGTGCACCGAGCTCATGCAGATGATCTTCCCGGCGGCTCGCGACACCTCCGGGACGACCCCCCGTCTCAGGAATTCCTTCGTCGCCTCCCGAGCGCACAGGAACTGGCCGGTGAGGTTGACGTCCAGCACCTTCTGCCACTGGGCCATCGTCATCTCGGTGAACGGGGCGTCGCGTTGCAGCCCGGCGTTGGCCACGAGGATGTCGATGGTCCCGAACTCCTGGACCATCCGTTCCATCATCGCGGCGACCTGGTCCTCCTGGGACACATCGGCCTCGTACGCTGCCGCGCGCACCCCGAACCTGGAGATCTCCTCGACCACCTGCTCGGCCTCGTCGCGCCCGGCGACGTAGTTCACGACCACGTCGGCTCCGGCACGTCCCAGACCGATGGCCGTCGCCTTGCCGATGCCCGAGTTCGCGCCGGTGACCAGTGCCTTCTGGCCTTTCAGCAGCTGCGCGGGAATGACGCCCTGCGGGGCTCCCTGAGTCACGCTCACGCTGGTTCTCCTCCTCGACTGGCTGACCGTGGGACCTCATGTGAGTCCGGTCGGCTCCTGTCGACACCGAACCATCCGAAAGCCAAGGCCACACGCCGGGCGCGGGCAGGTTGCGCCGATCGGTCGAACACAGCCGGGCCTCGACATGGGCTCGGCGCCGATCGGCGGGGCAGCCCTTTCCCGGGGTGCGGGCCATGTGTGTGCGGGATAGGCTGAACTGGAGGAAGGTCAAGATCCCTGAGCGGTTTCACCCGCCGGTCGCCTTGTACGCGATATCCAGTTCTTTCTGCGGTGACCCGATGAGCGCGGTGCACCCCCTCGCAGTCCGCCGAGGTGGGCAACGGCCAAGTCCCTTCTCGCCAGCCGTTTCGCGCCTTGGGCGCCGCAATGGCGCTGGCTTCCGGGCCCGCAGCTTGCAGTCCCCGTGGAGGTTGGGATGCGAGTTGTCGTTGATCTTTCCCGATGTGAAGGGTATGCGCAGTGCGCCTTCCTGGCTCCGGAAGCGTTCCGGATGCACGGTGAGGAAGCGCTGATGTACGACCCGAACCCCGATGACGCCCGGCGGGACCAGGTGCTGCGCGCCGCGGCGGCCTGCCCGGTCCAGGCGATTCTGGTCGATCAGTTGGAGGGACGGGACGCACCGGCCGAGGCGGCGCCGTCATGACCAGCGCCGACAATCTGCAAGCGTTCAAGCGCGAGGGCCGCATCGTGGTCGTCGGGGCGTCACTGGCGGGGCTGCGGGCCGCGGAGGCGCTGCGGGACGAGGGTTTCACCGGATCGTTGACCATGATCGGTGACGAGCTGGGCGAGCCCTACGACCGACCTCCCCTCTCCAAGCAGGTACTGACCGGGTGGGTGCCGGCCGCGGACACCAAGCTGCCGCGCCGTCGGGAGATCGATGCGGAGTGGCTGCTGGGCGTGCCCGCCAGTGGGCTGGACCTGGCGACCAACCACGTGCGGCTGGCCGACGGACGTGAGGTTCCCTTCGACCGGGTGCTGATCTCCACCGGGGTCCGGGCCCGGCCGTGGTTCGTCGAGAGCGAGGCGGCTCTGGACGGGGTCTTCGTCGTGCGTACGCGCGAACACGCCGAGGGTCTCCAGCGAGCCCTCGCCGCCGGGCCCTCCCGGGTACTGGTCATCGGCGCGGGATTCACCGGCTCCGAGATCGCGTCCATGTGCCGCGAGCGGGGCATCCCGGTAACCGTCGCCGAACTCGCGCCGGCCCCGCTGGTCGGGGCGCTCGGCGCCATGATCGGTGAGGTCGCGGCGGACATGCAGCGCGCACACGGTGTGGACCTGCGCTGTGGTGTCAAGGTGACCCGGCTGGAGGGCGACGCGCAGGGGCGGCGGCTTCGCCGTGCTCACTTCGACGACGGCAGCACGATCGACGCCGATGTGGCGGTGGTGGCACTCGGTGGCATCCGCAACACCGAGTGGCTGCGGGACTCGGGACTGGCGGCAGGCGTCTGGGGCATCGCCTGCGACACGGGCTGTCGCGCCCTCGACCTCAACGGCCTGGTCACCGACGATGTCTTCGCTGCCGGAGACGTGGCACGCTGCCCGAACCCGGTCTACGAATACCGGCTCATCTCGCTGGAGCACTGGGCCAACGCCGTGGAGCAGGCCGAGGTCGCGGCGCACAACATGGTCAGTGGCCAGGCGGACCGCTGGCCGCACCTGTCCATCCCGCTGTTCTGGTCGATCCAGTTCGGGGTCAACATCAAGTCCGTCGGCGTGCCGACCTTCGCCGACGAGGTGGTTGTCACCCAGGGATCGGTGCCCGACCGCCGTTTCGTCGCCGCGTACGGCTATCGGGGCCGCGTCACCGCGGCAGTGAGTTTCAACAACGCGAAGTGGCTGGACCACTACCGCAGCCTCATCGAGACGGCCGCGCCTTTCCCGCCGCCCTGTCCCACGCCCGACCAGCCCGCCGACATGAAACCGGTGCCCGTCGACTTCCCCGGCCCCGTCCTGCTCGCCCAGGGCGCCACCGTGGTCGTCACCGGCCACGACCCGAGCGAGCGACGCGTCACGGCCGTACACCAGCACCACCGGTAGGAGGGAAAGCGAGATGACCACGACCGAGACGCCCGGCATGCTGCGCCGGATCCTCGACTACTCCTCCCGGGCCGACCCGTACCCGCTGTACGCCGAACTGCGCAAGACGCCGGTGGCCCGGCAGGAGGACGGCAGCTACGTCATCAGCACCTATCGCGAGATCACAGACATACTGCACAACCCGCACCTGAGCTCGGACACCCGCAATCTCGCGCATCCGACGGCCGGAGCCGAGGAGCAGACCACGCCCGCGTTCATCAACCTCGACCCGCCCGAGCACGACCGCCTGCGGCGTATGGCAATGCGCCATTTCGGCCCCCCGCACACCCCGGGGCTGGTCACCGGCATGGAACCCGCCCTGACCGCTACCGTCAGCGGCTTGATCGACGACTTCTCGGACAAGGAGCAGATCGACATCGTCGACGACTTCGCCTACCCGTTCCCCGTCGCCGTGATCTGCCACCTGCTCGGCGTGCCGCGCGAGGATGAACCGAGGTTCCACCTGTGGGTGAACGACATCATCAATTCGATCGACTACGACCCCAAGACCGATCCGAAGGAAAAGCTGGACAAGGGCGTGCAGGCCCGCAAGGAACTGCGCCAGTACCTCGGCGGGCTGCTGGAGCAACGCCACGGCGGGCAGGGCGACGACCTGTTGTCCCGGCTGGCCAACGATGACGGGCCCGACGGGCGGATGACCGACGAAGAGATCGTCTCCACCGCCAACCTGCTGCTGATCGCCGGCCACGAGACCACCGTCAACCTCATCACCAACGGCATGCTGACGCTGCTGCGCCACCCTCCAGTGCTGCAGCGACTGCGCGACGAACCCGACCTTGTCGTACCGCTGGTCGAGGAACTGCTGCGCTACGAACCCCCCGTGCACATCATCCCCTGGCGGGCGGCATACAGCGATATCACCGTCGATGACACCGTCATCCCCAAGGGTTCGCAGATCATGCTCATGCTGGCCTCGGGCAGCCGCGATCCGAAGCGCTTCCACGAGCCCGACCGCTTCGACCCCGATCGGCGCGACAACCAGCACCTCGGCTTCGGCAGCAGCATCCACCTGTGCTTCGGCGGCCCGCTGGCCCGGCGGGAAACCCAGATCGCGCTGACCGAGCTCGTACGCCGCCTCGACCGGCCCAGGCTGGTCGCCGACCCGCCGCCGTACCGGCGCAGTCCCGTTCTCCGTGGTCCGATCCATCTGCACATCGAGCAGGGCGACGCATAGCGCGAGAGCCGAGGGCCTTGGGCATACGGGTCCTGCGAGCCGGGTCCGGCCTGGTCGGCATGGCTCCTCAGGTCACGAGGATGCCGATGCCGTCGCCGAGGAGTTTGAGGCCGAGCACGAAGAACAGGGCGGCCATGACGGCGACGTTGTGCTGCGCGGCCCAGTCCCGCCAGCCGGCGAGAACGGTGGTGGCACGGTCGCCCATGACCAGGTAGACGGCGAGTGGTGCGAGCACTCCCAGGGAGGCGATGACCACGAAGATCGCGAGCGTTGCGATCTGCTGGGGTACGGGGAGCCCGGCAGAGCTGATCGAGGCACCCGCGGCGATGGTCAGGGGCGCGTTCTTGAGGTTGGCCGCCGAGAACAGCAGCCCCAGGCCGAGGATCTTGGCGGGGGTGAAGCGGTCGATCGCCGCCATCCACTTCGGCAGCTGTGCCTGGGCGGAGTTCTTGGGGCGACGCCGCCACTGACGGGCGCCGAAGAGGGCGAGGAGTGCGCCCAGGGCGAGTTTGAGGGCTCCGACCCAGGTGGCCGGGTGCTTGTGGGTCGAGGCTCCGCCCGTGAGCACCGACGGCCAGCATGATCGCGCCGAGCGCGGCGAGCCCCAGAACCCAGGCGAGGGCGAACAGCACCCCGTCTGTGGCGCGATGCCCTGGCCGCAGCCGGCATCACGCACAAGCGCACGCGCGCCTACCGGCCGCAGACGAACGGCAAGGTCGAGCGGTTCAACCGCACTCTGCTCGACGAGTGGGCCTACACCCGCCCCTACCGGTCAGAACAACAACGACGCGACGCCTTCCCCGACTGGCTGCACACCTACAATCACCACCGCGGACACACCGCGCTGAAAGGCCAGCCACCCGCCAGCCGCGTTCCTAACCTCTCAGGGCAATACACCTAGGCCTGTCTTCAGTTGTGATCAACGGGCTTGCAGGAGGCTGCCGATCCAGATGGTCGCTGCGCGGAGATGGAGTCCGGCGAGGTAGCTCTCGGGCGTCTTGTCGTAGCGGGTGGCGATGCCGCGCCAGTCCTTCATTCTGTTGATGGCCCGTTCAACCGTGTTGC
>NZ_JBEXHW010000012.1:142524-187075 GCF_040608235.1 Streptomyces sp. NPDC005202 | reverse complement strand
GGGTCAACGTCATGTGGGCCCTCCTGCGTGACGGACGGTGCTACGACCCCATACCGCCCGTCACGTCCGCCGCTTGACATCTCCATTAGGAATCGTCGAGCAGGCTCAGCTCCGCCCAGATCGTCTTGCCCTCGGTGGTGTGCCTGCTGCCCCAGTGCTGGGTGAGCTGGGCGACCAGCAGCAGACCGCGGCCGCCCTCGTCCCAGGTCCTGGCCCGGCGCAGGTGCGGAGCGGTGTGGCTGGTGTCGGACACCTCGCAGATCAGGTGGGTCTCGTCGTGGATCAGACGCAGCCGGATGGGCGGGGTGCCGTACCGGATGGCGTTGGTGACCAGCTCGCTCACCACCAGTTCGGTGGTGAACGCCGCCTCGCTCAGCCCCCAGGCGTCGAGCTGCTCGACGACCTGCTTGCGGATCGGGGCGACCAGGGACGGGTCGGCGGGTATGTCCCAGGTCGCCACCTGGGAGGGTGGCAGGCCCCGGGTGCGGGCGAGCAGCAGGGCCACGTCGTCGGAGGCGCCGCCCGGCGGCAGCAGGGCGTGCAGGACCCGGTCGCAGGTCTCGTCGAGGGAGTCGGTCAGGTCGGCCAGCGCCTCGCACAGCCGCCGGTGGCTCACGTCGGCGTCCCGCTCCCGGCTCTCGATCAGCCCGTCGGTGTAGAAGGACAGGACGGTGCCCTCGCGCAGGTCGAGCTCGGCAGACTCGAACGGCAGCCCGCCCAGCCCCAGCGGGGGACCGGCCGGCAGCTCCATGTGGCGGGGCGGGCCGTCGGGCGGAACCAGCACCGGCGACGGATGCCCGGCGCGGGCGAGCGTGCAGCGGCGGGAGACCGGGTCGTACACCGCGTACAGGCAGGTCGCGCCGACTTCGCCGGGGCGGCCCTCGCTGCCGGCCTCGGCGGACATCCGGGAGACCAGGTCGTCGAGGTGGGTGAGCAGCTCGTCCGGGGCCAGGTCGATGTCGGCGAGGGTGCGCACGGCGGTGCGCAGCCGGCCCATGGCGGCCGAGGCCTGCACCCCGTGCCCGATGACGTCCCCGACGACCATGGCGACCCGCATCCCGGACAGCGGGATCACGTCGAACCAGTCGCCGCCCACCCCCGTCCGCGCCGCCGGGAGATAGCGCGAGGCGGCGTCCACGGCGGGCGTGCGCGGCAGGGAGCGGGGCAGCAGGCTGCGCTGCAGGGCGAGGGCGGTCTCGCGCTCGCGGGAGTAGCGGCGGGCGTTGTCGATGCAGACGGCGGCGCGGGCCGTTACCTCCTCGGCCAGCAGCACGTCGTCGGGCATGAAGGGGGCGGGCTGCCGGAACCGGGTGAAGACGGCGACTCCGAGGGTCATGCCCCGGGCCCGGATCGGCACCGACATCATGGAGTGGATGCCGTACTGGTTGATCCGCCGGCTGCGCTCCGGATCCCAGGAGAGCCACTTCTCGAGGTCGCCCGCCCCCTTCGACACCACGATCGAGTGGCCCGCCAGCAGGGAGGCGCCCTGGGGCGATGTGAGGGGATAGACCTCCCTCTGCCCGGGCATGGTCACGGCCTCGGGACTGCCCGGGGTGACGGACTGGTGGGCGGCGCGGCGCAGGGTGACCGGCACGGTCAGCGGCCCGGTGAAGGGCTCGCCGCCGTGCTCCGGCAGGTCCAGCAGGTCGACGCTGACGAAGTCGGCGAGGGCCGGCACACAGACGTCGGCCAGTTCCTGGGCCGTCCGGGTGACGTCGAGTGTGGTGCCGATGCGGACGCTCGCCTCGTTCACCAGCTGCAGCCGCTCCTGCGCCAGGTACTGCTCGGTGCAGTCGTGGGCGGCGACGCACACGCCCCGCACCCGGCCGTCGTCGCCGATGATCGGGGACATGCGGGCCAGCCAGGCGCTCATCCGGCCGCCGCCGGTCGGCACGTACGTCCGCACGTCGTGCCCCCGGCCGGTGGTCAGCACCTGGTGCATGTGCCGCTCGATGTCCTCGCTCTGCGGCCGGCCGCCGATATCGGAGTGGCGCAGGCCGCGCAGCCGCTCTCCCGGGACGCCGATCAACTCGGCCATGGCCGAGTTGATGCCGTGCAGGCGCAGCCGGTCGTCATAGATGGCGACGGCACAGGGTGACTGGATCAGCCCGGCCCGGGACAGCGGGTCGTCCGGCCCCGGCGGCTCACCGCCCTCCAGGGGAGTGACCAGGAGCCAGCCGCCGCCGTCCTCCGGGCGTCTGTGGTGGACCAGGACCCAGACGGAGACGGTACGGCCGTCGCGGTGCCGCAGGGTGAGCGTGCCGTGCCAGCGGCGTTCCTCGGGGAGGGCGGCGTGGGAGCCTTCGGCCAGCAGGTCCACGGCCGGCCGGCCCACGACCTCCTCCGGCGTCCAGCCCAGCAGCCGGCGCGCGCCCTCGTTCCACTCGACGAGGACGCCGTGCTCGTCGACGACGGCCCGGGCCGTGGCGGCATCGTCGACCGGATACACCGGGCTCATCGTCGCCACTCCATCGCGCACACTCACAGTGAACAGGTGCGTCACTTGAGTTCCAGCCTAGTGCGTCCCGGCTGCGTGCGGTCGGGAACCCCTGCCGTCCGGGTGCTCGCGGTCAAGGGGAACCTCCGGCCGATGTGACGCCAGGGACAGAAGCGTGTCACCGCACCCTTGACGGTCACATGTGCCACACCGTCAGAATCTGTTTGTTCACGATCAGTTGTGATTACTTCTGGGCCCTGATGAGGGAATGAAGGAGAGCCGCCATGACGGTCACGCGCAGATCGGTTTTGATCGCCGGTACGGCAGCCCCGGCGGCCGGAGCGCTTCTGGGCGCCCCGGCCGCCGGGGCCGCGGAGACCGTGGAGGCCACGGTACGCGCACCCGGCCGCCGCACCATCCCCCTGCGCGACGGCTGGCGCTTCGCGCTGGTCAACCCGGGCGGCATCACCGACCCCACCGGCGCCTACGCCGACGCGCCGAGCCGGGCTACGACGACTCCGCCTGGCGCCGGGTGGCGGTCCCGCACGACTGGAGTATCGAGCAGACCCCGACCACCGACCACGGCACCACCAGCGGCACCGGCTTCTTCCCCGGCGGCCTCGGCTGGTACCGCCTCGCCTTCACGCTGCCGCCCGCACATGCCGGCAAGCGGATCTCGGTGGAGTTCGACGGCGTGTACATGGACTCGTACGTCTACTGCAACGGCACCGAGGTCGGCCGGCACCCCTACGGCTACACCGGCTTCGCCTTCGACCTCACCGCCCTGCTGCACACCGACGGCACCACGGAGAACGTCATCGCGGTCAAGGTCCACAACCAGCTCCCCAGCAGCCGCTGGTACTCCGGCAGCGGCATCTACCGCGAGGCCCGCCTGGTGATCACCGAGCCGGTGCACGTGGCGCGCTGGGGCACCTACGTCACGACGCCCGACATCACCGCCGAGCGGGCCGTGGTCCGGGTGCAGACCTCCGTGGTCAACGAATCGGGTGCCACGGCAGAGGTGGAGGTCAGGTCGACGGTGGTCGAACCCGACGGCCGGACGGTGGCCCATGCGGCCTCCACGGTCACGGTCGACGGCCAGAAGACGCAGATCCACGAACTCACGGTGGCGAAACCCAGGTTGTGGGACTTCGCCACCCCGCACCGCTACGTCCTCAGGACCGAACTGCGTGTCGGCGGCAGGAGCACCGACGCCTGCACCACCACGTTCGGCATCCGCACCTACCGCTTCGACCCGGACGAGGGCTTCCACCTCAACGGCACCCACACCAAGATCAAGGGCGTCGACCTGCACCACGACCAGGGGGCGCTCGGCGCCGCGATCAGCATCGACGCCGTGCGCCGGCAGATGACCATCATGAAGTCGATGGGCGTCAATGCCTTCCGCACCTCCCACAACCCGCCCTCCCCGCAGATGATCCAGGTCTGCGAGGAGTTGGGCATCGTGATGATGGTGGAGGCGTTCGACTGCTGGCGCACCGGCAAGACCAAGTACGACTACGGTCGCTTCTTCGACGAGTGGTGCGAGAAGGACGCCACGGAGATGGTGCTCGCCGCCCGCAACTCGCCCGCCGTCGTCCTGTGGTCCATCGGCAACGAGATCCCGGACTCCACCAGCACGGCCGGGCTCGCGATGGCCGACCGCATCATCGGCGCCATCAGGGCCGCGGACGACACCCGTCCGCTCGTCATCGGCTCGGACAAGTACCGCAGTGTGCCGAAGAAGGGCTCGCCGGCCGACCTCATGCTCGCCAAGCTCGACGGGCTCGGCCTGAACTACAACACCGCCAAGTCGGTGGACGCGCTGCACGCGGCCTACCCGCACCTGTTCCTCTTCGAGTCCGAGTCGTCGTCCGAGACCTCGACGCGCGGCACGTACCAGGAGCCGGAGCACCTCAACACCGGCGAGAACCACACACCCGGCAAGCGTGCGACCTCCTCCTACGACAACAACCTCGCCTCCTGGACCATGAGCGGCGAGTACGGCCACAAGAAGGACCGGGACCGCAAGTGGTTCGCCGGGCAGTTCCTGTGGTCCGGGATCGACTACATCGGGGAGCCCACGCCGTACGACGTCTTCCCGGTGAAGGCGTCCTTCTTCGGCGCGGTCGACACGGCCGGCTTCCCCAAGGACATGTACCACCTCTTCCGGAGCCAGTGGACGACCGAGCCCATGGTCCACCTGGTGCCCATGACCTGGAACCACGCGGAGGGCGACACGGTCGAGGTCTGGGCGTACGCCAACGTCGAGTCCGTCGAGCTGTTCCTCAACGGAAAGTCGCTGGGCACGCGGACGTTCGACACCAAGAAGACCATCGACGGCCGCACCTATCTGGAGACCACCGAGGCCACCGGCGGCGACAAGACCTTCACCGACGGCCCCTACCCCGGCAGCTACACCAGCCCCAACGGCAGCGCGGGCAAGCTGCACCTGATGTGGAAAGTGCCGTACGCGCCGGGCGAGTTGAAGGCGGTGGCCCGGCGGGACGGCAGAGTGATGGCCACCGATGTCCTGCGCACGGCGGGGGAGCCGCACGCCGTCCGCCTCACGCCCGACCGGAAGTCCCTGGCGGCCGACGGCCGTTCGCTGGTCTTCGTGACCGCGGACGTCGTCGACGCGCGCGGCGTGGTCGTGCCCGACGCCGAGCACCTGATCTCCTTCGACGTGTCGGGCGGCTCCCTGGCCGGCGTCGGACCCGAGGCCCGGTGTCGGGTTCGTACACCTCGCAGCGCAGCGGGATCGCCCCGCCGCCGACGCCGCGTTGGACGGCCTCGCACCCGAACGCCCGATCGGGTGCGGGCGTTGCGGGCCACCCTCGACGACCATCTCGAGCACGTGGAGGACCTCAACCGTCTTTTCTGGGAGCGCAGTTCCCGCCGCAGGTGGCTGTGGGCGGCGCGCGGACAGGGCGGCGCCGGTCGCCGCCACGGCGTCAGGACGCGTCGTGGAAGACCAGCCCCAGCGCGTGCCGCCGACCGGAGCGTACGGTGCTCACCCCGTGCCGCACCGCCCCGGCCGACCAGCCGCGCTTCGTGCGCACCGGCCGGTCCCGGGTGGTGAACACCAGCCCGTGCCCGGGCTGGAGCACGGTGGCGACACCCCGGGACTGCGCCCGCGGCCGCTGCTCGACCATCAGGAACTCGCCGCCGGTGTAGTCGCTTCCGTACGCGTCGAGCCCGACGACCACCTGGAGCGGGAAGACCATCTCGCCGAACACGTCGCGGTGCAGGGCGTTCCAGTCGCCCGCGCCGTAGCGCAGCAGGATCTGCGCCGAGCGGTCCTGCCCGGCCTCGTGGCACCGTCGAAGCCACTCCTGAAGATCGTCCGGCCACGGTGCCGGGCGGCCGAGCCGGGCCGCCCAGTCACGGGCGATCGGCAGCAGGCGCGGGTGGAGCGCGGCGCGCAGGGCGGCGACCGGGGCACAGGTCGTGGGTGAAGTAGCGGTACTCGCCGGAGCCGAAGCGGTGCCGTGCCATGTCGACGGTGGTCCGGAACAGCTCCGGTCTGTCGTACAGCGCGATGAGGTCACGGCACTCGGCGGGCGTGAGCAGCCGCCCGGTCGGCGCGCAGCCGTGTTCGTCGAGTTCCTCGGCGAGCGCGGCCCAGTCGGTGGCGGCGACCCGGCGGGCGACCCGTTCGGTGGTGAGGGTCATGGCCGTTTTCTCCTCAGCCGAGCATCGGCTGCAGCGTGCCCTCGTGCGTGAGCAGCCGCACCTTGCGTTCGACACCGGCGGCGTAGCCGCGCATCGAGCCGTCCGCGCCGATCACCCGGTGGCAGGGGCGGACCAGCAGCAGCGGGTTGGCGCCGACCGCCGCGCCCAGCGCACGGATCTCGGCCCGGGGCACGCCGAGCCGCTCGGCCAGTGCGCCGTACGTCGTCGTCGTGCCGTACGGGATGTCGTCCAGCGCCTGCCACACCCGCTGCTGGAACTGTGTGCCCTCGGCGGCGAGCCGCAGCTCGAAGCGGGTCAGGTGTCCGGCGAAGTACGCGGACAGCTGGCGGGTCGCCTCGGTGAACGCCCGGTCGTCGCGCCGCCAGTCGGCGCGGACGGCGGGGGCGCCGCGCCGGCCCGGCATGGACAGACGGGTGAGCGTGACGCCGTCGGACGACTCCTCGCCGACCAGCAGCAGCGCGCCCAGCGGGCTGTCGTGGGTCGTGTGCACGGTCATGAGGCCCTCTTCCTGGTCTTCCGCTCGTGGTTTCCTCTCTTCGAGTCTGGTGCTGCGCCGGGACGATGTCCGGCGGGAATCGGACATGGCGTTCACACCCTGCGGTACCGCAGCCCCAAGGCTGTGACCTGCGGGTATTTACGAGTAAGTACCCGCGCGGTACCGTGAAGGCATGCCAGCGCTCAATGTGGAGTTCAGCGACCGCGAGCTAGAGGACCTGCGGCAGATCGCCAAGGAACGCGGTACGTCGATGAAGGCGCTCGTGCGCGAGGCCGCCGCCGCCGACATAGCCCGGCACCGGGCCCTGCAGGAGGGCGCCGAGGCCTTCCGCCAGTTCTTCGCGGCCCACGCCGACGAGTTCGCGGCCGCCTTCCCCGACGACGAGCCGCCCACCAAGGGCGAGGGACGGGCCGCCTGACCGATGACCCCTGTCATCCACATCGACGTGCCCTGGCTGCTCCAGCGTCATGAGGAAGTCCTGCCGGACCAGCCCACGATCAACGACTTCTCGGCCTTAGTGGCGGCCGTCGCCCGCCATCGTGTGGACCCGCCCCGCCTCGGTGTGGACTCCGACCCGGCCTGGCGGGCCGCCGCGCTGCTGCACACCCTCGCCCTGCTCAAACCCCTGCCCTCGGCCAACGCCCGCTTCGCCTGCGCGACGGCCGTGGCGTACATGTTCGTCAGCGGCGTGGGCATCGACCCGCCCTACGGCGCCCTCGTCGACCTCGCGCGGGATCTGATGTCCGGCAAGACCGACGTCTACGGCGCCGCCGACCGGCTGCGCTCCTGGCAGATCTGACGCCGCTCGCCCCGCCCTCGGGGCCGCCGACCGTGGGCAGGAGGAACAGGGCCGGCGGCCGTCACGCGCAGGGGAGCCGCTGTCCTGCGGGGCCTGAACCGAGGGGCCGACTCCAGTGGACGACAGGGCCCGGTGCGCCGGGAGCGTGCGTGACGCGTCGGTGTGTACGCGTGCTTCACGTCGGTGTGTGCGCGTGCTTCACACGGGGCGCATGAAAGTCCAATGCCGGTGCGAGCCACCTGCGCCGGCCCGTTTTCCGACTTTCCTTCAATGATGGCGTCAAATGATGCGGATGTTGCCCGACTGCCTTGTTGGCCCTCATGCGGTTGTGCAAGGGTGACCTACCCGTGCGGGGGGCAACGGCCGGTTCTCAAGGGACAGTTGGCGAACCGGGCCCGATTCGCCGCCGGTTGAATTCAACGCCCCCTCGCACCTGCACCACACAGGTACGCACCAAAGGAATCCGCTCCGTGCTCACCCCCCACCCCCCTCTTCCTCCCTACCCGCCGCCCGGCGGTGTTCCCGGAGAATCCGACGAGTATCTCGCCGCCCGGCTCAGAGGCAGTACGGACGGCGAGGTCGCCCAATCCGTCGCCCTGCTGATCGCGCGGCACTGGCAGCCGGTCCACGAGTACGCGGTGATCTGCCTCGCCTCCTCGTCGCAGATCGCCGCCATGATCACCGCGGCCGCCTTCCACCAGGTCTTCGACCGTCTGACGCTGGGCGAACCCGGCGTGGCGCTGCGCCCCCGGCTCCTGGTGACCGTGCGGGACACCGTCCGGCAGTGGTCCGCCGAGGACCGGATATCCGGGCTTCTCCCGCAGTTGCAGAAACCCGCCGGGGGCCGGGGCATGCGTGCGGCAGTGTCCATGACACCGGAAAACCGCAGGCTCGCCCAGCGGTCTTTCGAGGCACTTCCCGCAGTGGCCCGGTGTCTGCTGTGGCACACCGAGGTCGAGGCCGAACCCATGACCGTCCCGGCCGGTCTGCTGGGCATGGACGCCGACACCGCGGAAGCCACCCTCGAACAGGCGCGGGAGAAATTCCGCGAGGGCTGTGTCCGCGCACACCGGGAACTCGCGCCGACCGACGACTGCCGCTTCTACAACCGCCTCCTCGACGTGCCCATCCGGCGCGGCGGCGCGCTGCTGCCGGACGTCCAGCGGCATCTGGCGGACTGCCGCTACTGCCGTGACGCCGCCGAACAACTGAGCCACATCGAGAACAGGTCGGGCGTTCTGCTCGCCGAGGCGGTGCTCGGCTGGGGCGCACGCCGCTACCTCGACTCGCGGCGGGGCCGTACGCACCACGGAACGCGCCCGAAGGGCACCGCCCGGCACGGCGCCGGACGGCCGGCCGGCGGTGGCCGCCACCGGCTGCTGTCCCGGATCCCGGCCCTCGGCCGCCGGATCCCCGGCGGGCCCCGGCCCTCCCGGGCGCTGCGCACGGGCGTCGGGCTGGCATCGGCCGGACTGCTCGCGACCGTGCTCGGCGTCAGCCTGTGGTCGCACGACGACGGCGCGGCCGCCCCGGCCGTGTCCACCGGAGTGACCGGCGAACGCGGCACGGTACCCGGCACCGACTCCCAGGCCCCGCCCGCCGGGTCCTTGTCGTCGCCCGGAACGGCCGGACTGCCCACGGCGACCCGGCAGACGCGGTTGCGCAACGCCGCAGCCGACCTCTGCCTCGACATCCGGGGCGAGCCGAAGGCCGGGGCGGCCGCCAAGCTGGCGGCGTGCTCGTCCGCGTGGACCCAGCAGTGGTCGCTGGAGAACGACGGGCTGCTGCGCAGCGTGGCCGATCCCGGCCTGTGCCTGGACTCGCACGCGGACGCCGGCGTCGTCATCCTCGGCACCTGCGCGGACGCGGCCGCCGAGCGGGGCCCCGACGTGCGCTACGACCTCACCGTGCAGGGGGAGTTGCTGACCCGCTGGCAGCAGGGGCTCGCTCTTACCTCCACCACGCCGAACCCGGACGCCGATGTCGTCGTCAAGGTCCGCGACGGCTCCACCGCCCAACGCTGGCTGACCGACTCGGTTCCGGTGAGCCCCGGTTCGCTGTCGATCGCCGGGACGGGCGCGCCGTCCGCCCGGCCGGTGGAGCTGTCGGACACCACCACGTGAGCGCCGTGGTCGCCTCCCGTCGCACGGGAGGCGACCACGACGAGCAGGTGCTCCGGGGCGGTCAGGCGGTGTCCTCGACGAGGTCGCCGGAGCCGACGGTGGCCGGGGTGGCGTGCCCCGCCAGGGCGAGGGTGAGGTCGAACTCCGCGAGCAGACAGCGGATCACGTGCTCGACGCCCGCCTGACCGTCGAGGCCGAGCCCGTAGACGTACGGACGTCCCACCAGCACCGCCCGCGCGCCGAGGGCGAGGGCCTTGAAGACGTCGTCGCCGGTGCGGACGCCGCTGTCGAACAGGACGGTCAGCCGGTCGCCGACCGCCTCCGCCACCCGGGGCAGCGCGTCGGCCGCCGCCACGGAACCGGCCACCTGGCGGCCGCCGTGGTTGGACACGACCACGCCGTCCATCCCGGCGTCGGCGGCGAGGCGGGCGTCGTCCGGGTGCAGGATGCCCTTCAGGACGATCGGGCCGTCCCAGTTCTCCCGCAGGAACTCGAGGTCCGGCCAGGTCTTGCCGGGGTCGGCGAACATGCCGACGAAGTGCATCACCGCCGCGTTCGGGTCCTCGTGCACCGGCTTGGCCAGGCCCGCCCGGAAGGCTGGGTCGGAGAAGTAGTTGGCCGTGCCCACGCCGTGCAGGAACGGCAGATACGCCTGGTCGAGGTCGCGCGGGCGCCACGCCAGCAGCGGGGTGTCCAGCGTGACGACCAGGACGCTGAACCCGGACGCCTTCGCCCGGTTCAGGAAGCTCCGCGTCACCTCGCGGTCCTTGGCCCAGTACAGCTGGAACCAGCGCTCGGCGTCGCCCATCACCTCCGCGACCTGCTCGATGGGCGTGCTGGAGGCCGACGACAGGATGTACGGCACGCCCTGCGCGGCGGCGGCCCGGGCGGCCGCCGACTCGGCGTCCGGATGCATGATCGACAGCACGCCGACCGGCGCCAGCGCCAGCGGGGCGGGCAGGCCGCGGCCCAGCACCTCGACCGACAGGTCGCGTTCGTCCACGTCCCGCAGCATCCGCGGCACGATCCGGCGCCGGTCGAGGGCCGCCCGGTTCGCGCGCGCCGTGCTGCCGTTGCCCGCGCTGCCCGCCACATAGCCCACCGGGCCGGGGCCGAGCCGCTGCTCGGTCAGCTCCTCCAGGCGGGTCAGATCGGTGGGCAGTCTGGGTACGGCACCCGTCATCCCGTTCAGATAGATCTCGTACTGGAAGTCCGCCCAGTGCTTCGCCATCCGTCCGTCCCGCCTCTCGTCGCTGAGCACGCGCTGCACCCCGACGATACTGGCAGGTAGGGGCGGGTCTGCCCGCCGGGGACGGACCCGCGCCCGACTCAGGTTCCGGCCGCCGACTCGTGCAGGATCCGGGCCAGCTCACGCGGCCGGGAGAACATCGGCCAGTGGCCGGTGTCCATCTCCACCAGCTCCCAGCGCTCGCTCCCGAGGAGTTCGGCCACGGCGGGTATCGGCTCGTCGCCGTCCAGCAGGCACTTGATGTACGTCGCCGGGAGCTCGCCGAGGGGACGCTTGAGAACGGCAGGTTCGGTGAGCGTGGCGCCCGGGTGCGGGGTCCCGCCGTCCACGATGCGCTCGATCTGCTCGTCGGTCAGCCCCTGGCCCGCGTAGTCGCCCGCCGCCGGCGGAGGCCAGAAGCCGCCGTTGTCCGCGATCGCCTGCCGCACGTGCTCACTCGGCCAGCCCGACAGGAACGACTCCCCGTCGGCCGGCACGTTGGAGTCGACGAACACCACGCGCCGCAGCCGTTCCCCGATCCGCTCGGCCGCCTGTCCGACCGGGATCCCCGAGTAACTGTGTCCGACCAGGACGACGTCCCGCAGGCCGAGGCGCTCGACCTCGTCCACGACGTCCTGCACGTGCGTCTGCTGCCCGGCCGGTGCTCCCTGCTTCTCGGCGAGGCCCGACAGGGTCAGGGGGTGGACGTCGTGCCCGGCCGCCCGCAGGTCGCCCGCCACCTCGTCCCACGCCCACGCACCGAGCCACGCACCCGCCACCAAGACGAATTGAGTCATGCCCGCACCGTAGCGGCCGGGTCCGACAACGGCCCCCGGCCGCCGGTCAGCCCACGCGGGCGACCGCCCGCACCGGCGCCCCGTCCGCGCCGGGCAGCCGCAGCGGGAAGAGGAACACCTCCACGTCCCGGGCGTCGACCAGCCGCTCCAGGCCCGTGAGGTTCTCCGCGATCACACCGCCCGCGCCGCACAGCACCCGGTGGGCCGGAAGTACGAAGTCGGGGTGGGGATCGCCCGGTTGGGGCAGGGGGTCGACGCTCAGCGCGTCGATCGCGACCGTGCGGACACCCGCCTCGACGACCGCCTCGGCCGCCTCAGGCGTCAGCCAGGGGTGCGCGAGGTACTCGGCGGTGCCCCAGTACGCCGACCAGCCGGTGGCGAGCAGGAGCACCGCGCCCGGCTGCAGCCTGAGCCGGCTCAGCGCGGGTGCCAGCAGGCCGGGTGTGATCGGCGCCCGCGCCGGCAGGCCGCGGACGTCGGCCACGACCGCGCGCCCCGCGAACCGGTCCAGGGGCAGCTCGTCCAGGCGGGGCCAGGCGTCGTCGACGTGGTAGGGCGCGTCGACGTGCGTTCCGGACTGCGAACCCAGATGCAGCCGCAGCACGTTGACGCCGTCCGTCGGTGCCCGCAGGGCGGGGGCGACCGTGACCTCCGGGTCACCGGGGTACACGGGCATCCCGGTGACCACGGGCACCGACAGGTCGAGCCAGCCGGTCATCAGCCGGCCTCGGCGGCCGGCACCGGAGTCGCGGCGTCGGTCTTGGCGCCGGGACCGGTGATCGGCGGCACCGGCACGTCGACGGTACGGGCCAGCCGGGCGCCCTCGGGCCCGTACGCCGCCCGGGGTTCGGGGAACAGCCACAGCAGCGCCAGGAACAGGACCGCGGCCACGACCATCGACAGCGGCAGGCTGATGTCGACGCCGTTCGCCAGGTTGCCCAGCGGGCCGACGAACTGCCCCGGGATGTTCGTGAACAGCACCCCCACGAGCGCGGACACCCACCAGGCCGTCATGCCGCGCCAGTTCCAGCCGTGCGCGAACCAGTACCGCCCGCCGCGCTGACGGCGGTTGAAGACCTGCAGCGCGTCCGGGTCGTACCAGCCGCGACGGGTGTAGAAGCCGAGGGTCATCACGACCATCCACGGCGTGGTGCAGGTGATGATCATCGTTGCGAAGGTGCTGATCGACTGCACCAGGTCCAGGCCGAACCGGCCGATGAAGATGAACGCGATGGACAGCACGCCGACCAGCAGCGTCGCCTGCACCCGGGACAGCCTCGGGAACACCGAGGAGAAGTCCAGCCCGGTGCCGTACAGCGACGTCGTACCCGTCGACATGCCGCCGATCAGCGCGAGCAGGCACACCGGCAGGAAGAACCAGCCCGGCGAGATCGCGAGCAGTCCGCCCACGAAGTCGGGGGCCGCCGGGTCGACGTACTTCGGGGCCTTCGCCGCGATGATGCTCGCGGTGGCCAGGCCGAAGACGAACGGCAGCAGTGTGGCGATCTGCGACAGGAAGGCGGCGCCGATCACCTTGCGGCGCGGGGTGGCGGCCGGGATGTAGCGCGACCAGTCACCGAGGAACGCGCCGAAGGACACCGGGTTGGACAGCACGATCAGCGCCGCGCCGATGAACGAAGGCCAGAACATCGACTGGGTCGCCGCGTCCGCCGAGGCGGTGAAGACACCGGCGTACGACGGGTCGAAGTCGCCGGCGAAGGCGACGGCGCCCAGCAGGAACAGCACGCTCGCCGACGTCACCGCGATCTTGTTGACGAACAGCATGAAACGGAAGCCGTACACGCACACCGCGAGGACCAGCCCCGCGAACAGCGCGTAGGCGACCGCGTACGAGACCGTGCTGCGCTGCAGGCCGAAGAGCCGGTGCGCACCGCCGACCAGGGCGTCGCCGGAGCTCCACACCGAGATGGAGAAGAACGCGATCGCGGTCAGCAGCGACAGGAACGAGCCGACCACACGGCCGTGCACACCGAGGTGCGCCGACGACGAGACCGCGTTGTTGGTGCCGTTGACGGGGCCGAACACCGCCATCGGGCACAGGATCAGCGCGCCCGCCACGACGCCGAGGACGGTGGCCGCGAGGCCCTGCCAGAAGGAGAGTCCGAACAGGATGGGAAAGGCGCCGAGGACGCAGGTGGAGAAGGTGTTGGCGCCGCCGAAGGCGACCCGGAACAGGTCCAGCGGGGTCGCGGTGCGGTCGGCGTCGGGGATGCGCTCGACGCCGTAGGTCTCGACCTCGGTGAGCGAGGGTGCTGCGGGGGAGGAGTCGGGTGTCGAGGACAAGGGGGCTCCAGCGGGGGGGACGACGGTGGAGCGCGTGGTGGCGCGGTGGCGGGACGGCCGCGTGCCGCCACGGGGGTGTGCGGCGGGACCGGATGCCGTCCTCGGGGGTCTTTCGACGTTATGGCTCCGCGCAACAGCCCTACCAGAGGACGATTCATCCATATTTTCTGCCGCAGGTGGACGGATCCTCCACCTGTCGATCACCGTTCCTAAAGACTGAGCGGGAGTGAGTCCTGTTGCCAGGACTCATGCTCAGCCGAACGCCCCGAACGGTGTTGGGCGTTCTGGTTCTCCGCGTTCGCTCCGCATCCGGCGTCGACGGATCGTGTCCGTGGTCCGGGAATGCATCCGGCGTCGACGGATCGTGTCCGTGGTCCGGGAATGCGGGGGCGGGTTCCCTCACGCCCAGGGACCTCCCATCGGGCCTGGGCGGTCCGATGCCCCGCACGATCGCTCTGGTCGTGTGGGGGCGGTGCCGTCCGTCGCCGGATGGGGTGTCCCTGGGCGCGCCTTCCGATCGCCTCGGGATCGGCCAGCAAACGCCGGGCCTTGGCACGCGCCCCGTTCATCCCGAACCGGTCTCGGCCTCAACCCGGACGACGCGGTGGCCGGCCCTGGACGCCCACGTGGACAGCCGGGCAATCTGGCGTTCCAGGTCCGCTTTCTGATCACGGGAGGAGACCCGGGCATACAGGCCCACACCACCGACAGCCTCAGGCGCCGCGTTGGCCTCAACGTTCACCAGGTTCATGCGTGGCCCAACCCGCTGCGCGGGTACCGGCAAGATGCCCTCACGAAATTAGCGATACGCGGTCTGCGGATGCACACCCTGCGCTCTCGCCCACTCCGTCAGCTTCACACCCTCACAACGATGCTCACCCCATCGAAGTCACGCTCACTCAAACGACCTCGAAGGCGAACAGTTAATTACCCCTCCCCGTCAGGGGCGTCCTTGGGCTCCGTGTCGGGCCCCTGAGCCCTGACCCGCTGGACGTGTTCCAGGGACTCCCGCAACTCGGTGAGCCAGTCGTCGGTGTGCTGCTGGACCAGGCGCACGCACCAGGCGAGGGCATCGCTGCGGCTGCGTGCGACACCGCCCGCGACGAGGGTGTCGAGGACCTGGCGCTCGGGCTGCCGCAGGCGGGTCATGACGGGCGCGGCCACGTGCGTGAACAGGGCGCGCTCCCCGTCGCACTCCACGCCCCAGGACACCTTCCGGCGGAACCGGTGCTCGGCCTCGCGCGCCACTGCCATGCGGGCCTCCCGGGTGCGTTCCCGGAACTCCTGCACGCGGCCCTGGACGGCTGCCTCCTTCTCCGTGGCCGAGGCGTCCTCGGCCAGCCGGGGCGCGGGGATGCGGCCGATGACGGTGATCTCCTCGCGGTCGACCGTCACCTCGACCAGCTCCTCGAACAGGTCGTCCGGCAGGCGGCCGGCGAACCAGCCGCGCAGCTTCTCTCGCTGCTCTGTCGTAATCATGTAATGACGATTACTCGCCTCGAACATGAACACAAGGTGCTGAGGGGGAGTCCGCCGAGAGCGGAACCGGAATGTTTCAGGACGATTAACGGACGTGGGGAATCAAGCCATCCGGCCGGATCAGGTGATCGGCAACCGCGCAGATTGGGGGTTGGAACGTTCGAATTCTGTGACTTCACGCCACTGCTTCAATACGTAACGTTACCGAAACCCGTGGGTTGGATGTGAGTTTCGGCGGCGGACTCGGCAGACTCCCGCACGCCGGTCCGGCACCGACCGAGCCGGGTCCGGCAACCCATCGAACCAAGCGGAAGGATGCACACAATGCGGAACACCGCGCGCTGGGCAGCGACCCTCGGCCTGACGGCCACCGCCGTCTGCGGACCCCTCACCGGGGCCGCCGTCGCCACCCCAGCCGCCCCCGCCTCGCTCTACGCCCCCTCGGCCCTGGTGCTCACCGTGGGCCACGGGGAGAGCGCGGCCACCGCCACCCCGGAACGCGCCGTCACCCTGAACTGCGCCCCGACATCCTCCGGCACCCACCCGGCCGCGCCCACGGCCTGCGCCGAACTGCGCGGTGCCGGCGGTGACTTGGACGCCCTGACGGCCAGGGGCGACGTGCTGTGTACCAGGGAGTACAACCCCGTGGTGGTCACGGCCGACGGTGTCTGGCAGGGCAAGCGCGTCTCCTACGAACGCACCTTCGCCAACGAGTGCGTGAAGAACGCCTCCGCAACGAGCGTCTTCGCGTTCTGAGGGACCGGGATCGCGCGGTCCCCGTGAACATCTGAAGGGTTCCGCAGATGGGGAGTGCGAGCCCCTGTCGCGGGGACCCCTGCGATCTCGCACCAGGGGCCGGCCGGGCGGAGTGGGGCCGCCCGCCGGCCCTTGGTATCACGCCCCCTCCCCCCGGAAGCCGGGGGGAGCGGCGGAAAGCGCCCCAGCAGGGCGGTGGCCTGCACCAGCCGGCGGATGCGTGGCTCAATGCTCACCCGGCGCGGCCGGCCGCCGCGCCCCCGGGCCCGGCGCTCGGCCCGGCACAGCACGCGCAGCCCCGAGCCAACCTTCGTGGACGGAGCAACTAGGCCCTCCTGCGGTGGCTGGTGTCGCACCACGGATAGCGGCGGCTGCGACGGCAGGTGCACAGGGCGACGCGGAAGCGGTCGGAGGAGACGGTGGTGCCGTCCTCGAGTTCCACCTCGACCGGGCCGTCGACGAGGATCGGGCCGCGACGTTGCATCGTGACCCGACGGGGCGGCTTCGGCCGGGGGGTGTCCTCGGGGCGGGGGGTGTCAGAGGGGACGTTCGGCACGGATGACCACCAGCTCTTCCTTCTCGTCGCCCGCGGACAGCAGACCGCGCTCCCGCAGCCAGCCCTGCCTCGCCCGCAGCACGGGGCCGAAGGCGATCCAACGGCGGCGTACCACCGCGGCCTTGAGGCCGGCCGCGCGCAGGAGGTCCAGCGTGCGGTCGGGGCCGCTCAGTGCGGAGTGGACGATCAGCAGGGCGCCTCCGGGCCGCAGCAGGGCGGGAGCGTCCCGGCAGATCCGGTCCAGGACGAGGCGCCCGTCGCGGCCCGCGTCCCAGGCGCGGGACCTGCCGCGCGGCTCGCGCCGTATGTCGGATGCCGGTACATAGGGCGGGTTGGCCACGATGACGTCGAACGACCGCCCGCGCACGGGACCGAAGAGGTTTCCGCGCCGGATGCGGACCGGAAGCCGGGCCAGCCATGCGTTGAGCCGAGCGGTCCACACCGCCCGCCAGGACACGTCCACCGCGGTCACCTCGGCGCTCCGCCGGGCGGCCTCCAATGCCAGCGCACCGCTCCCGGTGCCCACGTCGAGGACCTGAGTGTCCGGTTCGACAGGCTCGTCGGACAGTGCTTCGACCAGCAACGCGGTGTCCTCCTGCGGGACGTAGACGCCCGGAAGTACCAGTGCATTCACACCGCGCGGGTACCCCGATATTCAGGATGTATGGGACATATCTGCAGAAAGCGGGGTGCGCAGCGACGACCGGCCCGCGCGCCAGGCGGCGAGCAGTCGCCCGGCGAAGCGGTCTTCCAGATGTCCGGTCGCGTCGATGCCGAAGGTGACGTCGGGCGCCAGGTGCGGCTCCTCGGCGAGCAGTCCGCCGATGACGTCGTGGCGTACGACCTGCTCGTGCACCGCGTCCGCCTCGACGTGCTCGTCGTAGAAGAACTCCGCGGCCGGTCCGGCGGCCGTGCGGCGCATCGCCTCGGCCAGGCGCCGGGAGCCGGGGGAGGAGGTGATCTCGACCGCGGCGAAGTGGCCCACCAGGGCGCCGCGCAGCTCGCGGTGCAGGCCGAAGAGGGACATGAGGTTCACCGTGGCCAGGACCTCCGCGCAGGCCGCGTCCAGGTAGCGGCCGTACGTCGTGTCCAGGCCCAGGTCCGTCATCAGGTCGGCGAACAGGCGTGCGTGGACACGGTCGGGGCGGCCGCCCCCGTACTCGTCGAACTCCACCGCCGCCATCGCCGCCTTGGCCCTGCCCCACAGGCGCGGCAGCACCCAGGCGTGCGGGTCCGCCTCCTTGAGGTGGTACAAGGAGCGCTGGGCCGCGTACTCGCGCAGCTGCCACAGTTCGCCGTCGTCCCGCAGGTAGTGGGTGACGCCCGTGCCCTCGACCGGCTCGACGAGGAGGTCGGCGAGCGCGTCGTCGAGGCTGCCGTGCCCGGGTGTGTCGGCGCGCAGGGCGGACAGGAAGCGGTGCTCCAGCGCCGCCCGGACGCGCAGCAGGTCCGGGTCCCATTCGCGCTCCGGGGCGACGCCCGCGAAGCCGCGGTAGTGCAGCTCGTAGCACAGGTACAGGGCGAGCTGGACGTCGTCGCCGTACGCGGCCGCTCCGCCGACGTCCTCGGCGTGGGGCAGCCGGCCGGTGCCCCGCAGGAACGCCGTCACGGCTGCGGAGATCGGCCCCCGGGCGCGGGGCAGCTCGGGTCCTCCGCGATCGTGTTCCATGGGCCCCGGGTACCCGGAAGGCGCCGGGCCATCCTCCAGCCGAGCCGGACGGGAAACGAGGCCATGACGAGGGCCTCGTTTCCCGCGGGGGAGGGGGCCGCAGTGAGCGCGTGACCGGTGCCGGTCGGTCGGTGCTTCCGGGTGGCGGCGCAGGGCGGTGGAACCGGTTCGGCGGCCGGTCGGGGCGACCGCTGCCGTCCGTGACGGTTGCGGCGGCCAAGCGGCGGCTGGACAGCCGGGCCGCCGGACAGCAGGGCGGCCGGGCCAGTCGCGGGGGCCCGCGTCCTCGGCTCGGGGGCCCGGTCGCGGCCGTCCCCGGCTCGGCTGCCCGGTCCCGGCCGTCCCCGGCTCGGCTGCCCGGTCCCGGCCGTCCCCGGCTCGGCTGCCCGGTCGCGGCCATCCCCGGCTCAGTCGCCCCGGGATTCCTCCTGGGCGCGGGTGTTCGGGGTGACGGCCTCCGCGGTCTCGCCCCGGTGGGGGCGTTCCTGGGAGTCGTCGACGCGTTTCTCGGCGTTCTCGATCTCGCGCAGGACTTCTTCGAACGCCGTCTCGGGACGGTCGTGGTGCTGCTTGTCGTCGTCGGACACCGCAGTCTCCTCTCTTCGTTCAGATCGTCGCGGTCGCGATGCACAGCGGCACGGGTTCACGCGGCGCGGCCTCCTCGCTGAGGCGGGAAACCTTCGCCCACCAGGCTGCCCCGTCCTCGATGTGCCGCAGCAGGACCCCTTCGCGAATCGCCCAGGGGCAGATGGTGACGGTCTTCAGGCCGGTCAGCTTCATCGCCGTGTGCCCGACCACCGCGCCGGCCAGGCTCTGCGCGGCGCGCGGCGCGGAGACGCCGGGCAGCTCGGCGCGCTCGGCGGCGGGCAGGGCGGCCAGCCGGTTGATCGCCTCGCGCAGATTTGTGCGGTGCAACTGCCGTTCCACGAACGGCCCGTGGCGTCCGGGCGCGGCCCCGCACAGCCGCCCCAGCTGCTGGAAGGTGCGCGAGGTCACCACCGCGGTGCGCGGCCCCTCCCAGCGGATCCGTGCGGCCACGTCCCGCAGTTGGTGCCGGACCTTGCGGCGCAGCGCCTTCAGCTGGTCCGGGGACGGCGGATCCTCGCCCTCGAAGAACTCGTGGGTCAGCCGCCCCGCGCCGAGCGGCAGCGAGGCCACGAAGTCCGGTAACCGGCCGCGGCCGAAGGCCACTTCGAGCGAACCGCCGCCGATGTCGAGCAGCGCGAGCGGCCCCGACCGCCAGCCCATCCAGCGCCGCGCGCCGAGAAACGTGAGCTCGGCCTCGACCTCGCCCGGCAGCGTGCACAGCGCGACCCCGGTCCGCGCCCGGACGGTGCGCAGCACCTCCAGCCGGTTCGGTGCGCCCCGCACCACTGCGGTGGCGAAGGCCGGCGCACCGGCCGCACCCCACCGGGTCGCGGTTCTGCTCGCCTCGCCGACCGCGTCGACCAGCCGCTCCACCGCCTCCTCCGGGATGTCCTCCCCGGGCCTGACCTGTTCCGACAGTCTGAGGCGCCACTTGGCGGTGTGGACCGGCAGCGGCACCCCGCCCTCCGCGTCCGCCACAACCAGTCGGACCGCGTTCGATCCCACATCCACCACGCTGATTCGCATGGGTCGGTGGGTACCCAGCCCCGCGGCTTCATACGCCGCGCCCGGGCGTGAGCCGCGGCCGCCGCCGGCTCGGATGTGTACGCCGGACGCGCTCACATGCGGACGACCGGCGCCGCGTTCGCGTCCTGCTGCGGCATTCACCAGTGCGAGCCGAGGCCGATGCCGTTACGGCAACCTTTCGCCGGCGGTCGCGTGCAGCCCTGTGACGGTCGCGTGCAGCCCTGTGACGGTCGCGCGGCGCTGCTCGTATTCCTTGACGGGCATATAGCCGACGAGGCATATTTGCCTCATGTCCGATGCCTCGCTCTGGGCTGCCCTCGCCGATCCCCGCCGGCGGGCCATCGTCGCGCTGCTCCTCGAGCGGCCGCGGTCCGTCGGGGAGATCGTGGAGGCGTGCGGTCTGAGCCAGCCGAGCACGTCGAAGCACCTGCGGGTGCTCCGCGACGCCGGCCTGGTGCGCGTACGGCAGGACGCGCAGCGCCGGGTCTACGCCCTCGATCCGGCGCCGATCGCCGAGCTCGACGCCTGGCTGGCCCCCTACCGCAAGCTGTGGAACGAGAGCCTCGACGCGCTGGGAGGGCGCCTCGACGAGACGTCGGACGACACCGAGGAACCCTCTGCGCAAGCCCCGAAGGACTGATCCCCATGACCGCCGACCTCACCGGCACGTTCCAGACACTGGACGACGGCCGCCCCGCCGTCTGCTTCAGCCGTACCTACGACCACCCCGTCGAGCGCGTCTGGCACTTCGTGACCGACCCCGGAGAACTCGCCAAGTGGTTCCCCTCACGCGCGGAGATCGAGCTCAGGCCCGGCGGCACGATCACCTTCAGCGGCGACCCGAACATGCCTGAGTCGACCGGCCGGGTCATCGCCGTCGACGCGCCCCGGCACCTGTCCTTCGAGTGGGGCGGCGACGAGCTGCACTTCGACCTCGAGGAACTCGACGACAAGCGCACCCGATTCACCCTCACCAACGTCCTCGGCGCCGAGAACACCGCCGCGCGCAACGGCGCCGGCTGGGAGGTATGCCTGGCCGCTCTGGACGCGAAGGCACGCGGCGAGCACGTCGAGGGGCCGCATGCCCGGGCCGGCGCGCCCTGGAAGGAGTTCTACGACGGGTACGTCGCCGCCGGGGTGCCCTCCGGCGCTCCCGTCCCGGGCCTGGACTGACGGCTCAGGCCAGCTGCCGCCGCACCAGTTCGTGCAGCCGTCCGCCGGTGTCCGCCAGCAGTTCGGCGGGCGGCCCCTGCTGGGCGATCCTGCCGTCCTCCATCACGATGACGCGGTCGGCGTCCAGCACCGTCGACAGGCGGTGCGCGATGACGATGCGCGTGGCGTTGAGCTTGCGGGTGCTCTCGATCACCGTGCGCTGCGTCTCGTTGTCGAGGGCACTGGTCGCCTCGTCGAAGAAGAGGATCCGCGGCCGGCGGACGAGGGCCTGGGCGATCATCAGCCGCTGCCGCTGGCCGCCCGAGACCGCCCCGCTGCCCGAGACGATGGTGTGCAGGCCCATCGGCATCCGCTTGATGTCCTCGGCCAGCCCCGCCATCTCGGCCGCCGCCATCGCCTCTTCGGGCGTGCACGGCTCGGTGCCGCGGATGACGTCCAGGATCGAACCGGTGAACGGCTGGGCGTGCTGCAGCACGACCCCGCACTGCCGGCGCACGGCCGACTGGTCGAGGGCCGCGAGGTCCTGCCCGTCGTACAGCACACTGCCGGACAGCGGCCTGTCGAAGCCGATCAGCAGCCTCAGCAGCGTGGACTTGCCGCAGCCGCTGGGGCCGACGATCGCCACGAACTCGCCCGGCCGCACCTGGAACGACACGTCGTCGAGGACGAGGGGACCGTCGTCGGTGTACCGGAACGACAGGCGGCGGGCCTCGATCGCGCCGGACAGCGGGCCCGGCCGGGTGCTCGCCGTGCGCACCTCGGGCGTCGCGTCCAGCACGGGCCTGATCTCCTCGAACAGCGGCAGCGCGGCCACCGCCGAGACGAAGGCGCCGGTCAGTTGGGTGACGGACGTCAGCAGCATCGTCACCGAGGTGTTGAAGGTGAGGAACGCGGCCGCCGACATGGAGCCGCGCGCCGGGCCCGCCAGCAGCATGAACATCAGCAGGGTGCACACCGGCAGGTACACCGCGCCCATCACCGTCGTCAGGTTCTTGATGCGGCCCACCTTCTGCTGCAGCTCGCGGCTGCGCGCGAACTGGGACGCCCAGGCGGCGTAGGCGTAGTTCTCGGCGGCCGCCACCCGCAGCTTCGGCAGGCCGCGCAGGGTCTGGAAGGCCTGGTTGTTCAGCTTGTTGGAGAGCACCACCAGCCGCCGCTGCCAGCGCACCTGCCACAGGCCGAGCCCCAGGAACACGGCGGCGATCACGACCAGCATGCCGATCGCCGCCACAGCCATGGAGGCGCTGTACCAGAACAGCAGCACCAGGTTCATGGCGCCCACGGTCACCGACTGGGCGACGACCGGGCCGACTCCCGCCAGCAGCCGGCGGATCGCGCTGATGCCCATGGCCGCGCTCGCCAGCTCGCCGGTGGAGCGCTCGGTGAAGAACTTCGTCGGCAGGCGCAGCAGCCGGTCCCACACGGCCGGTTGGAGCGTGGCCTCGATCCGGCCCTCCAGCCGCAGGATGGTCAGGTTCTCCAGCAGCATGAAGGCGGCCGCCACCACGCTGCTGACCATCACGGCCAGACAGACCTGCACGATCAGCCCCTGCTGGGCCTTCGGCACGTACTGGCCCAGCACCTTGCCGGTCGCTACGGGCACCAGCGCGCCGATGGCGACCGTCACCAGTCCGCTGATCAGCAGGTTCAGCAGATCACCGCCCGTGCCGCGCAGGCTGAACCGCAGCAGGCCGAGCGGGCCGAGCCGGCGGTCGGGCAGCGGGCGGTAGAACATCACCGCGCGCGGCTCGAACTCCTCCGCGTTGGCCTTCTCGATCGGCGTCTCCCGCCCGGTGGCCGGGTGCACCGCCACGTATCCGCCGCGCCGCCACAGCAGCGCAACCGGCGCCCCCGACAGCGCCCGGTGGCCCACCAGCGGGCCGATGTTCTCCCGCCACCAGCGGCCCTCCAGCCGTACGGCCCGGGTGCGGACCCGGGAGGCCAGGGCGACCCGCTCGACCGGGTCCAGACGGTCGCTCTCGGTGCCGCTCTGCGCGGGTGCGGCGAGCGTGATCCCGGCGGCGCGGGCCACCAGCTTGCAGGCCGCGTACGAGGCGTCGGCGTCGGCGGCCGTGGTGCGCCGCGCCGAGGACCGGCCGATGGACGCCAGCAGCGTGCGGTCGGCCTGGGCGCGGACGGCCTCACCAGCCTTGATGCCGGCCGCCGTCCGGGTCTCGTGGGTACGCTCCAGCTGCTCGATCCACCGGTCCAGCGTCGTCAGCAGCCGGTACTGCTGGTCGACCATGCTCTGCCAGACGGCCGGGTCCATCAGCAGGTCGGCGGCCGCCTCGGCGCCGTACAGCGCCCCGTACTGGACGCTGCCCGGCGGCACCTGCATCCAGAGGACGTCGTCGTCGGTGGGCGCGGCGGCCCGTTCCTCGGCCATCGGCGCCTGGAAGAGGACGGACAGGCTGCGGCCGACGCCGAGTGCGAGGGCGTACTCTAGGGGGCTGGTCGTCGGCGGCACGTACTGGGGGTTGCCGTACTCGTCGTAGGACCAGGTCTGGGTGCTCGCCGGCTGGTACAGCTCGCGCAGTCCGATGCGGTGCACCACGCAGTCCCTCAGCGGACGCGCGACCAGGGTGTGCTGCGGGCCCGCGACCGGGCCGAGCAGCAGCGAGCCCGCCTCGAGGCGACCGAGGTGGTGCCAGTGGCCCTGCTGCGCGGCGTCGACCGCGAACAGGTCCACGGCGCCGGCCGCGACCAGCCACAGCACCTGCGGGCCCTGAAGGTCGAGCCGGTTCAACCCGGCGCAGTCGATCGGCGTGCCCAGGGACCCGAGCGCGCCGAGGACCAGGTCGCCGTCGTATCCCTGGTGTCCTTCGTGGACGGACGTCATCTCACCGCTCCCTGACCAGCGCCGCGTACGCGCCACCGCGCGCCACCAGCTCGTCGTGCCGCCCGCGCTCGACGACCGTGCCGTGCTGCAGGACGACGATCTCGTCGCTGTCGCGCACGGTGCTGAGCCGGTGCGCGATCACCACGCAGGCGCAGCCGCGCCGCCGCAGGTTGTCCATCACCACCAGCTCGGTCTCGGCGTCCAGCGCACTCGTCACCTCGTCGAGGACGAGGATGCTGGGGCGACGTACCAATGCCCGGGCGATCTCGAGGCGTTGGCGCTGGCCTCCGGAGAAGTTGCGGCCGTCCTGCTCGACCTTGCTGTGGATGCCGCCCGGGCGGCGCATGACGACGTCGTACAGTGCCGCGTCCCTGAGCGCCTCCACCACCGCGTCGTCCGGGATCGATGGATCCCACAGCGCCACGTTGTCGCGGACCGTGCCCTCGAACAGGAACACCTCCTGGTCGACGAACGACACCGAGGCCGCGAGCGCGCCGCGCGGGATGTCCTCCAGGCGCTGCCCGTCGATGCGGATCACGCCCTCCCAGGGCGTGTACAGGCCCGAAATCAGGCGGGAGACGGTGGACTTGCCGCTGCCGGAGCCGCCGACCAGGGCCACCTGCTGCCCCGGGCCGACGGTCAGGTCGAAACCGGTCAGCAGCGGCTTGTCCAGCGGGCTGTAGCCGAAGGTGATGTTCTCCAGCTCGACGTGGCCGTGCAGGCGGCGGGTGGACTCGCCGGTGCCGGGGCGGGCGTAGAGCGGGTCCGCCTGGAAGTTCTCCACGTCCTTCAGGCGGGCCACGTCCGCCGCGAAGTCCTGGATGCGGCCCGCGACGCCGTTGAGGCGGGTCAGCGGCGCGGTGAAGCGGGTCACCAGCGCCTGGAAGGCGACCAGGAGGCCGACGGAGATGTGGCCCTCGATGGCCCGCATGCCGCCGATCCAGAGGATGAGCGCGCCGTTGAGGGTGGCGAGCGTCGGGGCTACCACGCCCAGCCAGGCGCTCGGCACCCCGAGCCGCTGCTGCTCCTCCAGGGTGGTGGCGTGCTGCCCGGCCCACTTGCGGAAGTAGCCGTCCTCGCCGCCGGTCGCCTTCATCGTCTCAATCAACTGCAGCCCGGTGTAGGCGGTGTTGGTCAGCCGCGCGGTGTCGGCGCGCAGCTTCGCCGTCCGTGTCGCACGCAGCCGTACGACGATCCGCATCGCGACGATGTTGAGCAGCGCCACGCCGATCCCGACGAACGTCAGCTGCGGGTCGTAGGTGTACAGCAGCACCGCGTACAGCACCACCACGACCGCGTCGACGCCCGCCGCCGCGAGGTCGCGGGCCAGCGTCTCGGCCACCTGGTCGTTGGACTGCAGCCGCTGCACCAGGTCGGCCGGGCTGCGCTGGGCGAAGAACGTCACCGGCAGCCGCAGCAGATGGCGCAGGAAGCGGGCGCTTGCGAGGGTGGAGGAGATGATGCGGCCGTGCAGCAGGTTCGCCTGCTGGAGCCAGGTCAGCACCACCGTGAGCAGCACGCACGCGCCCATCGACGCGAACAGCACGCCCAGCAGCGAGGTCTGACCGCCGATCAGGAACATGTCGATGTAGGTCCGGCTGAGCGCGGGCACCGCCGCGCCGACCGCCACCAGCAGCAGACTCGCCAGCACCGCGGCCGGCATCGTGCCCGCGGTGCCGCGCAGCCGGGCCGGCAAAGCGCCCAGGATCCCGGGCCTGCGGCCGCCCTTCTCGAAGCCCTCGCCGGGCTCCATCACGAGCACCACGCCGGTGAAGCTGGTGTCGAAGTCCTCCATCGGGACGAAACGGCGGCCCTTGCCGGGGTCGTTGATGTACACCCCGCGGCGGCCGAGGCGGCGGCCCATGCCGTCGTAGACGACGTAGTGGTTGAACTCCCAGAATAGGATGGCCGGCGCCTTCACCTTGGCGAGGGCGGCGGTGTCCATCTGCATGCCCTTGGCCGTGAGGCCGTAACTGCGGGCCGCCTTCAGCAGGTTGCTGGCGCGCGAGCCGTCCCGGGAAACGCCGCAGGCGATGCGCAACTCCTCCAGTGGGACGTGGCGGCCGTAGTGGCCGAGCACCATGGCGAGCGAGGCGGCACCGCACTCCACGGCCTCCATCTGGAGCACGGTGGGCGTACGGACGGTCCGGCCCCGCCCCTTGGGGACCGGGCGTTTGGGAGGGGCGGCGCGCCGACGGCCTCGGGTTTCCTGGGCGGTGGTCACGGGAGCAGCCAATCGAGGGGACGCTGGTCGGCCAGGCGGATCGAAGCCGTGGCCAGGGTCATGGAGTCGAGCCTGTACGGCGGGCCGTCCGCGGACGACCACCGGTAGCCGCTCTTCGTCGCGGACGAGCGGTCGAGCCGTACGAGTACGGCGACCGGCCGCCCCTTCTTGGAGAACTGCTCGCCCAGCTGGCTGTCCCCGAGGAACGCGGCGATCTGCTGGGCCGACTGGGCGGAGCGGTCCACCGCTTTCACATGGCCGCGCAGGACGCCGTACTGCTGGGTCGGCACCGACGAGACGGTCAGGTCGACGGAGGCGTCGGCGGGGATGGCGGCGGCGTTCTCGGCGGGGACGTACACCGTCGCGTACAGGGGGTCCGAGGCGTGGGCGACCTTCTCGACGGCGGCGACGTTGGCCCCGGTCTGGATGATCTGCCCGATGGTGGCGGCGAGCGCGGTGATCCGACCCGCGGCGACCGTGCGGACGACCTGCTCGCCCTGACTCGTACGGACCTTCAGGACCGGCGAGTTCGCGGGCAGCCGCTCGCCCTCCTTGGCGAGGACCGCGGTGACCTGGCCCGCGACCGGACTCTGCAGGAGGTAACTGCCCTGCCCGTGGGTGAGGATGGCCTGCGCGCCGACCGTGGAGGCCACGGACCCCGTCACGGCCCACACGGACGCGGCCGCCATGGCGACCAGAGTGACGGACAGCACGAGCCAGCCCTGGGGGCGCGCCAGGCGCACCGGAAGATCGAGCTCTTCCGGCGACTGGAGCTTGGCGAGGGCCTGTTGGCGGAACTGCACGGGATTTCCCTCACCTGTGCGGACGTGCGTGCGAACTTGGGGGAGAGATCTTTTACGGCATCCGAGAGCCCCGGAACCGGCATACGGCTCCGGGACTCAGCGGCAACGCGGTGCGATCAGAGACCGGCGACCAGGTTGGTGACCGGGGCGGTGTTCAGGCCGGTCACACCCTCGACGGTGCCGACGGCCGTGTCGACCAGGCCGGTCACCGGGGCAATGCCGTCCACCAGGCCGGTGGCGGTGCCGAGAGCGTTCACGGACAGACCGCCGGAGACGTTGTCGAGCTCGGTGTCGGAGATCTCGACGGTCTCAACCTGGGGGGTGGAGTTCATGATGGAACTTCCCTTCGTATGGATATTCACAAGGGGGGAGCGGCCCCTTCTGGGGACAGATGGACGGCCGCGACCGCGGGCGCCGGACGCCCGTCTCCGGGAGCCCTGCGGGATCCCGCGGTGCGATGGATCAAAGCACGGTACGGCGCGCCGCTGCCAATCAATCGGGCTTCCCACCAGGGCACTTGTGCCCTGAAGGCCTCCATTCGTGCAGGTGTGTGCACGGCTTGCCAGCGACTTCTTCACATGCCGCACGGCATCGGCTCAGCACACCTCTTGCGGGCACGACGGCGAATCCGGCACTCCGCGCCAAAGGCGTGGCCGGTGCCGCGCGCTTGTGCAGATCCGCCGTGCACGGTGACTTCGTTGGGTATTGGATGTGCAGATTCGCTGAAGCCGGGATTCCGCTCACTGTTCGCAACGGATCGTCATCGATCGGTTGCTGATCGTGTCAGCCCAAAAGCGCGTACACCGTGCTCGCGCGGGCCGCGAGCTCACCCGACGCCTCGTCCGTCAGAGTGATGTCGGCGAACGCCATCCGGCGACCCAACTTGGTCAGCACCGCTTCGATCAGGACATCCGAACCGGTCACCGCCCGCTGGAACGACGTCGACTGCTGCACCGTCGTCATCGGCCCGTATCCGCCCCGCGCGGCCGACACCGCGATCACGGTCGCCGTGTCGGCGGCGGCCATCAGCACCTGTCCCGACAGCGCCCCGCCCTCCCGCGCCAGCCGCGCCGACCAGGGCAGTCGCAGGATCGCGCGGTCCCGGCCCAACGCCTGGACCGTCAGACCCAGTTCGAGGATCCACGGGGCGAAGTTGTCGGCGAGGATCTTGTCGGCTTCGGCGGTGGTCATCGTCATATGGGGGATTGTTCCCGGCGCGGCGCGGCCGGACGCGTGAGTTGGCCGATTCGGCGTGGTGCGAGGCGAGTTGGCAAACGGAATTGAACGCCCCACTCGTCCCGTGCGTACCAACAGCCATCCAGGCGTCCCCAAGCAGCTGCCGAACGGCGGCACAGACCCCGTCCCCGGGAGGTCGAGAAGTTTGAGTCACAAGCGAATTCCGAAGCGCAAGGCCGCGATAGCGGCAGGCAGCGTGGCGGCGCTCGGAGCGGCTGCCCTGCTGCTCCCGCACGCCAACGCCTCCCAGGACGGCGCGGCGGACAACGCCACCCCCAAGACCCTCAAGGCGACGGACGCCTCGGACCTCGCCTCGCAGCTCGCCGGCATGCTCGGCGACTCCTTCGCCGGCTCGTACTACGACAGCGCCAAGCAGCAGCTCGTCGTCAACGTGGTGGGCGGCGCCAACAACAACGTGGTCGTCCAGGCCAAGAAGGCGGGCGCGGCTGTCCGCCAGGTGGACAACAGCACGGCCGAACTCAAGTCCGCCGCCCAGACCCTGAAGACCAAGGCCACCATCCCCGGCACGTCCTGGGCCATCGACCCGCGGACGAACAAGGTCCTGGTCACCGCCGACAGCACGGTGACCGGCGCCAAGTGGAACAGACTGGAGTCGACCGTCCAGAGCCTCGGCTCCGGCATGGCGACCCTCAAGAAGTCCGCCGGCACCTTCAAGACCTTCGCCTCGGGCGGCGACGCCATCTTCTCCCAGGCGCAGGGCGGCACCGTCCGCTGCTCGCTCGGCTTCAACGTCACCGCCAGCGACGGCAGCCCCGCCTTCCTGACCGCCGGGCACTGCGGCGTCGCGGCCAAGCAGTGGTCCGACTCCCAGAACGGCCAGCCCATCGCCACGGTCGATCAGGCCACCTTCCCCGGCAACGACTTCGCCCTCGTCAAGTACGACGACCCGGCCACCCAGGCGCCGAGCGAGGTGAACGCCGGCAACGGTCAGACCGTCCAGATCACCCAGGCCGCGGACGCCACCGTCGGCGAGCAGGTGTTCCGGATGGGCAGTACCACCGGTCTGCACAACGGCACGGTGACCGGTCTCGACGCCACCGTCAACTTCCAGAGCGAAACCGACCCCAACGGCGTCGACACCGTCAACGGTCTGATCCAGACCGACGTCTGCGCCGAGGCGGGCGACAGCGGCGGTTCCCTGTTCACACAGGACGGCAGCGCGGTCGGCCTCACCTCGGGCGGCAGCGGCGACTGCACCTCCGGCGGCGAGACCTTCTTCCAGCCGGTCACCGCCGCGCTGCAGGCGACCGGTGCGACGCTCGGTGGCGGCAACGGCGCCGGCGGCCAGCAGGCGGGCGGTGACCAGCAGGCAGGTGGTGACCAGTCCGCGACGGCGGCTCCGGGCGACCAGAGCGGCACCGGGACACAAGCCCCCGGGGACCAGTCCGGTACCGGGACGGGAGCTCCCGGCGACCAGTCCGGCACCGGGACGGGAGCTCCCGGCGACCAGTCCGGTACCGGGACGGGAGCTCCCGGGGACCAGTCCGGCACCGGGGCGGCCGACGGCTCCGGGCTCACCCAGAGCCACTGAGCGCCTCACACCTCACCCGGAACGTGCAGACCGTGTGAGCGGCTCACCCCGAGCCGCTGACCGGCTCACCCCACGCCACTGACCGGCCCCACCCGCGGTTCCGGCCGGGCAGTGGAGCGGTCCGGCCCTCCGGCGGGAGGGCCGGACCGCTCTGTTGTCCTCAGCCGTCCGCTGTCTCTCAGCCGTCCCCCCGCGCCCGCAGCAGCAGCACCGCCACGTCGTCGATCCGCTCCCCCGCCGCCGCGCTGTGCCGCACGAGGCAATCGGCCAGCTCGCCCAGGGGTACATCCCCGGCCTCGATGAGCTGCTGCCCCAACTCGGCGAGCGCATCCTCGATGTCGACGCCGGGCGACTCGATGAGCCCGTCGGTGTAGAGGACGAGCACCGAGCCGGGGGCGAGGTCGACCTGCGTCGTCGGATACGTGGCCGACGCGTCGATGCCCAGCAGCGGGCCCCCGGCCAGGTCGAGCACGCGCACCCGCCCGTCCGGCCGTCTCAGCAGCGGCGGCGGATGCCCCGCGCGGGACATCACGGCCACCCCGCGCGCCGGATCGAGCCGCAGGTACAGGCAGCTGGCGAACAGCTCGACCCCGAGGTCGATCAGCAGGCGGTTGGTGCTGCGCATGACCTCCTGCGGCGCCTGGCCCACGGTGGTGTACGCGCGGACGGCGGTGCGGATCTGCCCCATCAGCCCGGCCGCGGTCACGTTGTGCCCCTGCACGTCCCCGATCACGGCGGCCGCCGTCGGCTCGGTGGGCACCAGGTCGTAGAAGTCGCCGCCGATGTCCATCCCTTGGGTGGCCGGCAGGTAGCGGGCGGCCGCGTCGATGCCCCGCAGCCGCGGCAGCGAGTGCGGCAGCAGCGCCTGCTGCAGACCGTGCGCCAGCCGGTGCTTGGCGTCGTACAGCTGGGCACGCTCCAAGGCCTGCGCGATCAGCCCGCCGAGGCTGGTCAGGACGGCCCGCTCGGCCGCGGGGAACGGATGCGGCTCGGCGTAGGCGAGTACACAGGTGCCCACCGGGCGCCCGGACGCGATGAGCGGCAGATAGGCCCAGGCCGCGAAGCCGTCGGCCGCGTGCCGGACGGGATACAGCCGCTCCAGCTGCTGCTGGGAGTCGAAGAAGGCGGGCACACCGGTGCTCAGGACGCGCGTGCCCGGCGTCTGCGCGGTCAGCGGCACCGCGTGGAGCCGCTCGACGACGTGCGGATCCGGATAGCCACGGTGCCCCAACACGTGCAGCCGCCCGGACCGCGAGCCCAGGATCACCAGCGCCCGGCTGCCGACGGCCGGGACGATCTCGTCCGCGACCAACTGCACCACGTCCTGCACGCCGACCGCCTCGGTCAGCGCACCGGCCAGGCTCAGCACCTGCGAGATCGTCATCAGGCTGGACGGTCCCTCACCGGGCTCGGGCCGGACCCGGGCCATGTCCGCCACCGCCCGGGCCCGGCTGATGCGGACGCTCAGTCCGGTGGTGTTCGGATACATACGGAAGGACAGCCAGTCGCCGGGCGGGCGCAGCGCCACGAAGGAGGTGACGTGCTGGCTGATGAGCGCGGCCCGGTAACGGTCCTCGTACATCGGGTCGTTCAGCCACGGCACCGACGCCCACAGCCGGATGCCGAGCAGTTCGCCGGTGGGCAGGCCGAGCAGGTCGGCGGCCGCCGCGTTGACGAAGGAGACCCGGCCGTGCAGAGCGAGCGAGGCGAGCCCGTACGGCAGCCGCGCCACCATGCGCGCCGCCTCGACCGAGCCGAGCGTGCCGGCCACCCCGCCGACGGGCGGCGTGGCCAGCAGGTCGGGCTCGGGGAGGACCGGGCGGCTCTCCGCGGCGGCACGCTCCAGCCGCACCGCGAGCCGGTCGCAGGCCGAGGTCAGGTGCTCCCGCTCCCAGTCCGACAACACCGGCGGGTGCGACCCGGGCCAGGTCACGAACACCGCGCCGTACGCGTCGGTCGCCGTCGCCACGGGCAGAGCGGCGAGCGCGAAGGGGTAGCGAAGGACCAGGGCGATCCTCGGATAGAGGCGTGCCATCTCCTCTTCGCCGCCGACCCAGACCAGCCGCCGCTCGCGCACCGCCTCGGCGACCGGGATCGGCGCGCTCAGCCCCACCCGCTCCCAGGGCGCCGCGAAGGCCCGGGGCATCCCCGCCATCACCGCCATCTCCAGCACCGGCTGGTCGGGGGCCAGCAGGTACACCGCACCGGAGTGGGCGTGGATCTCGTCCATCATCGTGGCCAGCGCCAGGGACAGCAGCGGGCGGTCGACCGCCCTGCCGGCGGCCGTCGGAGCCTGCCCCGACGTCTGCCCGTCGGACACGCCGACCACCTCCTCGCGCGGCCGCGCGACGGTCCCAGGGATCAGGCTCCCTCCTGGCGGCCCGGCGCGCACGGCGAGCGGGTGCGGCGCCGGGCGGGTCGGCTCCGGGCCGGGGCACAGGCAGACCCGCGGCGGTGAAGAGCTCTCGCATACCCCGTCGGCCGCGGACCATGCCCCCACACTCGAAGCGCGCAGCGGGGTGCGTGCGCCGCGCGTGCGCCCCCCGTGCACCCTGTTGGCCGGTTCTTCGCGCCCGAGGACGGTCGGGTCCATGATGTTGAACACGTGCAGGTCGTTGATGACGATCCCGCGCGCGTGCACTTTCTCGACGGCCCGCTCCACCGCCCGGTGGATGCGCAGCGCCCACGCCGTGCAGGCGGCGACGGCGTCCGGATCCGGGTCCGGGGTGAGCAGCGGGTGGCGCTCGGCGAAGAAGGAGTTGAGCGGGCGCCCCTCGAGGAAGTCCATGACCAGGAAGCGGTGGTCGCCCAGCGTGAACCCGTCCCGCACTTCGGGCGCGATCCCGGTCCCGGCGACCCGCTCAGGGCCTGCTTCTCCCACTGAAGCCGGGCGACGGCGTCCGCTCCGTCGGCGGCCAGCCCCGCGTGCGGCCGCCCTTCCTTCAGGACCACCCGGCGCCCGTCACGGATGTCGGTGCCCGCGTACACGCCGCCGCCGTTGAGAAGCGCAGCGCCTCCTCGATGCGGTACGGCAGCTCGCCGACCGTCGTGGTGTTGCGCGCCGCCAGATGCGGTTGAAGGAAGGACGGCAGTGCCACCCGCTCGGGACCTGGAAGGAGGGCGCCCGCCGGTCCGGCACCAGCCGTCCCTCGCCGTCGCGCACCGCCGGCACGAGCGAGCCGCGCTCGTCGACGACGAAGGCGCGGGCGAAGGCGCCGTAGCGGACGTAGAGCGGACCGTCGCCCCAGCGCAGGTCGGTCAGGATGTACGGCCCCTCTAAGCCCTCCAGCAGCGCGCCCAGTTCGCGCCGGACCTCATGCAACTGCTCCTCGCCGGCCGGGTAGATCGTGACGAACTTGCCGCTGGTGTCGCGGGCGGCGTACTTCGTGTTCCGTAAGTGCAGCAGATGCGGTCCGGGGACGAACTTGAACGGGATCCGGCGCGGTACGCAGTAGTCCCAGACGATCGCGGCGATCCGCTCGGCGTTCACACGGGTGGCCGAGGAGTGGATCTTCCAGCCCTGCGCCGGGCCGGGCGCCGGCCGCCGGGCCGAGCGGCATCAGCGTCAGCCAGTCGCCGATGCGCGCCGCCTCCCACCCCTCGGGCACCACTCGCCGGGCCGTCTCGTACAGGGCGCGGCGTCCCCTCCGCCGCCCAACAGCCGGTCGGGCGTGTCGTAGAAGTGCCGGTCGGCGGGCGCGACCTCGTAGCGCTGGTCCATGTCCGTCCCCCTCCGTGGTCGGCACCGAGCCTGCCAGCCGGGCGGAGGCCGCCGACAGTCACGCCTGTCACGAGATCACCGTGCGGAACGCATGTGTCAAGACATGTTCGACGGGTTTCGAGCTCCGGCCGCCCCGGAGTTCCAGGACCGTCACAGGGGCTGCGCAGGCAGCTGATAAGCGCTGTAATGGCCAACGTGGTCAGTGAGGGCGCTACGGCACGCAGAACGAGAACTCTGCGGGCCGAACTTGCCCTCAAAACGATCACCGCCGATCCGTCCTCCCAGGATCGGCTTCGGCGCGTCCTCGAACAGGCGCTCGTCTTCGCCGGCGCCGCGTTCGCCGCCGTCTACACGCCCGGCGGCGAGCAGGGCGACCAGCTGTGCCTGTCCGAGTCCGTCGGGGTGCCGAGGACGCTGTACGGGCTGCGCGACACCTATTCTCTGGCGGGACGGTCCCCGGCGGCCGACGCCCGCCGCACCGGGCACGCCGTGTGGCTCGGGCCCGAGGAGCTCGCCGGGTGCGCCGACTCCCGGCGGATGCCGGCCGGGGACGTCTTCATGTTCCTGGCCGCGCTGCCGCTGGGCGAGGAGGACGGCGGGTGTCTGCTCGCCGTCACCGAGACCCCCGGCGGCTTCGACACCGAGGACCGCGAGTGCCTCGAACTGATCGCCGAGGCCGTCGTCTGCCCCGCCCCCGCCGAGACCGCCCAGGGCGAGGAGCTGCCGGCCAACGCGTTCAGCCTCGCCATGGACACCGGGCGGATCGAGGTCGGCGACGACGTCCTCGCCCTGTTCGGGATCGGCCGCGCCGACTTGGACGGCAAGGTCGAGACCCTGCTCTCGCTGACCGTCCCGGAGGACCTGCCGTCGTTGATGTCCGTGGTCGAGGCCGATCAGATGTCCATCGGCGAGCGCGAGCTGGAGTTCCGCATCCTTCAGCCCGACGGCCCGCCGAAGTGGCTGCGGCTGCGTGGCCGGCTGCTGTCCGGCGGCGAGGGCCGACCGGCCCGCCTGGCCGGCACCGTCACCGACGCCTCCACGCTCCGCGCCGGCGTCACCGACGTCGCGCGGGTCCAGCGCCTCGCCTCCGCCCTGGCGACCGCGGGCACCGTCCGGGACGTCAGCCAGGCCGTGGTCGCCGCCCTGCGCAAGCCGCTGCAGGCCGACCGGATCGCGCTGGCCGAGCTGGAGGGCGACCGGCTCGTCGTCACCGTCCTCGACCCGCCCGAACCGGAGGCCTGGCCCGAGCTGTGGCGGCTGGAGTGGCGCACCGAGTGGCCCGACGCGCCCGTGCGGGCCATGCCCACCCTCGCCGCCGCCCTGCGCGAGGGCCGTGCCCACGTCTGGCCCGCCGGAACCGCCCTGGAGCCTGCCCTCGCCGAGGTCGGACCCGGCGGCCTTGCCGTGCTGCCGCTGCCCGCCGGCGGCCGCATGGTCGGCGCCTGCCTGATCGGCTGGGACAGCCCGCACGACTTCGGTCCCGACGAGCGCGCCCTGCTCACCGCCTCGGCGGGCCTGGCCGGGCAGGCCCTGATGCGCGCCCACGCCTTCGACGCCGAGCACGAACTCGTCGGCATGCTCCAGCGCACCCTGCTGCCCCGCCGGCTGCCGAAGCTGCCCGGCGCGGAGGCCGTCGCCCGCTACCTGCCCGCCACGGCCGGCCTGGAGGTCGGCGGCGACTGGTACGACGTGATCCCGCTGCCCGACAACCACGTCGCCCTCGTCATCGGCGACGTGCAGGGCCACAGCGCGGGCGCCGCGACGCTGATGGGCCAGATGCGCACCGCGCTGCGCGCCTACGCCGCCGAGGGACACCCGCCGGACGTGGTGGTCTCGCACGCCAACCGGCTCCTGCTGGAGATGGAGACGGACCTGTTCGCCACCTGCGCCTACGTCGAGGTCGACATGGAGGTGGGCTCCGCCTGGTGCGTCCGCGCGGGACACCTGCCCCCGGTCCTGCGCCACCCGGACGGCAGCATCGAGGTCGTGGAGGCGGAGGGCGGGCCGCCGCTCGGTGTGGTGACGCAGGCCGACTTCCCGATGACCCCGCTCCGGCTCCAGCGCGGCACCGTGCTCGCCCTGACCACCGACGGCCTGGTGGAGTCCGCCGACACCGACATCGACGTCGGCATGGACCGGCTCGCCCACGGCCTGGCCGCCGCCGACCCCGCGCACCTCGGGCTGGTCGCCGACGCCCTGCTCGACGGCGCCGGCCGCAGCGACGACATCGCCCTGCTCCTGATGCGCTACGACGGCATGGCCGTGCGCCCGCTGCGGGAGAGCTGGACGGTGTGGCGGGTGCCCGAGGCGGTCCGGCACGGCCGCCGCTTCACCCGTCGCACCCTGCGCGCCTGGGGCGTGACCGAGGAGACCGACGCCGTGCTCCTCGTCGTCTCCGAACTGGTCACCAACGCCCTCGTGCACACCGGCGGCCAGGTTCGCCTCGACCTCACCCTCGTCAACCACCGGCTGCGTGTCGCCGTCGCCGACACCTCGCCCCGCACCCCGGTCAAGCCGACGAGCATCGGCTGGGAGGCCACCGGCGGCCGGGGAATCCTCCTGGTCGAGGCCATGTCCTCGGCGTGGGGGGCGCTCCCGGTCAGCGGCGGCAAGCAGGTGTGGGCCGAACTCGTGCTGGGGCAGTGAGGCACCGGCGCCGAGCCGGTGACGTGCCCGCGCCCCGTGTGGCGGGTGACGTCCCCCCGCCACACGGGTGCGCTGCGCGGCGATGACGGCAGGTCGGGACGGCTCCTGGCCGCTGTCGCGCTTAGGGTCCTTGCTTGTGGCACACACCTTCGAAGAGCTCGTGGCGAAGCAGCGCGCGGCGAACGAAGCGCACGCCAGGGTCGTTCAGATGCGGGAGGCCCTGGGGGCGCCGGCACATGAGCGGTGGACCGGGGCGCAGACCGAGACGTACGAGACGGCGTGGCGGGCCTGGCGCGACCTGGCCCGCGATCTGCAGGCCGCGCTGAACGAGTACGCGAGCGACGAGGGCAGGTCGCGGGCCGATGTCGAGGCGGACGTCGAGCGGGCGATTCAGGAGGGCGGCGGCAGCGGGCCGGAGGGTCCGTGAGCCCGTCCGCGAGGCCGCGGCCGGCGGCCCGCGGACCGGGGAGCGGGGAGCGGGCTGCTCGTGCTGGTGCTGACCGGCGTGTGGCTGACGCTGTTCTTCCACCGGAGATGCGCGAGGTCGTCCACGCCGGCCGGTACGCACCGCTGCGCGGGGTGCGCATGTCGGCGGACTCCGTCTGTCGACCGGCCCGGCGGCGTCGGCCACTTCGGCCCCGGTACGGTCCTTGGGGCGCCGCCCGGACCCGGGGCGCCCTGGATGCCCCGCCGGCCGTCAGGGGTCCGGGCGGATCAGGTGCGGCGCGTGCGGGTGACCGCCAGCAGTACCAGCGCCAGCCCCTGCACCGCCGCCACCACGGTGATCAGCGCCGGGATCGACACCCCGTACAGTGCGCCGGTCAGCGCCCCGCCCGCCAGGCTCGCCCCGCCCACCACCCCGGCGAACACGCCGTAGGCGGTGGCTCGCCGCCCGGACGGCACAAGGTCGGCGACCGTGGCGCGCAGCGTCGACTCCTGTACGCCCGTCGCCGCGCCCCACACCAGCGACCCGGCCACGGCGACCGCCACCGTGTCCGTGAAGGCGAGCGCCGGAACGGCCGCGGCGAGCAGCGGCAGCACCACCAGCACCTGCGGGCCGTGCCGGTCGTACAGCCAGCCGGTCGCGAGGGCGGCCAGCGCGTCCACGGCCATGGCGGCCGCGTACAGGACCGGCACCCACGCCGGCGCGAGCAGCTGCCGGGTCACCAGGTGGTAGGAGAGCACGCCGAACGTGGCGAACCCCGCCGTGGTGGCCGCGGTGAACGCCGCGTACGTCCAGAACGCCACCGGCAGCCGGATTCCGCCCGGTGCGGCGGCGGCCGTGCGCGCGGCCGGCTCGTCCTCGTACCGGCGCGGGTCGGGCACCCGCGCCCGCAGCCACCACAGCAGCACCAGTACGGCGACACCGGGTGCGGCGAGCACCCCGAGCGCCGGTCCGTAGGCGTCCCCGGTCAGCGCCAGCACTCCCGCCACGGTCAGCGGGCCGACCAGCGCCCCGACCTGGTCCATGGCCTCGTGCACGGCGAAGCCGCGGCCGCGTCCGGTCGCGGCGGTGGCGTGCGACAGCAGCGTGTCCTTGGCCGGCGAACGCACCGCCTTCCCCACCCGCTCGGCGACCACCAGCGTGCACGCGACCCACAGCACCCCGACGACACCGAGCAGTGGCACGGACGCCACCGTCAGCGCGTACCCGGCGATCGTCAGTCCCCAAAAGCGCCGGGTCCGGTCGGCCAGCGGCCCGGACACCAGCCGCAGGCCCAGCGCGGCGGCCTCACCCGCGCCCGTGACCACCCCGACCACCAGGGCCGAGGCGCCCAGCGACGACAGCAGCGGTCCGGTGACGGAACGGGCTCCCTCGTAGACGAAGTCCGCGAGCAGGCTGACCGTGCCGAACCACACCACGAACCGCCACGGCCCCATCCCGGTCCGCGGCGCCTCTTCGGTCCCCTGCGCCGACACCGGCTCCATGCCCGACAGTGTCGACCACGGTGGGCGGTGTGCGGTACGGGAACGGCGTGACCGTGGTGCGAGGTTTGCCCTGGCCGTCGCCGGGGACTCGATCGTCACGCACAGGCAGTTCGAGCCGGTCACCCAGCACGACCGGACGCAGAAGGAAGATGAGGCGTCGTGACCGCGCACACAAGTGAGAAGTCCGCCGTCCACCCGCACGAGACCGGCTGGGCCGAGGCCCGTCGGCAGCGGGGGAAGAGCGTGCGCACCTGCGTCCCGGCGGTCGAGGACCGCAGCGGTCCCTCCGCGGAGCACACGGGTCCGGAATGGAACATCGTCCGCGGCGAGGACTGACCCGCCTCAGGCGGACCTGGTCGGTGACCCCCACCTCGGCCCCTTCATCCCTGTCGGGGAGAACATCCGTTCATGAACCTCCTCGTCACCGGCGCCGCCGGGTTCATCGGTTCCACCTACGTCCGCACCCTGCTCGCCTCCAGCGCGCCCGACGCGCCGCACGTCACCGTGCTGGACAGGCTCACCTACGCCGGCAGCCTCGACAATCTCGAACTCGGCCACCCCCGGCTCACGTTTGTCCATGGCGACATCTGCGACGCCGGCCTGGTGGACAAGCTGATGGCCGAGGCGGACCAGGTGGTGCACTTCGCGGCGGAGTCCCACGTGGACCGCTCCCTCACCGGCGCGGCCGACTTCGTCCGCACCAACGTGCTGGGCACCCAGACGCTGCTGGACGCGGCCCTGCGCCACGGGGTCGGCCCGTTCGTGCACATCTCCACCGACGAGGTGTACGGCTCCATCGAGTCCGGCGCGTGGCGGGAGGACCACCCGCTCAGGCCCAGTTCCCCTTACTCCGCCTCCAAGGCCTCCTCCGACCTGCTCGCCCTCGCCCACCACCGCACCCACGGCCTGGACGTCCGGATCACCCGCTGCTCCAACAACTACGGGCCGCGCCAGTTCCCCGAGAAAATCATCCCCCTGTTCGTCACCAACCTCCTCGACGGGAAGAAGGTCCCGCTGTACGGGGACGGGCGCAACGTCCGTGACTGGCTGCACGTCGAGGACCACTGCCACGGCGTCGACCTCGTGCGCACCAAGGGCCGGCCCGGCGAGGTGTACAACATCGGCGGCGGCACCGAACTGAGCAACAGAAACCTCACCGGCCTGCTCCTTCAGGCCTGCGGGGCCGGCTGGGACCGGGTCGAGTACGTCGAGGACCGCAAGGGCCACGACCTGCGCTACAGCGTCGACTGGAGCAAGGCCCGCGACGAACTGGGCTACCGGCCGCGCCGCGACTTCACCACCGGCCTCGCCGAGACCGTCGCCTGGTACCGGGACAACCGGGCCTGGTGGGAGCCGTTGAAGCGGCGCGCCGGGCTGTCCGGGTGACCGGCCCGGACGCCCCTCGTCAGCCGTGGGTCTTGGCCAGGAGCTGGAGGATCTCGGCCGTGGTGCCCCTCTCGCCCAGGCGCGGGAAGATCCGCTCCAGGCTGTTGCGGTGGGCCTCCGGGTCGAGGTCGGCCATGGCGTCGGTGGCCAGGGTGACGTGGTAGCCGTGCTCGTACGCGGCGCGTGCGGTGGACTCCACGCCGATGCTGGTGGCGATGCCGGTCAGTACGATCTGCGTCACCCCGCGGCGGCGCAGCTGCACGTCGAGGTCGGTGCCGTGGAAGGCGCCCCAGTTGTGCTTGGTGACAATGATGTCGCCGGGGTGCCCGGCCAGTTCGGGAACGATCACGTCCCAGCCCTCGGGGCGGTAGCCGCCGGGACGCGGCGCCTCGGTGCGGCCGGGCACGACGTCCCCGCCGTCGGCGGCGAAGGAGACCCGGACCAGGACGACGGGCAGGCCCTTGGCGCGGAAGGCGTCGGCGAGTTCGACCGTGCGGGAGACCACCTCGGCACCGGAGTGGGGCGCCGTGGGCACGGTGGCGATGCCGGCCTGGAGGTCGATCACCACGAGGGCGGTGCGCGGGTCGAGGTCGGTGAGTGCCATGGTCATCAGGCCTTTCGGGGGGTCAGGGTGCGAAGGGAACGGTCGGGAAGGGTGCTTGCCAGGAGCAGCGCCGATCCGGCGAGCATGAACAGGGCCAGGCCGTGCAGCCCGGCCGTGTCGGCGCGGTGCGGGAAGAACGCCGCGGTGGCGGCGGAGGCGCCCAGCGCGCCGAGGTACATGAAAGTGCGCAGCAGCCCGGCGGCCGAGGCGATCCGCGCGGGGTCGGCCTGCCGGTAGAGCGCGTTCTGGTTGGCCAGGCCGCTCAGCCCCTGCGGGACGCCCATCACGAACCCGGCGGCGAGCAGCACCCGGACGGGGCTGCCGGAGCCGACCAGCAGCAGGGCGGCGCAGGCGGCGATCTGCACGGCGCCGCCGACGAGCAGCTTGGCCCGCACCGCCTCGCGGCGCCCGGTGAGGCTGGAGACGGTGAGCGCGCTGACCGACAGCGGCAACAGCACGAGTCCGGCGGTGGACGCGCTGAGCCCGCGACCCTCCTCCAGCCATTGCGTGTAGCCGTACAGGAAGGCGTACGAGGTGGTGTAGCCGAGCAGTTGGCGCACATACGTGGCCAGCAGAGGCACGTTGCCGCCGAGCACGCGCAGATCGACGAACGGCTCCGCCGACCTCAGCTCCCGCACGGCGAAGGCGCCGGCCGCGATGGCGGCGAGCAGCGGCAGGTACCAGTGGCTCAGCCGCGGCCCTATCAGGAACAGCATCAGCGACACGAGCGTGGCGGCGAACAGGGCCATGCCGGGCAGGTCGACGTCGCGCCGCGGGCCTGCCGCGCTTTTCGCCCGCGGCAGCCGCAAGGCGCCGAGGACCAGACAGGCCGCGGACAGCGGCACGTTGACCGTGAAGACGGCACGCCAGCCGCCGACGCCGATCAGCAGCCCGCCGAGCGCCGGGCCGACCACGGCCACCGTCTGGTTGGCGACGGCGAGCGCGGTCAGCACGCCCGCCGGGCTGTCCTGCCCGGTGCGCTCGGCCTCGCGCCGGGTGAGCTGCATCGCCGCCGGGTACGCGGCCGAGGTCCCGAACCCCAGCAGCACCCGCGCGGCGATCAGCGCGCCCAGCGACGGCGCCAGCGCACCGAGCACGCCGGCGACCCCGACCAGCGCCGTACCGATGAGGTAGAGCCGACGGGGGCCGTACATGTCCACGAGCCGCCCGATGACGGGCTGGCCCACGGCGGTGGCCAGATAGAGCGCGGACACCAGCCAGACCGTCTGCGCCGGGGGTGCGCCGAAGGCGGCGCCGATGGGAACCAGCGCCACGGCGATCATCGAGGAGTTGACCGGGTTGAGGACCGACCCCAGGACCATGGGGGCGATCAACCGGCGGTCGAACCCGGCCGGGGCGGGGCGCGCCGTCCTCCGATCGCCCCGCCCGGTGCGGGTGAGCCTCGGTATCACGCCTGCGACAGCCGTTCCAGCAGGGCCAACGCCTCGATGAGCGTGTGCCGTTCGTCCTCGGTGTAGCGGTCCTCCAGGGCCCGGGTCAGCCACTCCTCGCGGACCTGCCGGTTGCCCTCGATGCGCTCGCGGCCGCCCTCGGTGAGGGTGACGAGTTGCCGTCGGCCGTCGTCGGGATCGGGACTGCGCCGGATCAGGCCGTGCTGTTCGAGGGCGGCGAGCGTGGCGGCCATCGACTGCGGACGGACGCCCTCGGCGGACGCCAGGGCGCTGGCCGTGGCGGCTCCGTGCTTGCCGACCAGGGTGAGCGCCGACACCTGGGACGGGGTGAGGTCCTCGTCCTGCGCGACCTCCCGGATCCGGCGCCGCAGCCGGCTGAACACCACCCGCAGATCGCGCGCTGCGCGGGCGGCGGAGGCGGAGATGCCCGCGGGCACCTCGGTGGGCTTCTGATCCATGACACCACCGTAGAACCGTCAGCCGAAACTGTCCAGTTGGAACTGAACAGTTTGGGCTGAAGATCTCCCGGCGGTGGTGCGCAGTACGCTGACGTGGTGCGCCTGCTGCTGATGTCCGACACCCACCTCTCCAAGCGCGCCAAGGAACTGCCCGCGCAGCTGCTCGCCGAACTGCCGCACGCCGACGTCGTGTTCCATGCCGGGGACTGGGTCGACGTCGCCAGCCTCGACCTGCTGGAGAGCCGCAGCAGCCGGCTGATCGGCGTGTACGGCAACAACGACGGCCCCGAGCTGCGCGCCCGCCTCCCCGAGGTCGCCTACGCCGAGTTGGGCGGACTGCGCTTCGGCACCGTCCACGAGACCGGCCCCGCCCAGGGCCGCGAGGCCCGCTGCGCCGCCCGCTTCCCCGACCTCGACGTGCTGGTCTTCGGTCACAGCCACATCCCGTGGGACACCACCGCCCCCTCCGGCCTGCGCCTGCTCAACCCGGGCTCCCCGACCGACCGCCGCCGCCAGCCGCACTGCACCTACATGACGGCCACCGTGGCCGACGGCCGCCTCACGGACGTGGAGCTGCACCGACTGCCGCCCCGCTAGAGGTCCCGTTTCGGCGCACCCGCCCCCGGGCACCCGGGACGCTCGACGGCGCTGCCGTCGACGCCGTCGCCATCGAAGCCGACGACACCACAAGGTGGGTACGAGTCATGCAGCACGACGCATTCATCGGCCAGGTGCAGGCCCGGGCCCGGCTGGGCAGCCGCGGCGCCGCCGAACGGGTCACCAGAGCCAGCCTGGAGACGCTCGGGGAACGGGTGCCGTCCACCGTCGCCGAGAAGGCCGCGGCGCAGCTCCCGCACGAGATCGGTGAGCATCTGCGCCGGGTGGCGCACGCGCCCGACAAGCCGCCGGTCGGCGAACACATGAGCCAGCGCGACTTCTTCTCCCGCGTCGCCGAACGGGCCGGCGCGAAGTACCCGAAGGCGATCCACGAGGCGCGGTGCGTGGTGGAGGTCGCCAACGAGGCCGCCCACGGCGCCTTCGCCACCGACATCCGCCCTTCACTCGACCGCGAGCTCGAACGCGTCCTGTTCGCGGGCAGCGACGGGCCGACCTGAGCGCCCACCGACGTCCGGGGGACTGTCGGACCCCGGTGAACTCGTGGACCCATGGCTGACACACCGGTAATGCCCGTCCGACGCGCGGTGAGCGCCACGCGGCGCGCCTCGTCCGGGGATTCCACGCCGTCGCGCTCGGCTCGGCCGGCCTCTGCACGGCCGCCGTGGTCCTCGTCCTGGTCCTGCTGCCCGGCGCCTGCTGCCCGGCCGGAAGCGAGCGCGGTGACTGGAAGCGAGCGTGGGAGAGGGCGGCCCGGCCTGGGCCGCCCCGGGATCACTCGTCCCTTTCTCGTTTTCGGCTGGCTCGGGCCGCTCCCCGCGTGGAAGCGGCCCGGGCGCTGCGAGTGTGCGCTGTCACGGACCTCCTTCCCGCTGGGATGTGCCGCACATGTGCTGCAGAGGCGATGCACGCCTCATTCGTGGTCGCCTACCCGCCCCCGGCGCCCCCATACCACCCAATCCACAAACATCCGGCAAACATCCGGCAAATTCGGAACCGGCGGAACCGGCGGAACCGGCGGATCCGGCGAATATCGGTGGACACGTGCGGGCCCTCCCCGGTGGGATGAGCGCCGTGCTGATCGACGCCCCGCTCGTCCGCCGTCTGCTCGCCGCCCGGTTTCCGCAGTGGGCGCACCTTCTGCTCACCCCGGTCCCGCAGTCCGGCATGGACAACGCCACCTTCCGGCTCGGCGAGGAGCTGTCCGTACGCCTGCCCCGCTACGTCCACTGGGCCGGTCAGGTGGAGCGCGAGCATCGCTGGCTCCCGCGGCTCGCCCCGCAGCTGCCGCTGCGGATCTCCGAGCCCGTCGCGCGGGGCGAGCCCGGCGAGGGCTACCCGTTCCCCTGGTCCGTGTACCGGTGGCTGGAGGGGGAGACGGCGACGACGGAAGGCCTGACCGACCCCGCGCGGACCGCCCTCGACCTCGCCGGATTCGTCACCGCCCTGCAGCGCACCGACCCCACCGGCGGACCCGGCCCCGAGCAGAGCAACGCGTTCCGCGGTGTGCCGATGGGCGACCAGCGGGACTCGTTGGCCGCCGAGGCGCGGGTCAGGCGCAAGATCGAGGCGTTGAAGAAGACGGGCCTGACCGACACCGACGCGGTGACCGAGGTGTGAGAGGCGGCCCTCGCGGCGCCGGCGTGGGACCGGCCGCCGGTGTGGATCCACGGCGACCTCGCGACCGGCAACCTGCTCGCCGTGAACGGCCGGCTCAGCGCCGTCATCGACTTCGGCACGCTGGCCGTGGCCGACCCGGCGGTGGACCTGCTGCCGGCCTGGAAGTTCCTGCCCGACCAGGCGCGGGACGTCTTCCGGGAGGCGGTGGGCGCCGACGACGCGACCTGGGCACGAGGCCGCGGCTGGGCCCTCGCGGGCTCGCTCCCGGTGCCGGACGACCCGTTCTTCCCAGGACCCGGCGCGGGTGACGGCGGCCCTGCACCACCTGGAGCAGATCATCGCCGATTACCGGCGCGAGGCTGCCTGAGAAGCCGGGACC
>NZ_JBEXHW010000012.1:0-142424 GCF_040608235.1 Streptomyces sp. NPDC005202 | reverse complement strand
GGTATCCGGCTCACCGGTATCCGGCACCGGTATCCGGCACCGGTATCCGGCACCGGTATCCGGCACCGGTATCCGGCACCGGTATCCGGCACCGGTATCCGGCTCACCGGTATCCGGCTCACCGGTATCCGGCACCGGTATCCGGCACCGGTATCCGGCACCGGTATCCGGCACCGGTATCCGGCACCGGTATCCGGCACCGGCATCCGGCTTACCGGCATCCGGCTCACCGGTATCCGGCACCGGTATCCGGCCTCGCCTCACCGGCGTCCGGCCTCACCGGTAGCCGGCTCACCGGTATCCGGCCTCACCGGCGTCCGGCCTCACCGGCGTCCGGCTTCACCGGGTATCCGGCTCTCATCAGGGGCGCCGGAGCCGGCGAACGCCCATGATCACCAGCGCCACCAGGACGGCCGCCCCGACCGCCACGGCGGCGCGCTTGGCTACGGGCACGCCGACGGTGCGCACCAGATCCAGCGGCTCAGGCTCTTCGGGGCCCTCCGCGGCTGCGTCCGGCGTCGGTTCGGCGAGCCTGTGCGACAGACACTCCGCGAACTGTCCCACCAGCCGGTCGCCCACCTCCGCCAGCACCCCGCGCCCGAACTGTGCCGGGCGCCCGGTCACCGTCAGATCGGTCCGCACCGACACGGCCGTGGCGCCGTCCCGCTCGTCCAGCTTGCCCGTGACGGTGGCCCGGGCCGTGCCCTGCCCCCGCGTCTCCCGGCCGCTCGCGACGAGCACGAGGCGGTGGGCGGCCTCGTCCTGTTCCTCGAAGACGGCGGTGCCCTTGTACGTCACGGTGATCGGGCCCAGCTTGACCTTGACCGATCCGGTGACGGTCTTGCCGTCGTACTCCTCCACGGTGGCCCCCGGCAGGCACGGCGCGACACGTTCGATGTCGAGAAGAGCCCGCCAGGCGTCGTCGACCGGGACGGGCACAGTGAATTCGTGGTGCAGTTCCATGACTTCCTCCTCGCATGCAGGGACTCAGGCCGATCCGGTCGCGTGGATGGCTCCGGCGGTCGCGGTCAGGGGCGCACCCGTGCCGCCCCAGCGCAGCGCAACGATCTCGGCGGCGACGGACACGGCCACCTCCTCGGGGGTGCGGGCCCCGAGGTCGAGGCCGACCGGAGAGCGCAGCCGGGACAGCTCGTCCTCCGTCAGCCCGGCTTCGGCCAGCCGCTTCATCCGCTCGTCGCCGGTACGGCGGCTGCCCATCGCCCCGATGTAGGCGGCAGGCCGGCGCAGCGCCTCCTCGAGCAGCGGCACGTCGAACTTCGGGTCGTGGGTGAGAACGCAGATCACGGTGCGCTCATCGGTGTGGGTGCCGTGCAGGTAGCGGTGCGGCCAGTCCACGACCACCTCGACGCCCTCGGGGAACCGCTTGGGCGTGGCGAAGACCGGGCGGGCGTCGCACACCGTGACCCGGTAGCCCAGGAAGTCACCGATGCGGGCCACCGCGGCCGCGTAGTCGATCGCGCCGAACACCAGCATGCGCGGCGGCGGGGCGAAGGAGTGCAGGAACACGGTGACGGAGTCCTCGCGCCGCTCACCGTGCGGCCCGTAGTGTCTGAGGCCCGTGGCGCCGAGGGCGAGTTCGCCGCGCGCGTCCGCGGTGACCGCCACGTCCAGGCCGGGTGCGCCGAGCGTGCCCGCCACCGTGCCGGGCCACACCGCGAGCGTCGCCCCGCGCGGAGCGGGCCCGTCCACCACCGTCGCCACGGTCACCGGCTCGCCGGAGGCGACCGACGCCGCGACCGCTCCGAAGGCGGGATCCGACTCGGGCGTCACGGGCCTGACCAGCAGGGTGATCTCGCCACCGCAGGTGAGTCCGACCGCGAAGGCGTCCTCGTCGCTGTAGCCGAAGGTCGCAAGGCGGCCCTCGCCGCTCGCCACGACCTCCTGGGCGAGGTCGAAGACCGCCCCCTCCACACAGCCCCCGGACACACTGCCCACGACCTCGTCGTCCGGGCCGACGGCCATGGCCGCGCCGGGATCGCGCGGTGTGCTCCGGCTGGCCGCGACGACCGTGGCCAGCCCGAACGGCACCCGCGCCGCGTACCAGCGCTCGAGCACCGGGAGGATGTCACGCACGCTCCGCTCCTTTCCCGCAGGGCACGCAAGCCCTTGTCGTCACCGCAGGCCTTTGTCGCGCAGGGCACGTCAGGCCGCACCGGCTCTTGCCGTCGGACCACGCCGTCCCGGTCCCGGTCACGGCGGCCGTGCCCCGGCTGCCGAAGCCGCCCCGGCGGCCCCGGACGCCGCGTCGGCCCCGCGCACCACAGCCGCCAGACGCTCCAGCGCGGCCAGGCTGTGTCCCTCGACGAAGGCGTCCACGCTCGGCAACGCGGCCGCCATCCCGGCGGCGTAAGGCGCGTAGCCCGGGCGCGCCTTGCGCGGGTTGGCCCAGATCACCCGGTGCGTCAGCCGGTGCAAGCGTCGCATCTGGGCGCCGAGCAGCTCCGGATCGCCACGCTCCCAGCCGTCGGACAGCAACACCACGACCGCGCCGCGCGCCGTCCCGCGCTGCCCCCAGCGGTCGAGGAACTCCCGCAGCAGGTCACCGAGGCGGGTACCCCCGCGCCAGTCCGGCACCGCCGCGGCGACCGCGGCCATCGCCACGTCCGGGTCGCGGTGCGACAGCTCCCGGGTCACCCGGGTCAGCCGGGTGCCGATGGTGAACACCTCCGTCCGGGTGCCACGGGCGGCCGCGTGCGCGAACCGCAGCAGCGCGTCCGCGTACGGCGCCATGGAACCGCTGACGTCGACGAGCAGCACCACCCGCCGCGGCCGCTCCGTCCGCGCGTGCCGCCTCAGGAGCGCCGGCTCGCCGCCGCGCCGCAGCAGCTCCCGGATGGTCCGGCGCGGATCCACGTCCCCGCGCCGGGCCGGGCGCCGGCGTGCGGTACGCCGCATCTGGCCGCGCAGCGCGAACGCGGCCAGCAGCCGCCGCACCTGGTCACGCTCGGCGAGGTTCAGCTCCGCCACGTCGCGGTGGCGCAGGACCTCCGCGGAACTGGCGAGCGACGCAACGGGCGGCCCCTGACGCTCACCGTCGTTGCCGGGACGGCGTCCGACGGGTGCGTCCCGCACGACGAGCCGCAGCCGGGGCGGGGGAGCGACCCGCCCCGCCTGGACCGAGGACTCACCGGCACCGAAGTACGAGGCGAACACCCGGTCGTAGCGGTCCAGGTCGTCCCGGCTGCCGCACAATGTCAGCCGCCCCGCCCAGTACACGTCCGTCCGCACCCCGGGCCGCAGGACGTCCACCGCGCGCAGGAAGGCGTGCACCCGGTCGGCGCTCGCGTCCACACCGGCGGCGCGCAGCGCCCGGGCGAGGCCGAGGAGGGCGGCGTCGGCGCCGGGCGGTCCGGGCGCGGCGGTGCCCGCGCGGTGCTGCTCGCTCGCCCCGGCCGGTTCCGGCCGTCCCTCTGCCACGTCGCTCACGCTCCTCGCGCCGCGAGCACGGCGGCGAAGTCCAGCCCCCGCGCCCGATCCGCGTCCTCCCGGTACTTCAGCACCGACCCCAGCGTGGCCACCGCCAGCTCCGCGTCCACCTCGCTCGCCCCCAGCACGTCCAGGGCCCGCGCCCAGTCGATCGTCTCGGCCACCCCCGGCGGTTTGAGCAGGTCCTCGGCGCGCAGGGCCTGCACCAGCGCGGTCACCTGCTCGGCCAGCCGTGCGGACACCTCCGGCAAACGCCGCCGGACGATCGCGAGTTCACGGGCGAAGCCGGGGTGGTCGAACCAGTGGTACAGGCAGCGCCGCTTCAGCGCGTCGTGCACCTCCCGGGTCCGGTTCGACGTCAGGACGACCACCGGCGGCACCTCGGCCCGCAGCGTCCCCAGCTCCGGAATCGTCACCGAGAACTCCGACAGCACCTCCAGCAGGAACGCCTCGAACTCGTCGTCGGCGCGGTCGATCTCGTCGACGAGCAGCACCGACGGCTGCGTCTGCAGCGCCTTCAGCAGCGGCCGGGCCACCAGGAAACGGCGGTCGTACAGCTCGTGCTCAAGGCGGTCGGCGTCCCTGACCCCGGCCGCCTCGGCGGCCCGCAGATGCAGCAGTTGACGGGGGAAGTCCCAGTCGTACAGGGCCTGCGAGGCGTCGATGCCCTCGTGGCACTGCAGCCGGATCAGCGGGGCGCCGAGCGCCTCGGCGAGGGCGGAGGCGAGCGCCGTCTTGCCGACGCCCGCATCGCCCTCGCAGAAGATCGGCCGGTTCAGTCTCAGCGCAAGGAAGCAGGCGACGGCCAGCCCGTCGTCGACGAGGTACCCGGTCTCCTCCAGGCGGGCCCGCACCTGCTCCGGGCTGTCGATGGGCGTGATCGGCGCTCACCCCATTCCGGTGGCGGCCAGGACCGCGCGCTTGGTGAGCACCCGCGCGAGATGCGCCCGGTACTCGGGCGAGGCCGACGCGTCCCGCGACGGCCGGGTGCCCTCCGCGGCCGTCTGAGCCGCCCGTGCCACGGCGTCGGGGTCCCCGGCACCGGCCAGCGCCTCTTCGGTCGCCGAGGCCCGCAGCGGGGTCGCGCCCATGTTGGTCAGTCCGATGCGCGCCTCGGCGATGTGCCCGTCGTCGCTTCGCACCAGCGCGGCCACGCCGACGATCGCCCAGGACTGCGCCACCCGGTGGAACTTCTCGTAGTGGAAGCCCCAGCCTTCCCTCTTCGGCACGCGCACCTCCACCAGGAGCTCGTCGGGCCCCAGGGTGGACTGCAGATAGTCGGTGAAGAACTCGCGCGCCGGGATCGTACGCCGCCCGCGCGGTCCCGCGGCCACCAGTTCGGCGTCCAGCGCCAGCACCACCGCGGGCAGGTCTCCCGCCGGATCGGCGTGTGCGAGCGAGCCGCCGAGGGTGCCCCGGTGCCGTACGGCCGGATCGGCCACCGTCTCCGTGGCCGCCGACAGCAGCCCCGCGTGCCGCCGCACCAGCGGGTCGCGGATGACGTCGTGGTGCGTGGTCAGCGCGCCGATGACGAGCGTGCCGCCGTCCTCGTGGACGCCGCGCAGCTCCGGAATCCGCCCGACGTCGACGACGAGCTCAGGGAAGGCCAGCCGCAGCCTGAGCAGCGGCAGCAGACTCTGTCCGCCGGCCAGCACCTTCGCCTCCTCGCCCGCGTCTGCGAGCGTGCGCACCGCCTCGTCGACGCTCGTCGGCCGGGCGTAGTCGAATGCGGGGGGAATCATGACCGTGCCTCCGTTCCGGGCTTGGCGGACCGTGCGGACTGCAGCGCCTCCCACACCCGCTCGGGTGTGCACGGCATCCGTACGTCCGTCACACCCATCGGCCGCAGGGCGTCCACGACCGCGTTGACCACGGCGGGCGTGGAGGCGATGGTGCCCGCCTCGCCGACGCCCTTGACGCCCAGCGGGTTGGAGGCCGCGGGCGTCTCCGTCCGGTCGGTCACGAAGTCGGGCAGGTCCGCCGCCGAGGGCACCAGGTAGTCGGCCATCGTGCCGGAGACCAGGTTGCCCTCGTCGTCGTACACGGCCTCCTCGTACAGCGCCTGCGCGATGCCCTGCGCGACCCCGCCGTGCACCTGCCCCTCGACGATCATCGGGTTGACGACCCGTCCGACGTCGTCTACGCAGACGTACGACCGGATCCGGGTGAACCCGGTCTCGGTGTCGACCTCGACCGCGCACAGGTGGGTGCCGTGCGGGTAGGAGAAGTTCTCCGGGTCGACCAGGTGTTCGGCGTTGATGGTGGGTTCCATCCCGTCGGGCACGTCGTGCGAGGTGAAGGTCGCGAAGGCGATCTCCTGGATGGTCCTGCGCGCCTCGGGCGAGCCCTTCACGGAGAACACGCCGTTGGCGAACTCCAGGTCGTTCTCGTTTGCTTCGAGCAGGTTTGCCGCCACCTTCCGCGCCTTCTCCACCACCTTCTCAGCCGCCCGGTGCACGGCCGCCCCGCCGACGACCAGCGAGCGGGACCCGTAGGTGTCCATGCCCTGCGGGGCCGCCTTCGTGTCGCCGTGCACCACCTCGACGTCCTCGAACGGCACGCCCAGCACGTCGGCGGCGATCTGGCTCCAGCAGGTCACGTGCCCCTGCCCGTGCGGGCTGGTGCCGGTGACCACCTCGACCTTGCCGGTGGGCAGCATGCGGATGCTCGCCGCCTCCCAGCCGCCGGCCGAATACCTGAGGTCCCGCAGCACCCGGCTGGGCGCAAGGCCGCACATCTCCGTGAACGTCGACACGCCGATGCCGAGCCGCACGGGGGCGCCCCGCTCGTTCCGCTTCTGCTGCTCGGCGCGCAGTTCGTCGTACCCGAACAGGGCGAGCGCCTTCTCGGTCGCGGCCTCGTAGTTGCCGCTGTCGTACGTCAGGCCCGCGATCGTCGTGTACGGGAACTCCTCGTGCCGGATCCAGTTGCGGCGCCGCACCTCGATCGGATCCAGGCCGAGTTCGGCCGCCAGCTCGTCCATGGCCCGTTCGATGGCGAACGTCGCCTCCGGGCGCCCGGCGCCGCGGTAGGCGTCGGTCGGGGTCCTGGTGGTGAACACGCCGGTGCAGGTGAAGTCGTAGGCGTCCATCTTGTAGATCGCCGGGTACATGAACGCGCCCAGGATCGGGACGCCCGGCGTGACGAGCATCAGGTAGGCGCCCATGTCGGCGAGCAGGTCGACCTTGAGGCCGAGCAGCCTGCCGTCGCGCGTCGCGGCGATCTCGACGTCCTGGATCATGCCGCGGCCGTGGTGGGTCGCCAGGTATCCCTCGGAGCGGGACTCGGTCCACTTCACCGGTCGTCCGAGGCGCCGGGCGACAGCGAGGGCGATGGCCTCCTCGCCGTACACCTGGAGTTTGGAGCCGAAGCCGCCGCCCACGTCGGGGGCGATCACACGCAGTTTGTGCTCCGGCACGCCGGTGACCACCGACAGCATGATGCGCAGGATGTGCGGGATCTGGGTCGCCGAGTACATCGTGTACTCGCCGGAGGCGGCGAGCGGCGTCACGACGACCGCGCGCGGCTCCATGGCGTTGGGGATGAGGCGCTGCTGGTGGAAGCGCCGCTTGAGGACGACCTCGGCGCGCTGCTTCACCGTCTCGTAGTCCTCGCCGGTCTTCAGGGGCCAGACGTAGCAGCGGTTGGTGCCCTTGTCGGCGTGCACGAGCGGGGCGTCCTCGGCGAGCGCGGCCTCCAGGTCGAGGACCGGGGGCAGGGGCTCGTAGTCGACCTCGATCGCCTCCAGCGCGTCGGCGGCCGCGTACCGGTCGCGGGCCACCACGACCGCCACGGGGTCACCGGCGTGGCGCACCTCCTCGACCGCGATCGGCGGATGCTCCGGCATCACGATGTCCTCGGTGACGGGCCAGCCGCAGGGCAGCGAGCCGAGGCCCTCCGCGAGGTCGCGGCCGCTGAACACCGCGACGACGCCGGGGCGTTCGAGCGCCGGGGAGACGTCGACCCGTTCGATGCGGGCGTGCGCCATGGGGCTGCGCAGGATGGCGAGGTGCAGCAGCCCGGTGACGGTGATGTTGTCCGTCCAGTTGGTCTGCCCGGTGACCAGCCGTGCGTCCTCCTTGCGGAGCCGGGCCCGGCCCACTTCGCGTTCGACGGGCTGGTCGGTCATGCCGTGACCTCCTCCGACGATGCGGCCAGCACCGCGCGGACGATGTTCTGGTAGCCGGTGCAGCGGCACAGGTTGCCCTCGAGGGCCTGGCGCACCTCGTCGGAGGTGGGGTGGGGGTTCTCGCGCAGCAGATCACGCGCGGCCATGATCATCCCGGGTGTGCAGTAGCCGCACTGCAGCGCGTGCTGCTCGTGGAACGCGCGCTGCAGCGCGGTCCACTCGCCGTCGCGGGCCAGCCCTTGGATGGTGGTCACCTCGCCCCCGTCCGCCTGGACGGCCAGCACCGAGCAGCTCTTGACGCTCGCGCCGTCCAGCTCGACCGTGCAGGCCCCGCAGCTGGAGGTGTCGCAGCCGATCGGGGTGCCGGTCAGGCCGAGACGGTCGCGCAGGTAGTGGACCAGGAGGAGGCGGGGTTCCACCTCGTCCTCGTACGTCGTGCCGTCCACCTTCACCGAGATGTGGGTCATGTGCCCTCCAGAGCGTGCGGGCGGAATCGAGGGAAATCGAGGGAAATCGAGATAAATCGCCGCCCGGGGTGACGTACGTCACTCTATGGCTGCGCTGTGAAGGCGGCGAGTGCTGCGGCGGGGTTTTGTTGAGCGTTAATCCATTGCTGCCGGGTGTCCGGCTCTGCTGCACTGCTCGGGATCCGTCGGCACCGAGCAAGGAGCACCCATGCGCGCAGCGTTCCTGTCCCCCCCAGGAAGGAATCCCGCCCATGCCGAAGGACATGACGCTCAGTGCACTTGCTCAATCTTGGAATTCTCGTGCACGTCGACGCAGGTAAGACCAGCCTGACCGAGCGGCTGCTGCACACGGTCGGGGTGATCGACGAGATCGGCAGCGTCGACGCCGGCAGCACGCAGACCGACACCCTCGCGCTGGAGCGGCAGCGCGGCATCACGATCAAGTCCGCCGTCGTCTCCTTCCCGATCGACGACGTGACCGTCAACCTCATCGACACCCCCGGCCACCCCGACTTCATCGCCGAGGTGGAGCGCGTGCTCGGCGTGCTCGACGGGGCCGTGCTGGTCGTCTCCGCCGTCGAGGGCGTCCAGGCGCAGACCCGCGTCCTGATGCGCACCCTTCAGCGGCTGCGCATCCCGACCCTCGTCTTCGTCAACAAGATCGACCGGCGCGGGGCCCAGGAGGCGGCGCTGCTGCGGGCGGTCTGCGAACGGCTCTCGGCGGCGGTCGTGCCGATGGGAGGCGTCGAGGGACTGGGCACCCCGGGGGCCCGCTTCGTCCCCCGCATCGGCCCGTCCGTGCTCGACGTCCTCGCCGACCACGACGACGACCTGCTGGCGGCGTATGTCGCGGACACGGTCTTGTACGACCGCGTGTACGCGGCCCTCGTCGCCCAGACCCGGCAGGCCCTCGTCCACCCGGTGTATTTCGGCTCCGCCCTCACCGGCGCGGGCGTGGACGCGCTGATCCTGGGCATCAAGGAGCTCCTGCCCGCCGCCGGCGGCGACCCCGACGGGCCGGTCTCGGCCACCGTGTTCAAGGTCGAGCGGGGCCCGGCGGGGGAAAAGGTCGCGTACGCGCGGATGTTCTCCGGCACGCTCCGCACCCGCGACCGCGTCCCCTTCGGCGACGGCCGCGCGGAGGGCAGGGGCACGGAGGGCAGAGGCAGGGAGGGCAGAGGCAGGGAGGGCAGAGGCAGGGAGGGCAGAGGCAGGGAGGGCAGAGGCAGGGAGGGCAGAGGCAGGGAGGGCAGAGGCAGGGAGGGCAGGGTCACCGCCATCAGCGTCTTCGACCACGGCACGGACGTCCGCGCCGACGCCGCCCCCGCGGGCCGCATCGCCAAGCTGTGGGGCCTCGCCGGCATCAGGATCGGCGACGCCCTCGGAGAACCCCGGAAGGCCCACGAACACTTCTTCGCGCCGCCGACGCTGGAGACGGTCGTCGTGCCCGGCCCCGGCGTCGGCGGACGGGCGCTGCACCTCGCGCTCACCCGGCTCGCCGAGCAGGACCCGCTGATCGACCTGCGCCACGACGAGGTGCGGCAGGAGATCTCGGTGTCGCTGTACGGCGAGGTGCAGAAGGAGGTCGTCCAGGCCACACTCGCCGACGAGTTCGGCCTGGACGTCACCTTTCGGCAGACCACCCCGCTGTGCATCGAGCGACCGGTGGGGACGGGAGCGGCCGTGGAGTACAACAAGAAGGACCCGAACCCGTTCCTCGCCACGGTCGGCCTGCGCGTCGACCCCGCCCCGGCCGGCTCCGGCGTGGACTTCCGGCTGGAGGTGGAGCTGGGCTCGATGCCGTACGCCTTCTTCAAAGCGGTCGAGGACACCGTGCGGGAGACGCTGGAACAGGGCCTGCGCGGCTGGCAGGTCACCGACTGCACCGTGACCATGACCCACGCCGGCTACTCGCCCCGGCAGAGCCATGCCCACCAGGGCTTCGACAAGAGCATGTCGAGCACCGGAGCCGACTTCCGCGGCCTGACCCCGCTCGTCCTGATCGAGGCGCTGCGCCGGGCGGGCACCCAGGTTCACGAGCCGATGCACCGCTTCCGCATCGAGACCCCCGCGGACACCCTCGGCGCCCTGCTGCCGGTGCTGGCCGGGTTCCGGGCCGTGCCGCAGACCACCGGGACGCGGGGCTCCACGTGCGTCCTGCAGGGCGCGGTTCCGGCGGCTCAGGTGCACGCGCTGGAGCAGCAGCTGCCGGGGCTGACGCGCGGCGAGGGCGGGATGGAGAGCGCCTTCGACCACTACGCGCCGGTCACGGGCGGTTCGGTTCCCGAGCGGCCGCGCACCGACCACAACCCGCTGAACCGTGAGGAGTACCTCTTGCGGGTGACGCGCAGGGTGCCCGGGCGGGAGGCGGGGGCGTCGTCGTAGCGCTGCCGCGGCGTCCGCGCGCCCGGGCGCGTCGGCCCGTCTCCGGGGCCGTGGTGGCCGGGAGCGTTTCCGCGGTCGAAGGGGTGGGGACGGCGGATTGGCGGATCCCCGGGACGGGTCGGTGTACGTCGGCCGAAAGCGGCGTTCTGGCGCAGAGGTGTTGACGTACTTCGCGAATCGCCCTGAATGTAATGTCCATGTCCAAGCTGCGCGCGCGTCTGCTCGGCGTTCTCGTGTCCCTCACCGGCCTGCTCGCGGCGACGGGCGCTCAGCCCACCGCGGCGGCATCCCTGCCCGACTCCCTCTGGTTCGACGGATTGTCGCTGACCGTGCAGAACGGCCGCTTCACCGACGATCTCGGCCGCGAGGTGGTGCTGCGCGGCTACAACGTCTCCGGCGAGACGAAGCTGGAGGAGAACGGAGGCCTGCCCTTTGCCTCCGTCGCCGACGCGAAGAAGTCCGCGACCGCCCTGCGCGCCCTCGGTGGCGGCAACGTGGTCCGCTTCCTGCTGTCGTGGGCCCACGCCGAGCCCGCTCGCGGCCAACTCGACACCTCCTACCTGGCCGCCGCCACCGACCAGTTGCGCGCCTTCCTCGACGCCGGCATCCGCGTCCAGCCGGACTTCCACCAGGACCTGTACTCGAGGTACCTCTTCCACACCGGCAGCTGGGACACGGGTGACGGCGCACCCAAGTGGGCCGTGGACGCCGGGAGTTACCCGCAGGAGTCGTGCGGCATCTGCTTCTTCTGGGGTCAGAACATCACCCAGAACCAGGCTGTGAAGCATGCGTCGTACGACTTCTGGCACAACGCATACGGACTCCAGGACGCTTTTCTGACCACCGCGCAGCAGACCATGACCTACGTCCGGCAGCACCTGACCGACGCCGAGTTCGCGGGCGTCGTCGGCTTCGACCCCTACAACGAGCCCTACGCCGGCACCTACGACTCGGGCCAGACCAGCCGCACCTGGGAGCGGGACGTGCTGTGGCCCTTCTACGAGAAGTTCCGGGCACGGATGGACGCGGCCGGCTGGCAGGACAAGCCGGCGCTCGTCGAGCCGAACCTCTTCTGGAACGCCGGCATCGACTCCCAGAAGCAGGAGGGCGGACTGCTGGACGCGGGCACCCTCGGCCCGCGCTACGTCTTCAACACGCACTTCTACGACCAGAAGGCGATCTCCGGGATCCTCATGTGGGGCAAGGCCTCCGACGGCCAGTACGCGAACGACTTCGCCGCGATCCGCGACCGGGCCTCGGCCGCCGGAACGGCCGGCGTGGTCAGCGAGTTCGGCCACCCGCTGTCGGGAACGGTGTCGGACAAGGCGCCGACGGTCCTGAAGGCGATGTACCTGGCCCTCGACTCCCGCCTCCCGGGCTCGAGGTGGTGGACCAACCTGTCGGCCTCCGGTCCGGTGCTGTCCGGCACCCAGTGGCAGTGGGACATCTACAGCGGCCGCCACCACGAGCTGATGAACGGCAACCGCGACAAGGTCCTCACCTCCGGCGACGCCTGGAACGGCGAGGACCTGTCCGCCGTCCGCCTCGACGACGCCGACACGGTGACGCCGCGTCAGGACGCACGTCTCCTGGACCGTCTCTACCCGAGCGCCACCGCGGGCACGACGGTCGCCTTCGCCTACGAGGACCGCTCCCGCGACGGTTCGACGACGCTGACGTGGAACCCGGTGCCGAGTTCCCTGCCGAACGTGGCGCAGCTCGTGGGCTCCGGTCAGTACGGGCTGCTGGTGTGGCGCTCGAACGGCGGCTCGGCGCCCACCGAACTGCATCTGCCGGCGTCGTTCCCGACCGCGGCGACCACGGTCGTCTCCGATCTCGGCACCGCGTACGCACCGCCGTCGTACACGCGGACCACCCCGATCGCCGTGGCCCCCGAACCGGGCGGCACGGGCAGCCGCCGCCTCCTGCTCACCGCACCGGACCAGGGCGTCCTGCACTACGCCCTGGTGACCAACGGGACGAAGGCTCCGTCCGCGCCCCTGCTGGCGGCGGTGCGGGCGGAACTGTCGGGATGGGCGGGCGCGCACTTCTGACCCGCGGCCGAGCCGTCAGCTGCCGGACGGCCCTGTCCAGTCGGCCTGGACATGGCCCAGGCGGACGCGCTGCGGGTGGTCGCCCACGGGGACGGACACGGTCTTTTGGCCGGTGGCGAAGTCGATGGCCGTGACCTGGTCGGCGCCGCTCTCGGAGACGATGCAGTCCTTGCCGTCGCCGCTGACCGTGGCCCAGTAGGGCTTGGAGGCGGCAACGAGCGAGCCCTCCTGGAGGGTGACGCGGTCCACGATGGTCGCGTAGTCGTCCATCGTGCCCGTGACGCACAGCTTGCTGCCCTCGGGGTTCATCGAAATGCCGTGGTGGCGCGAGTCGTTGACCCAGGTGGTGCGGTCCTCGCTCGTCGCCGGATTCTTCGGCAGGGTCTTCACCCGGGTGATCCGGTCGGAGGCGACGTCGTACTCCAGGAAGCCGTTGAAGAACGACACCTGGAAGTACAGCTTGGACTCGTCGGGGGAGAACACGGCGGGGCGGACGGCGTCGGAGAAGTCCTTCAGCCCGATCGCGTCCAGGCGTTGCCGCATGTCGATGGTCCGGACCTGCTTGTACGTCGTCGCGTCCACGACCGTGATGTGCCGGTCGCCCTTGGTCCAGTCCCACACCGGATCGTCGAGGGAGGTGTTGACGTCCCCGATGGCCATGTTCCAGATGTACTTGCCGTCCCTGGTGAAGATGTTCTCGTGCGGCTTGTCACCGGTGGCGAACGAGCCGAGCTGCTTGCCGGTGTCGATGTCCAGGACGTGCACGGTGTTCGCGGTGGAGGCGGAGACCGCGACGCGGGTGCCGTCGGGGGAGACGGCCATGTGGTCGGCGCGGTAACCGGCCACCGGGAAACGCCAGTTGATCTTCCCGGAGGCCAGGTCGATCGAGACGACGTCGGCGAAGCTGGGCCGGGAGACCACCACCGACCTGCCGTCCGGAGTGGAGTACATGTCGTCGACGAACTGGTCGTGGCCCTCGCCGACGCTGTTGCGGATGGCCTGGAAGTAGATCCACTTGATCGGGTCGGCGTTGATCTCCGCCAGCCGCTCCGCCTTGTCCGGGACGACGTTGATGCGGCCGACCTTCGCGAAGTCGCCGGTGGACTTGATGACGTCGGCGGTGCCGTCCCAGTTGTTGCCCACGAACAGCACCTCGCGCAGCCCGGCCGACGAGCCGGGCGCGGCGGTGGCGGCGGTGGCTGCGGTCGCGGGAGCGGCGACGGTCAGGACGAGGGCGGCGGCCACGGAGCAAAGGTGCCTGGGTCTGAAAGCAGGCATGACTGCTCTCTCCTCTGTGAAGGGGGAAGCCCGCGCAGGCGCGACGGAGGCGTGCCGAAGCGGACCGGAAAATCTGAACACGTGCCCATTCAGAGTGAACTTACTGAAAAGTAAGGAGGGGGTTGCCTTCTCCACAAGACTGCGTACACGACAAAATTGGCCTTCGGGCGGACGAGGGAGGGGACCGTGGCGGGCAGGCTGAAGGCGCCGACCGGTCGCTACGGCGGCAGGTCCGCCGCGGAACGGCAGGCCGAGCGACGCCGGCGCTTCCTGGACGCGGCGCTGCAGCTGTTCGGCGACACGCCCGGTTTCCGCTCCACGACCGTCGCGGCGCTCAGCGAGGCCGCCGGGCTGTCCACCCGTCAGTTCTACGAGGAGTTCCGCACCCTCGAGGACGTCCTGGCCGCCCTCCACCTCCAGGCCAACGACTGGGCCGAACAGGCCGTCCTGGAGGCGCTCGCCGACGCCGGACAGCTGCCGCTCGCCGAACGCGTCGCCGCCCTCTTCCGTGCCTACGCCTCCGACGTCACCGCCGACCCGCGCCGGATCCGCATCACCTTCGTCGAGATCATCGGCGTCAGCCCGCGCCTGGAGGAGCAGCGCCTGGCGCGCCGGGCCCGCTGGGTCGACCTCATCTGCGCCGAGGCTGGGGCCGCCGCCGCGCGCGGAGAGGCGGCACCGCGCGACTACCGGATCGCCGCCACGGCGTTCATCGGCAGCGTCAACGGCCTGCTCCACGACTGGAGCGCCGGGTGGCTGGAGGCGTCCCTGGAGGAGGTCGTCGACGAGCTCGTCCGGCAGCTGCTGGGGATCCTGCGGCCGCCGGGCTGGAGTCCGCCTTCGGCAGCCCGCCGTCCGTGAACGGCCTTGGCTCCGCCCCGCTGGATCAGGGACAGGACCAGCACGGCCGCCGTCAGGAACAGCGCAGTTCCCAGCAGGCGGCAGGCCAGCAGGCGCCGGCGCAGTCTGCGCCACCCAACCTGGTACTCGTACCGCAGCTGCCCGGCGCGCTCGGCCGTCCGCTGCCAGGAGGCACGGGCGAGGGCGAAGTACTCCGCCTCGTACTGCCGCCCCACCGCCTCCTGCTGACCCCTCGTCAGCCAGCCGAGGCCGCCCGGTGAATCGCGCGGCGGCCGTGCGCCCCTCCTCGCCGGTGGCCGCGAGGAGCAGGTGACCCTCGATGACGTTTCCGCGGGTGCCGGACACGAACGGAACATGAGCAACGACGAGATCTTCGCCGCCGCCTATCGCGAGCACCAACCGGGCGGTCAGCCGCTATGTCGCGCGGCGACTGGACGGCCGGACGAGCGAGGTGGAGGAAGTGGTGGCGGAGGTGTTCACCGTGGCGTGGCGGGATCTGCCGCCGTCGCCGCTGCCCTGGCTGTACGGCGTGGCGCGCAACTGCCTGGCGAACGCGGTACGCGGCCACGGGCGACGCCGCCGGCTGGTCGACCGGATCGGCAACGACGAGACCGCGCACGGCCGGCACACGGTCGCCGGCCCCGACGCGGAGACACCGCGCGCCTGGGTGCACGACGCGCTCGCCCGGCTCTCCCCGGCCGACCAGGAGGTGCTGCGCCTGACGGCGCGGGAGGAACTGGGCATCGACGAGATCGCCGTCGCCCTCGGCTGCGGCCGCCGGGCCGCGGCCATGCGACTGCACCGCGCCCGCCGCCGTCCGAGAGCCGCGATCGACCGCATGGGCCCGGCGGGCGAACTCCGCGCCTCGCCGCCACCCGCACCCGCAGCCGACGCGACCCCCACCAAGGAACACGGCCATGGCTGACGAACTCGAACTCCTGCGCCGCGCCAACCCGGTACCGGCCGACGGCCCCCACTTCGGCGACGGCCCCCTCGACCACAATGCCGAGTGGCACCTCAACCGGCTGCTGCACGACCGGACTCCGCGCCACCGCTTCCGGAAGCTCGCCTGGGGACTTACGGCCACGGCCGTCGTGGCCGCGACCGTGTCGGCGCTGCTGCTCTCCGGCCCGGGCACGACGCCCGCGATCGCCGCCCCCCGCCCGCTGGTGGTGCAGGCCGGCTCCACCCCCGTACCCCTGGACCGGCTCGCCGAGCGCGCCGAGGCGGCCGCCGCCGACGGCTCGCACCGTCTGCGCATGGGCACCCACGAGCAGTCGTGGAGCCTCGGCACGAGTGACGACAAGCCGCCGATCACCCTCCCCGAGGAGCGCGTCGTGCGCCGGCAGGCCGACGGCAGCCACACCGAACTCGTCGTCGCGACCGACCCGAGCCACCCGGGCCGCCCGGTCCTCACCGACGAGGGCGGCGATCCGCGGACGGTCGCCGACGGGCACGTCCTCAGCGACCGGACGTATCCGCCGAGTTGGAGCGACGCCCCGCCCGAGTCGCCACCGCCGCACGACGCCGCCCGCCTGCGCGCCCACCTGGCCGAGACCGCCCACAGCAGCTCCCAGACCACGCCGGAACTCCTCGACGCCGTCGAGGAACTGCTCGGCCACTGGACGCTCGGCGCCCGCGAGACCGCGGCCCTGGCCCGGCTGCTGGCGGACACCGGGCAACCGCGGCCCGTCGGTCAGGTCACGGACCGGCTCGGCCGCCGCGACCAGGCCTACGTCCACGACGCCTCCGGCAGCCGCCGGATGCTGATCATGGACCCTGTCACCGGGGCCGTCCTCGGACTGGAGCTGACCTCCACCGTCGACGAGCCCGAGTACGGCCTCCGAGCGGGCGACGTCATGGAGTACAGCGCCTGGATGCGCTGATCACACCCCGAGCTGCCGGGCGGCCGCGTCCACGGTCTGCTCCAGCAGCGTGGCGATCGTCATCGGACCGACGCCGCCCGGCACCGGGGTGATGAGCGAGGCCCGCTCCACCGCGGAGTCGAAGTCGACGTCGCCGACGTTGCCGGGGTTGTATCCCGCGTCGATCATGACGGCACCCGGCTTGATGTCCTGGCCGCGGATGAGGCGCGGCCGGCCCACGGCGGCCACCACGATGTCCGCCTCGCGGACGACGGACGACAGTTCCCGGGTGCGGGAGTGGCAGTACGTCACCGTGGCGTCGCGGGCGAGGAGCAGCATGCCCACCGGCTTGCCGAGGATCGCGCTGCGGCCCACCACGACGGCGCGCTTGCCGGCGGGGTCGACGTCGTACTCGTCCAGCAGCCGCAGGATGCCGCCGGGCGTGCAGGACACGAAGCCCGGCAGGCCGAAGCTCATCGTCGCGAAGGAGGCGAAGGTGACGCCGTCGACGTCCTTCTCGGGCGCGATCGCCTCGAACGCGGCCCGTTCGTCGATGTGCTCGCCCACCGGGTGCTGCAGCAGGATGCCGTGCACACCGGGGTCGTCCGACAGGGACGTCAGCGTGCCGACCAGTTCCCCGGTGCTGGTGCCGGCGGGCAGTGCCACATGGCGGGAGGCGATGCCGGCCTTGCGGCAGCGGTTCTGCTTCATGCGGACGTAGGTGACGGAGGCGGGGTCCTCGCCGACCAGTACTGTCGCCAGACAGGGCGCCGTGCCCGTGCGCCCGGTCAGGTCGGCCGCCTTCTTGGCGGTTTCCTCGACGATGCGGCGGGCGAGCGCGGTGCCGTCCATGAGCCGGGCCTGGGACATCATCCACTCCTGAGCGGTTGACGGGATCGCCCAGGCGCGCGGCATCGACTCTGCGTGGACCGCTCCCCGGTGGTTCTCCACCTCAGCGCCAGTCACGGTCCCGGACCAGCCTAACCGAGCCGGTACGGCGGTCAGGACCCGCTCTCGGACGGGCTGAAGCACTGGCAGTTCAAGGTGCTGCTGGTGCTGCGCAGGCCGGGGCCGCCCTACGAGACCAGCCCCTCGCACCTCGCCTACCTGCTGGGCCTGACGCGCGGCGCGCTGTCCGCGCGGCTCGGCCCGATCGAGGAGGCGGGGCTGATCACTCGTCCGCACGGGACGGCCGACCGCCGGCGGGTTCGGGTCCGGCTCACCGAGGCCGGGCATGCCGCGTTCGCAGAGCACGCGGCGTCGGAGGACGCGGGCGGGACCGCGCTGCTCGCAGCACTGAGCGCAGAAGAGCAGCGGACACTGGCCGACTTGCTGCAAAAACTGGTCGTGGCCGCCGAAACAGCGCGGCACGCGACCGTCCCAGCCCCGCCCGGGCCGAAAAGGTCCAGGTCAGCCGAGAACTGACCTGGACCCGCGCCGCCTTCCTTCCTACTCGTCCCATGCCTGGATGAGGATCTGGTCGGAGATCTTGCCGTCGCGCAGCGAGATCATCGACTCGGCGAGGACACGGACCCCGTCCGGGTACTCGCAGGACTCGACGTACGCGGCGTGGTCGTCCTGTATGACGCACTGCTCCAGCTTGTGCGTCATCTCGCGGCCGTAGACGTCGTCGAGCATCGAGGCGATCTCGTTGCGGCCCTCCAGGATCTTGGGGTGGCTGGGCTGGGTGTTGCGGTCCACGATGCGCATCCTCGCGTCGTCCGCGTAGAGCGACAGAAGCGTCTGTGCCGTGTTTCCTTCGACGCCCCGTCGCAGCGTTTCGGTGTCGAAGGCAGGGGTTGCCGCGGTAGCCATGGTGACCTCCTTCGAAGGCCGCGGCCCGAGGGAGAGCGGGCCGCGGCCCGGCCTCACCTTCGAGCCTCCTCCGCCCCGACGGGCTCGGCAAGCGCAGCCGGACCGCTGGACCTGACGGGTGAGCGGTGGCGTGTGCCCGTGTCCGACCGGGGGCCGGCGCCGTTGCTGAGGGCATGATCTCCACTCGACGTATCGTCGCCGCCGTCGGTCTCGCCGCCTCGGTCACGGGCCTCGCCGCGCTGCCCGCGAGCGCTGCCGACGCGGGCGCCCCGCCCGCCGACAGGTTCAGCCTCGCCGGCCTGTTCGACTCGCTCGCCGCCAGCGACACTCCCGACGAGCACCAGGGCAACATCTCGCGGATCTCGCAGCACTGGCCTGACTCGGGCGCCTCAACGACCTGAACCAGCTGTACCAGGTCACGGGCCTCGTCGCCCCGGTCACGAGGCTGGTCCCCGCCATCAGGAACTGAGCCCGGCGCAGCGACCACACCTCCCCTCCCGGGCCGCCCGGACCCGGGCGGCCTTCGCATGCCGCGCGAGGCAGAGGTTCCGCGCCCGGGCGCCGCCCGGTTCGGCTCAGTCGGCCGTCGCCAGGAACTGCGTGGCCGCCAGCTCGGCGTACAGCGGGTCGGCGCTCACGAGGTCGCGATGGGTGCCCACCGCGCGGACCCGGCCGGCGTCCATGACGACGATCCGGTCGGCCGTCGTCACCGTCGACAGGCGGTGGGCCACGACCAGGACGGTGGTCGTCCGGGCCACGTCGGCGACGGTGTCGCGCCGCGCTGCCTCGTTCACCGCGTCCAGCTGCGAGGTGGCCTCGTCCAGGAGCAGCAGCCGGGGGCGGCGCAGCAGGGCGCGGGCGATCGCGACGCGCTGGCGCTCCCCGCCCGACAGCTTGGTGCCGCGGTGCCCGACGAGCGTGTCGAGACCGCTGGGCAGCCGGGCCACCAGGCCGTCCAGGCGCGTCGTCTTCAGCACCCGCGCCAGGGTGTCGTCGTCCGCCACCGGGTTGCCCAGCAGCAGGTTGTCCCGCAGCGAGCCCGACAGGACCGGCGCGTCCTGCTCCACATAGCCGATGGCGGACCGGGGGCAGGTCCCAGTCCGCGAGGTTCCGGCCGTCGAGGGTGATCACCCCGGACTCGGGGTCGTAGAAGCGTTCCATCAGCGAGAAGACGGTCGTCTTGCCCGCGCCGGACGGGCCGACGAACGCCATCATGCCCTGGGCGGGCACCGAGAAGGTCACCCCGTGGTGGACGTACGGCAGGTCGTCGGCGTAGCGGAAGCGGACGTCGTCGAAGGCGAGCGCGGCCGGCTGTGCGCCGGGGGAGGGCAACGGCGCGGGCACGGACGGCGGTTCGGCGGGCAGTTCCAGCGCCTCCTGGATGCGCGCCAGGGCCGCGGCGCCCGTCTGGTACTGCGTGACGGCGCCGACGACCTGCTGGATCGGCGACATCAGATAGAAGACGTACAGCAGGAACGCGACCAGCGTGCCGACGTCGATGGCGCCGGTCGCCACCCGCGCCCCGCCCACCGCGAGCACCGTGATGAAGGCGATCTGCATCGCCAGCCCGGCCGTGTTGCCAGCCGCCGCCGACCACCTGGCGGCGCGCACGCTCTGCCGCCACGACTCCTCGGCCGCCGCGTGCAGCGCGCCCTCCTCGCGGTGCTCGGCGCCGGACGCCTTCACGGTGCGCAGCGCGCCCAGCACCCGCTCCAGTGAGGCGCCGATCACGCCGACCGCGTCCTGCGCCTGCCGGCTCGCCCGGTTGATGCGCGGCACGATCACAGCGAGCACCGTGCCCGCGACCAGGATCACGGCCAGCGTGACGCCCAGCAGCACCGGGTCGACCAGGCCCATCATCACCACCGTCGCGACGAGCGTGAGACCGCCGGTGCCGAGGCCGACCAGCGACTCGGTGGTGACCTCGCGCAGCAGGGTGGTGTCGGAGGTGACGCGGGCCATCAGGTCGCCCGGCTCGCTGCGGTCGACGGCCGGGATCCTCAGCCGCAGCAGGTACGACGACAGGGCGCGCCGGGCGCCGAGGACCACCGTCGGCGGTGCGGCGCAGCACGTACGAACCCAGCCCGCCCACCGCAGCGTTGGCGACCACCAGGGCCGACATGGCCAGCAGTGCCCCCGTGACGGGCCGGTCGTGCGCGAGGCCGTCGATGAGGCCCCGCGCCACCAGCGGCAGCAGCAACCCGGTGGCCCCGGTGACGAGCGACAGCATCGCGCCCGCGAACAGGGCCCAGCGGTGGGGTCGTACGTAGCCGAGGAGCAGCCGCCAGGCGGGCGGGACGGTCTTCTCGCTCTCTGCGATGCTCACAGCGCTCCCTGTCGGAGTCGGGCGGAGCATGCAGGCTACGTCGGCTCCCGGGCGCAGTGGCCGCGGCCGCGACGTCCGGCTCCGGGCACCTCCTCGGCGACGCACAGGAGTTGGCCCTCCGTGTCCGGCGCGTCGAGGAAGCTGCGCAGGTCGTCTTGGGACATGAGGGAAGTCCTTCGACCACATCGTGTGCCGCGTCCTCCGACCACATCGTGTGCCGCGTCCTCGCCCAGTTCTGCCTGCCCGCCCCGGCCGCCCGGCTTTCATCGAGCACGGCACCACGACCATGCCGTCCGTGCGGAACGAGCCGGAGGAGATGGCCGCGCCCTGGTCCTCCGGCGCGTGTGCGACGTCGGTGAGCGCGGCGACGTCGGCGACCGGCAGCCCGGTCTCCAGCTCGATCGTGGTCCGCGCCCAGCGGGCCGGACGGCTGCCGTGGCACACCGACCTGCCGGCCGCCGCCGTCGGCGAGCGGCTCGGCTTCCCGGACACCACGCTGTTCACCAGGTTCTTCCGGCGCCGGACGGGCGAGACCCCGGCGGCCTACCGGGCCCGGGCGCGGGGCACCGGGAGATGACGGCCGCCGCTCACTGGTGTGGCCCGGTGATCAATCCGTGCCGTTACCGATCAATCACGCGTAGGGTCGAGGGGACGGACACTGCCCGACGGAAGGGACCACCACCATGGCGCAGCAAGTGCGCGGCGTGATCGCACCCGGGAAGAAGGAGCCCGTGCGGGTCGAGACGATCGTCGTGCCGGACCCGGGGCCCGGAGAAGCGGTCGTGCGCGTCCAGGCCTGCGGCGTCTGTCATACCGACCTGCACTACAAGCAGGGCGCCATCACTGACGAGTTCCCCGTCCTGCTCGGCCACGAGGCCTCCGGCGTCGTGGAGTCGGTCGGCGACGGCGTCACCGACGTCGCACCCGGCGACTTCGTGATCCTCAACTGGCGTGCGGTGTGCGGGAGGTGCCGCGCCTGTCTGCGCGGACGGCCCTGGTACTGCTTCGACACCCACAACGCCCGGCAGAGGATGACCCTCACCGACGGCACCGAGCTCTCCCCCGCCCTCGGCATCGGCGCCTTCGCCGAGAAGACGCTCGTCGCGGCCGGCCAGTGCACCAAGGTCGACCCCGCCGTCTCACCGGCGGTCGCCGGTCTGCTGGGCTGCGGCGTGATGGCCGGCATCGGCGCGGCGATCAACACCGGGAACGTCGGCCGCGGCGACTCGGTCGCCGTCATCGGCTGCGGGGGCGTCGGGGACGCGGCCATCGCCGGGTCGTACCTGGCGGGCGCCGCGAAGATCATCGCCGTCGACGTCGACGACCGGAAGCTCCGGACCGCCCTGACGATGGGCGCCACGCACACCGTCAACTCCCGGGAGACCGACCCGATCGAGGCGATCCGAGAGCTGACCGGAGGCTTCGGCGCCGACGTCGTCATTGAGGCGGTCGGCCGCCCGGAGACCTACCAGCAGGCCTTCTACGCCCGCGACCTCGCCGGCACGGTCGTCCTCGTGGGCGTGCCCACGCCGGAGATGAAGCTCGAACTGCCGCTGTTGGACGTGTTCGGACGCGGCGGCGCCCTCAAGTCCTCCTGGTACGGCGACTGCCTGCCCTCCCGCGACTTCCCGATGCTCGTCGACCTGCACCTGCAAGGGCGCCTGCCGCTGGAGAAGTTCGTGACCGAGACCATCCAGCTCGACGAGGTGGAGAAGGCGTTCGAGCGGATGCACCACGGCGACGTGCTGCGCTCGGTGGTGGTGCTGTGATGACCGCCCGCATCGAACGCCTCGTCACCTCCGGGCAGTTCACGCTCGACGGCGGCACCTGGGACGTCGACAACAACGTCTGGATCGTCGGCGACGACCACGAGGCCGTCGTCATCGACGCCGCCCACGACGCCGACGCCATCGCCGAGGCCGTCGGCGACCGCCGCCTGACCGCCATCGTGTGCACGCACGCCCACAACGACCACGTCAACGCCGCGCCCGCCCTCGCGGACCGTACCGGCGCGACGATCTGGCTGCACCCCGACGACCTGCCGCTGTGGAAGCTGACCCACCCGAACCGGGATCCCGACGAACATCTGGCCGACGGGCAGGTCATCGAAGCGGCGGGCGCCGACCTGACGATCATCCACACCCCCGGCCACGCCCCGGGCGCGGTCTGCCTGTACGACCCCGGGCTGGCCACCGTCTTCACCGGTGACACCCTCTTCCAGGGTGGCCCGGGCGCCACCGGCCGCTCCTACTCCCACTTCCCGACGATCATCGCCTCGATCCGCGACCGCCTCCTGACGCTGCCGCCCGAGACGAAGGTCCTCACCGGGCACGGCGACGCGACCACCATCGGAGCCGAGGCCCCACACCTTCAGGAGTGGATCGCCCGGGGGCACTGACCAGCGCGGGGCCGCACGACGCCGAAAAGCGCTCGTGCGGCCCCCGGCCGGAGGTTACGCTCACCCCCATGACCTCGGACGAACTCGTCGACCTGCACGGCGTACGCGTCCTGCGCTGCGCTCCCGACGGGCCGCCGCTCGACGGCGAGAGCGCGGCGCTGGACCTGATCGGCGAGGCGATGGGCCGGGACGCCGAGCTGGTCGCGGTGCCCGCGGAGCGGGTTCCCGACGCGTTCTTCCGGCTGCGGTCGGGCGTCGCCGGCGCGATCGTGCAGAAGTTCGCGAACTACCGCCTGCGCCTGGCCGTCGTGGGTGACATCTCCCATCAGGTCGAGGGCAGCTCGGCCCTGCGCGACTTCGTGTACGAGTCCAACGGCGGCAACCAGCTGTGGTTCCTGGCGGACGGCGAGACCCTCGACGCGAGGCTGTGCCCGTCCGGGTGACCCGGCGCGAAAAGGTGACAGGAGATGTCCGGCTTCCGCGACACCCTCGATAACGACGTCGACGGGACACGTACGGGAGGTCGGACATGCCGGGGCCACTCAAGGGCAAGGTCGCACTGGTCGCGGGGGCCACGCGGGGAGCGGGCCGGGGAATCGCGGTGGAGCTCGGCGCGGCCGGCGCCACCGTGTACGTCACCGGACGCACCACCCGCGCGCGCCGCTCGGAGTACGACCGCCCGGAGACCATCGAGGACACCGCCGACCTGGTGAGCGAGGCCGGCGGCCGCGGCGTGGCCGTCCCCACCGACCATCTCGAGCCGGAGCAGGTCCGTGACCTCGTGGACCGCATCGCGGACGAGCAGGGCCGCCTCGACGTCCTCGTCAACGACATCTGGGGCGGCGAGACCCTCTTCGAGTGGGACACCCCCGTGTGGGAGCACGACCTCGACAACGGGCTGAGGCTGCTCAGGCTCGCGGTGGAGACGCACGCGATCACCAACCACCACGCCCTGCCCCTGTTGCTGCGCCGGCCCGGCGGCCTGGTGGTGGAGATGACCGACGGGACCGCCGAGTACAACCGGGACACCTACCGCGTCAACTTCTTCTACGACCTCGCCAAGGCGTCCGTGCTGCGCATGGCCTTCGCGCTCGGCCACGAACTCGGCCCGCGCGGCGCCACCGCGGTCGCGCTGACCCCCGGCTGGCTGCGTTCGGAGATGATGCTCGACCACTTCGGGGTGCGCGAGGAGAACTGGCGCGACGCCCTGGAGCGCGTACCGCACTTCGCCATCTCCGAGACGCCGCGCTACGTCGGCCGCGCCGTCGCCGCCCTCGCCGCCGACCCCGATGTGGCCCGCTGGAACGGGCAGTCCCTCTCCAGCGGCGGCCTCGCCCACGTCTACGGATTCACCGACCTGGACGGCAGCCGCCCCGACGCCTGGCGCTACCTCGTCGAGGTCCAGGACACGGGCAGACCGGCGGACACGACCGGATACCGGTGACCCTCATGCCTGCGGCACCGGCGGCAGCGGCCAGCGCGCCCCATGGCCCGGCGGCAGCGCCAGGTCCGTCCGGACGGCCGCGTAGTAGCCCTCCCGTGCGGCGCGCTGCTGCTCCAGCAGCGCCTGCCAGGCCTCCGGCTCCTGCCGCCCCTCCCGCAGGAACCGCTCCATCTCCATCACTGAGACGACCCACACGCGGGCCTTCTCCACCACCTCCGGACTGCCCAGCATGATCAGCGCCTCCCCCGACGGGTCCCGGGCGATGGTCGCCTCGGCCAGCAGCGGCTCGGCCTCCTGGAGGGACAGGGGATGCGGATGCGGGTCGTTGCCGAGGTGGGAGGCCACCCGGTACGTCAGCGTGACCGTCTTCTTCAGCGCCCGGGCGTAGTCGGCGTACACCGCGAGCCGCCGCTCCTCCCAACGCGCCGCCTGCTCCCGGCGGAACCGGGCCCGGTCACCCCGCACGGCCGCCAGGTACGAGCCGAGCGCGCCGATCACGACGCCGATGAGCGCGGGGAGTTGCTGTATGAACGCGGACATGCGCGCACGCTATCTGCCCAGGTGATCGTTCCGGCAGTAGGTTCCCGTCCATGACGGACACAAGACGCTTCGACGGACACGGGGTTCTCATCACCGGTGCCGCCCGCGGCATCGGTGCGGCCACCGCCCGCAGGCTGGCCGAGGAGGGGGCGCGGGTCCTGGTGACCGACGTGGACGCGGCCGAGGCGGAGAAGACGGCGGCGGGCCTGCGGGACGAAGGGCTCATGGCGGAGGCGTACGCCTGTGACGTGGCGGACCGGGCCTCGGTCGAGGCGGCCGTGGCGCACGCCGCCCGCACCTTCGGCTCGCTCGACGTCCTGGTCAACAGCGCGGCCTGCTGCACGCCCGACACCCCGCTCTTCGAGGACGGCCCGGACGAGGTCTGGGCCCGCGACCTCGACGTCACCCTGACCGGCGCCTACCGCTGCTGCCGCGCCGCCCTGCCGCACCTGGCGGCCTCCGGCCGGGGCGCGATCGTCAGCATCGGGTCCGTCAACGGCGTCCAGGACTTCGGCAACCACGCCTACAGCGCCGCGAAGGCGGCCCTCGCCTCCCTCACCCGCACCCTCGCCGGGCACGCCGCCGCCCGCGGGGTCCGCGTCAACCTGGTGATGCCGGGCACGGTGCGCACCTCGGCGTGGGAGGGACGCGACGCCGAACTCGCCGCGCTGCGCGAGCTGTACCCCCTCGGCCGTGTCGGGGAACCGGAGGACATCGCGGCCGCCGTCGCCTTCCTCGCCTCCCGCGACGCGGCCTGGATCACCGGCACCACACTCACCGTCGACGGCGGCCTCACCGCGGTCAACACCGGGTTCCACGCGGCGGTTCGAGGGCGGACGGAGGCCTGAGTCCACGCGGCGGCCCGGGGGCGGACGGACGCCTGAGGACGCCGTACCACCAGCCGACGACCCGCCACCGTCAGGAACACTGCCGCGGCGAGGGCGGCGAGCACCCGCTCCGCATCCGCCTTGGACGTACGCCATGTGCTGAACGCTGCGCTCAGCGCCGGCACCCGTCGTACACGGGCGGGGTCAGGAACGCCTCCCCGGAGAACTCCCGGCGGCTGCGGGCCCCAGGGCTCGCCGCAGTCGCCGCAGGGGCGCCTTCGCCGCCGGTCGGCGCCTTCGCCGCCGGTCCGGCAGGCCCGTCCGTCCGCCACGCCAGGGTAATCCGGTCGCGCGCCCGGGCATGGTCGACCCGGAGCGTCCGCAGATCCGCTCCGGCCTGAGGCTGCGGCACCACGGCGGCGCCGAGCCCCTGCGCGGCGAGCCGCAGGAGCGTCTCCGGTGCCGCCGCTTCGAACGAACGCGACGGACGTGCGGTCGCCGTACGCCTCGAGGAGCGGATGGTGTCACCGTTTCGTCTCAGCCTGACCGGCTCTACAACCGACGTCCCCCGGTCGTGGTCTAGCTGTCGGAGAGCGCGGGACCGCACGAAGGGGGAATCACGATATGAGGGACATACGCAGACGGGGAGCCGTCGCACCGGGCGTCACGGGACTGGTGGCGCCGCTCACGCTGGCGCTCGGAGCCGTGCCGGCGCAGGCCGCGAGCTGCACGACGCAGACCGGGCCGTACCAGAAGCAGGTGGAGAAGTTCCTGGGCCGCCCGGTCGATGGCCGTCAGTCGTCTGCCGACTGCAAGGCCGTCCAGGCCTTCCAGAACAAGCACGGCATCACGCCCGCCATCGGGTACGCCGGTCCCGTCACCTGGGGTGTGATGGACCTGATGAACAAGCAGAAGGCCGTCGGGAACAAGCCCAACAAGGACGGCAGGTGCCCGGTCAACAAGGGCCGCATCGCCTGCGTCAACCTCACGCTTCAGCTCAGCTGGATCCAGGACGGCAGCCGACTGGTCTACGGGCCCGTGCCGGTGCGCACCGGCCGCGACGGGTACGAGACCCGCACCGGCCTGAAGAAGATCTACTGGCGGCACATCGACCACGTCTCGACGATCTACAACGTGCCCATGCCCTACAGCCAGTTCTTCGACGGCGGCCAGGCCTTCCACGCGGTCGGCGTCAGCATGTGGAACCCGCCGGGCTCGCACGGCTGCGTCAACATGACGACGAAGGACGCCAAGAAGTACTGGTCGCTGCTGAAGAAGGGCGACGACGTCTTCGTCTACGGGCGCAAGCCGGGCACCTGAGCACAGGCACCCGGCCGCTGAAGCACCGGGACGTCACGCCTCGGGCGCGTCCCCGAAGTCGGGGATCTCCAGCCGCACTCCGCCCTGCCGCGCGGACTCGTGCGCGACGATGCCCGGCAGGGTGTAGCGGGCCGCCACCCAGGCGTTCACGGACGGCAGGGTGCGGGTGTTGACCGCGGTCACGAAGTCGTCCACCAGGAAGTGGTGGCTGCCCTCGTGCCCGTTGTGCAGGTGGTCGAACTCGCGCGGCAGCCGCGAGCGGTCGTGCACCGGAGCCGAGCCGGAGGTGAAGGCGGCCCGCAGCTCCGGGGCGATGTGCTGCAGCGAGGGGTCGTCGGGGGCCATGGTCGGCTTGGGCTCCAGCAGCTCCGTGATGTCCTGCACGCCCTTCTTGTCCTGCCACAGGGCCACGGTGGCGAGCTGCTCCATGCTCGCCTCCGTACCGAAGAACCGGAACCGCGACTCCCGTATGTGCGAGGGGTAGCCGACCCGCCGGAACTCGTTCGTGCGGAACGAGCCGCCGCCCGCGACCTCGAACAGCGCGGTGGCATTGGAGAAGTCGTTGCCGAACTGGCTGACCTCCTTGTCGAACACGCCGTCCCCGCGCTCGTCGACGACACCGATCGCCGACACGCTCACCGCATGCGTCTGCCACGCGCCCAGCACCCCGCCCACCGAGTGCGTCGGGTACAGCAGCGGGGGATAGCTGGCGGTCGCCTTCCAGTTCTCGCCGCCGCTGTAGCGGTAGGCGTCGTAGAAGCCGAGGTCCATGTCGTGGACGTAGTCGCCCTCGGCGTAGAAGAGCCGACCGAACGCGCCCGCGGCGATCTGGTTGCGGGCGTGGACGGTCGCCGGGTTGTACTGGCTGGTCTCGCCCATCATGTACGTCAGGCCGGTCGCCTTGACCGCGTCGATGATCGCGGCGATCTCCTCGGTGGTGATCGCCATGGGGACCGCGGAGTACACGTGTTTGCCGGCGTTCAGGCCCTGGAGCACCAGGGGCCCGTGCGTCCAGCGCTGCGTGAAGATCGCGACCGCGTCGACGGCCTTCGACTCCAGCATGGCCTCGTACGACGGGAAGGTGCCCGCGAGGCCCTGGGCGGCGGCGAGCTGCTCGGCCCGTTCGGGCAGCAGGTCGGTGACGTGGACGTCGCCGACGCCGGGGTGGGCCTGGAACAGCGTGGCGAACTGGCCGGAGAACTGGCCGGCGCCGACGATGCCGATCGAGAACGTCATGAAATGGATGCCCTTCACTGGGAGAGGATCAGGTTGATCTGGCTGTTGGTCTTGTCGAGGCCGCTCACCGGCGCGTCGTTGGCGTAGAGGTCCTGCATGGCGGGGTGCATGAGCGCGAACACGTCCGCCGCGTAGTTCGTGATCGGGTAGGAGAAGGTCGTGAAGTGCTTCTTGTCGGCGACCGGCCGGGTGAAGGCCGTGACGTCGATGCCCTTCTTCTCGTACGCCGCCACGGCCGCCTTCGTGCCGTCGGGCGTGGCCGGGAAGACGATCCCGTAGCTGCCGACGGTCTTCTGGCAGGCGTTGGAGGACAGGTACTTCACCCACTTCAGCGCGCCCTGCTTGTTGCGGGCGTGCTTGGTGACCGAGTCGGCGAGGCCGTTCATCATCGTGGCCCGCTGGCCGGTGGGACCGACGGGTGTGACGGCGGCGCCGATGTCCATCCCCTTGAAGCCGTGGTATGTCGAGATCATCCACGCCCCGTCGAAGGCCGCCGCGGCCTTGCCCGCCGCCACCTGCGTGTTCGCCTGGTTGGACTGGGAGTTGTAGTCGGTGAAGGGGGCCATGTAGCCCTTCTTCGCCAGCCCGAAGTACCACTTGATCACCGACTGGAAGGTCCTGCTGTCGTACTGGTACTTCCTGCCCCACCGCTTCTTGTCGGTGTAGGTCCAGCCCGCGGAGCCGGTGAAGGTGCTCCACTGGGTCTGCCCGTCGGCGTCGCCGCCGCCGTTGGTGGCGAGGCCGTACACCTTGACGTGGTGCTTGTCGAAGCCCGGTTCGTCGCCCCGCTTGCCGTGGGCGTCGAGGGTGAGGTGGGCGATGGCCTTCTCGAAGGTGCCGCCGTCCTTCGGGTTCCAGGAGAGGTCGTTGAGTCGGTCCGCGGCCAGGTCGGCGGCTTTGGCCATCTTCTTGTTGTAGAAGAGGGCGACGGTGTCCCAGTCCTTCGGGGCGCCGTAGCGGTGGCCGTCCTGGCCGATCCAGTTGTCGGCCAGCCCCTTCTGGTAGGCGGCAGGGTCGATGCCCAGGTCGTCGAGCGGCTCGAGCACCTTCAGGTCGGCGAACTGGCCGAACTTCTGGATGTGGTCGGTGAACACGTCCGGCTGGGTGCCCGCGATGAAGCTCGCGGTGAGCTTGGTCCAGTAGTCGTCCCAGCCCAACTGGGTGATCTTGACGTGCAGTCCGGGGTTCTCCTTCTCGAAGTCCTTGGCGCAGGCCTGGTAGGCGGGCAGCTGGTTGGCGTCCCACAGCCAGTACGTCACGGTGTTCGCCGCCGAGCCCGCCGTACCGCCCTTGGCGCAGCCGGTGAGGGCCACCAGTCCGAGCGCGAGGGCTGCCGCCAGTCGCGTGTGAAGTCGCATCCAGGTCCCCCTACTTGATCCCGGTGAAGCTGATGGAGCTGACGATGCGTCGCGCGCAGAACCCGAAGAGCACCAGCATCGGCAGCGCGGCGATGAGGGTGGCCGCCATGAGGCCCGACCAGTCGACGCCGGACTGCGGGGTCTGCGCCCGGAAGACGGCCAGCGCGACGGTGAGCACGCGCGAGCTGTCGCTGTAGGACACCATCAGCGGCCAGAAGTAGTCGTTCCAGGACGTGATGTACGTCAGCACGGCCAGCGTGAGGATCGGGGTGGACGCCATCGGCAGCAGCACCCGGAAGAAGACCCGCACCTTCCCGGCGCCGTCGAGCAGGGCGGCCTCCTCGACCTCCCGGGGCACGTTCATGAAGAACTGGCGCAGGAAGAACACCGCGAACGGCGTCATGAACATCGTCGGCAGCGCGATGCCCAAGAGCGTGTCGACCAGGCCGAGTTGCTTGATGAGCACGAAGTTCGGCAGCAGCGTGAAGATGGCCGGCACCATCAGGCCCGCGAGGAACAGCCCGAAGACCTTGTCGCGGCCGCGCCAGCGCAGCCGCGCGAAGGCGTACGCGGCCATAGCGGAAAAGAAGATCTGGCAGACGGTGATCAGCGTCGAGACGATCACCGAGTTGAGCAGATAGCGCCAGAACTTCAGTCCGCCGCCCGCACCGCCCTGGGCGATCGCCTCCTTGGCGGACTCGAGCCCCAGGGCCCGCGCGAAGCCGTTGCCGGTGAGGTCCACGGGCAGCGGGTCGGTCGGGTGGGCGTTGAGCCCGGCGTTGCCGGACAGCGCGGTGCGCAGGATCCAGTAGAAGGGCAGGAGGGTGACGAGCACGATCACCCCCATCACCGCCCAGGCCACGATCCGGCCGGGGGAAGGACGCCGGACGCGCCGTACGGTTGTCGTTGTCGTTGTCGTTGCCACGGCAGCCATGTCGATCGCTCCCCTCCGTCAGCCGAGGTCGGTCCGGCCGGCCCGGGTGAGCCGGTACTGGACGACGGTGATCGCGCTCAGCACGACCAGTAGGGCCACGGACATCGCGGACGCGTAGCCGAACTGGAAGCGGCCGAAGGCCGATTGGTAGATGTAGTACTGGAGCACGTTGGTCGCGTTCGCCGGGCCGCCTCCGGTCGTCACGGCGACCGTGTCGAACACCTGGAACGAACCGATCACCGTCATGATCAGGACGACCGCGAGGACCGGCCGCAGCAGCGGCAGTGTGATCCGCCAGAACATCCGCCACTCGCTCGCGCCGTCCACCTTCGCGGCCTCGTACATGTCGTCCGGGATGGCCTGCAGTCCGGCGAAGAGCAGCAGCGCGGTGTAGCCGACGTGCCGCCACACGTTGATCAGGGCGATCGTCGGGATCGCCCACTTGTCGTCGGCGAGGAAGGGAATGCGGTCGAAGCCGAGCGCGGAGATGATCTGGTTGCCGATGCCGAGCTGGGTGTCGAGGATCCAGAGCCAGACGATGCCGGCGACCACGTTCGACATCAGATATGGCGTCAGGACGATTCCGCGCAGCACCGCCGACCGCGTCAGCCGCTGGAGCAGCACCGCGATGGCGAGGGCCGAGACCGTCTGCACCCCGATGTTGATGACGACGTACTCGACGGTGACCTTCAGGGAGTCCCAGAAGATGGGGTCGTGCACCATCCGCACGTAGTTGTCGAGGCCCGCCCACCGCGCGGGGGTGAGCAGGTTGAAGCGGGTGAAGCTGAGACAGATGCCCCGTAGCGTGGGCCAGAGCAGGAAGACCAGAAAGCCCAGCAGGGCCGGGGCGAGGAAGACGGCCGCGAGCGGACCGTCCCCCCGCGTCGCACGGGTGCGCGCCCCGGCGGTTCTCGGCTTGGTCCCGGCCCCCTCGGCGCCGCTCAGCGGCAGACGCGACGGAGGGCTGCTGGAGGCGATGGTCATCGGGAGACTCCCTCGTCTGCGGCGGCTCGTCCTCGGGCCACTTACTTTTGATGCGGAACAATCAAGCCGTCAAGGGTCGTGCATCGACCTTTTCTCGCGGCAAGTTCCGGCTCTACAGTGGCCGTGTTGATTCCATGGTGAAAGAAATCTTGGGGGTCTGAGCGTCGTGACGACCGTTGCTGCCAGCTGGCTGCCGCTGAGCCCCGGCGAACGCTCCGTGGCGATCGAGGTGCTCGTTCACGGTCCGCTCTCGCGCAGCGAGCTCGCACGGCGGCTGAACCTGTCCGCGGGCAGCCTCACCCGGCTGACCAAGCCGCTGATCGAGTCGGGTCTGCTGGTGGAGGTCCCCGAGGCGGGCGCCCCGGCGGAGGGGCGTCAGGGGCGCCCCTCGCAGCCGCTCGACGTCGTCGCCGAGTCCCGCTCCTTCCTCGGCTTCAAGGTCACCGAGGACATGGTCTACGGCGTCGTCACCACGCTGCGCAGCGAGATCGTCGCGCGGCTCGACCGGCCGCTTGCCACCCACGACCCCGAGCAGGTGGCGGACCTGCTGGCCGAGATGACCAGTGAGCTGACGGAGGAGTTCCCCTCGCTCGCGGGCATCGGCATCGGCGTGGGCGGCCTCGTGCAGGACCGCGCCGTGGTCGGGGAGTCGCCGTTCCTGCTGTGGCGCGACGTCCCACTGGCGGACCTCGTGCAGCAGCGCACCGGGCTGCCCGTGGTCGTCGAGAACGACGTCGCCGCCCTGGTGGAGGCCGAGACCTGGTTCGGCGCCGGCCGCGGGCTCGACCGGTTCGTCGTGCTCACCATCGGCGCGGGCATCGGCTACGGGCTGGTGCTGGGCGGCAAGCGGGTGCCCTGTGCCGAGGAGGACCGCGGCTTCGGGCGGCACTGGATCCTCAACCCCTACGGGCCGCTCACCCCCTTCGGTGAGCGCGGCAGTGCCGTCTCGCTGCTGACCATCCCCAGCATCCGCTACCAGATCCAGGCCGCCACCGGCCGCGAGGTGACGTACGAGGAGGTCCTCGCCCTCGCCGCGGCGGGCGAGCCCATGGCGTCCCGCGTCGTCGACGAGGCGGCCCGGGCCCTGGGTACCCTGGTCGCCCAGATCTCCAACTTCGCGATGCCGCAGAAGATCCTGCTCGCGGGAGAGGGGGTCGGGCTGATGGATGTGGCGGGAAACACGGTGGGGGAGACCCTCCGCGCCCACCGGCACCCGCTGGCCGCCCCGGTCGATCTGGAGGTCAAGGTCTCCGACTTCCACGACTGGGCACGCGGGGCCGCCGTGTTGGCGATCCAGGTACTGGTGCTCGGTACCGCTGAAGGGTGAACTCCCTCTTCGTCCTTCCGTATTGGCGTGATGAGCAACACGGTCCGAAATGCCTGTATCGCTCGTACTTACTCACCATGCCTTCACGTCGATCGGCATATGCTTCACAGCATGTCCACCACTGTTGAAGCCGCCTCCGAGCGATCGGCCGCGGAGGTCAACGAGGAGATCCGGGCCCTGTGGCTCCGGTCGGGCGGGACACTGACCACCGAGCAGCGCGAGGAATACCAGCGGCTCGTGATGGAGTGGGCCGCGGCCGCTCCGCACCCGGTCAGGGCGGCCTGAGTCACCGCCGGACATCGGACCACCGTCCCGGGGCGACCCGGCGGCAGATGCTCGCGGTCGCCGTCGTCCTCGCCTCCCTGTACCCGGCTCTTCCCGCCGTCCGGGGGCCGGCCGTGCTGCACGAGCGGGTCACCCGGCGGCAGGCGGCAGGCGGTGGGCCTGGCGGGCGCGGCGGCCGCCACCGTGCTGCTGACGCCGGCATGACCACCGTGCCGGCGACCCGAAGGGGACTGGCTCAGCCCCAAGTGGCGGAGTAATAGCGGCGATAGGCCTTGCGGTCCTGCTCCGCGCGGATCCACCGGGTGGCGACCAGCGCGATCAGACTGCCCGCGATGACCAGGAGACCGGGGCCGATGGTGCGGGGGTCCGAGAGCCGGGACAGCAGCGTCGAGCCCTCCGTGCCGCCCTTCACCGGCGCCGACGACCCGGGCGAGGCGGTGCCGGGCGCGATCGCGCTGTGGGTGGCCGAGGACGGGGCGGGGGAGGGCGCGGCACTCTGCCCGCCGGCCTGCTGCGCCGACACGATCAGCTTCACGCCGAGTGCGGACAACGCCTTGGTCACCGGCTGGAAGAACGTCGTACCGCCCGTGGTGCAGTCGCCGCTGCCGCCCGAGGTCACCCCCAGTGCGATTCCCTCGGAGAACAGCGGGCCGCCGCTGTCGCCCGGTTCGGCGCACACCGTGGTCTGGACCAGCCCGGTGACGGTGCCCTCGGGATAGTTCACGGTCGCGTTCAGCGCGGTCACCTGGCCGTCGTGGAGACCGCTCGTGCTGCCGCTGCGGAACACCCGCTGCCCCACGACCGGATCGCTCACGCCCGTGATCCGCACACCCTTGCCGCCGCCGATCGCCACGACGTCGGCGCCGTCGCCGGCGCGGCCGGAGGCGTACTGCACCAGCGAGAAGTCGTTGCTCGGGAAGGAGCTGCTGACCGTCCTGCCCAGCTGCTGCGTCCCCTGGTTGTCGGCGAACCAGATCGAACCGGTGGGTCCGCAGTGCCCGGCGGTGAGGATGAAGTCGCTCTGCCCGTTGGTCACGTTGAAGCCCGCAGAGCACCGTCCTCCGGTCGACAGGATCGGCTGCGCCCCGTTGAGGCGGGTGGTGAACGTGCTCTTGGTGCGCTCCATCCGCACGAAACTGCCGATGCCGTCGGCGACCTTGGTCATCCGGGACCAGTCGTCGGCGGAGACGGTGCTGTCGGCCTCGACGATCACCCGGTTCGTCCGGTAGTCCACCGCCCACGCCGTGCCCGCCACCCGGGGCGCCGCGCGCAGCGTCGCCGTCGCCGACTTCAGCTCGTCCATGCTGTGCCGCACGACCTTCGCCTCGGCGCCCGCCCGCCGCACCTCGGCCGCCGCCTTGTCGTCGGTGACCGCCACGACCGGGCGCCCGTCGGCGCCGATCCAGTTGCCCGCCGTACGGGAGGTGCCGAGCCGTGACACCAGGCCGGCGCCGGTGGCGGCGGCCGACTGCGCGGAGCTGCGCGGGACGGCGGACGCGCCGGGTGTCTCACTGGCCATCGCCGCCTGGGTGACCATCGCTCCGCCCAGAAGGAGTCCCGCCACGGCCGTCAGCCGTGTCACTCGCCGGACGACCCGTCGTCGTGCGTGCCTCATGCATGGCTCCCGAACCCCGAACACGCGGTCTCCACACCGCGGGGCCCTCCGGTCGTCGAGCGCCCTTCCTCCATACGTGGCGCGGCCCGGCCGTGTTCAGCGTGCGGGTGATCTTCTCGGGACTCACCTGGGACCCGCCTGGTCAACAGGTGGCTCGTGCCGCCGGGTTGGTCTGCGGGTCGGGGGCGGTGCCGTCCGGGGACGGCGCGAGGCGCGCCCAGCTCGGTGCGTCGCCCCAGACGGAGGTCGGGCCGACGTAGGGCCGCAGCAGTGCGGTGAGGCCCGGATCGCCGCGCCGGTTCAGCTCGTCGGAGGCGATCTTGCGGGCGATGCCGGCGAGGAAGTCGGCGAGCTGCACCCGTGGGTCCCGGCGCGAGTCGACGAGGTCCAGTCCGCCCAGCCCGATCCCGTCCCGCCGGGCCGTGCGCACGATCCAGGCGATGCGTTCGGGAGTGAGCATGTTCTGCTGGTCGTGCACGAGCCGCACGGGTTGCCCGTCCGCGCTCCAATGGGCGGCCGTCCGCAGAATCGCGGGAAGCAGCGGATTGAGTACGGGAATCAGAGCCGGACCGGCCGGCATCCGCGCCCGAAAGGAATCGGCGCGTGAACGGGCCTCGGCGAGCCGTCCCAGAATCTCCGTGACGTCCGCACGGGAGTTCACCTCCTGCAGGGCTTCGACCGCGCGGAAGAAGTCGTCCACCGGCGCGGCCGGCTCCCCGTTGTTCCTGGCCCGCAGCAATTGGTTGGCCGCCTCCAGGAATTGCCTCCACCGCTCCGGCCCGAAGGTCCCCCGCCCCGCACGCAGGAGGGTGACCGCCTCGGCCGAGTCGCCGAGCAGCAGGTCGAGCGCCCGGTCCACGACGAAGAACGCCTTCTCGGTGAGGTCCGCATGGGCGTGCCCGTACAGCGGACCCGACGGGGAGAGCAGCCATTCCAGCACTGCCCGGTGTTTCTCCCGCAGCAGATGCGTGGCCTTGTACTCCTCCGCGGGTGAGCGGATCCGGTCCCGAATCTCCTGCACGCACCCGGCGGCGGATGCCAGGGACAGCCGCACACTGGCGTGCGCGAAGACGTCGGTGTTCCCGCTGGTGAGATTCTCGCCGTCCGACCCCGACTCGTCGCAGGCGACTTCCGGAAAACCGCCGTCCGCCATTCGCCGCGCCCCGTCCATGTGATTCCACGTCACGCCACAGCCCCCTATCTTGTGCTCCATGAAGAGGATCCCGCACGACACGTCCGGTGAACCCGCCCCCAATCCCCTGCGCGTCCTCACCCTCGAAGACCTCCGACGCCGGACGAGCAGGAAATGGCGCGCCTACCCGGCCGACGTCCTGCCGCTGTGGGTGGCCGAAATGGATGTGCCGCTGGCCGGGCCGGTCGTCCGTGCGGTCACGGACGCGCTCGCGCTCGGGGACACCGGTTACTGCACCGGCACCGCCTACGCCGAGGCGCTGGCCGCCTTCGCGCACAAGCGGTGGGGCTGGGACGGGCTCGCCGTGGAGCGCACCGCGATCGTGCCCGACGTGATGACGGGCGTCGTCGAGATGCTCAAGCTGGTGACCGGGCCCGGGGATCCGGTGGTGGTCAGTACGCCGGTGTATCCGCCGTTCTTCGAGTTCGTGGAGCACATGGACCGGCGCGTCCTGCAAGCCCCGCTTGGCGCGGATCTGCGCCTCGACCGCGGCACGCTGGCGGAGGCGTTCCAGCAGGCCGTCGCGGGCGGCCGGCGGGCCGCCTACCTGCTGTGCAGCCCGCAGAACCCGACCGGCACGGTGCACACCGCCGACGAACTGGCCGCCGTCGCCGCCCTGGCCGACCGCTACGGCGTGCGCGTCGTGGCCGACGAGATCCATGCGCCGCTCCTCGCCGGCGGCGTGCTGTTCGTGCCGTACCTGAGCGTGCCGGGCGGGGAGAACGGCCTGTCGCTGATGTCGGCGACCAAGGGCTGGAACCTGGCCGGAATCAAGGCAGCACTCGCCATCGCGGGTCCCGCGGCCGCCGCCGACCTCGCCCGGCTGCCGGAGGAGGTCGCCGACGGCCCGAGCCACGTCGGCGTCATCGCCCACACCGCCGCGCTGCGTGACGGCACCGGCTGGTTGGACGCGCTGCTGGCCGGCCTCGACGACAACCGCCGGCTGCTTGCCGACCTGCTGGCCGAACACCTCCCCGCGATCTCCTACCGCCCCGGACAGGCCACGTATCTCGCCTGGCTGGACTGCCGCGCCCTCGGCCTCGGCGACGATCCGGCCCAGGTCTTTCTCGACCGGGGGCGGGTGGCGCTCAGCTCCGGCACCCCCTTCGGCACCGGCGGCGCCGGACACGCACGCCTGAACCTGGCGACGTCGCCGGAGCTGGTCGCGGAGGGGGTACGGCGCATGGCGGCCGCCGTCGGGTGAGCCGGACCCGAGGCACTGTCATGGACACGTGACGCGGGTGTCATGATGGGCCCATGCGTGTGCTGATGCCGCTCCCCGACCGGGACTTCGACGTCACGGAGGTCGCCGTGCCCTGGCGGCTGCTCACGGACGCCGGGCACGAGGTCGTCTTCGCCACGGAACGGGCCGGCACCCGGCCCGCGGCCGACCCGCGCCTGCTGACGGGCGTGATCCTCGGGCAGCTCGGTGCCGAGGACGAGCCCAAGCGGTGCTACGAACAGCTCACCGGCGCACCGGAGTTCACCGCCACGGCCGCCTGGGCGGACCTGGACGTCGCATCGTTCGACGGGCTGCTCCTGCCGGGCGGACACGCACCCGGCATGCGCCAGTACCTCGGCTCGCCGGAACTGCAGCGCCAGGTCGCCCGCTTCTGGGCGCTCGGGCGGCCGGTCGGCGCGATCTGCCACGGCGTGCTGGTCCTCGCCCGCGCCCAGGACCCGGCCACGGGCCGCAGCGTGCTGGCCGGCCGGCGGACCACCTGCCTGCCCAAGTACATGGAGCGCACGGCCTACTTGACGACCGCCTGGCGACTGGGCCGCTACTACCGCACCTACCCGGCCTACGTGGAGGACGAGGTGCGGTCCGCCCTCGACGACCCGGGCACGCAGTTCGAACGCGGCCCCCGCGTGCTCACCCGGCGCGGCACCGCGGACGACGACACCCACGCGTTCGTCGTCCAGGACGGCACCTATGTGTCGGCGCGCTGGCCGGGAGACGCGTACCTCTTCGCGCGCCGCTTCCTGCAGCTCCTCACGTCGCAGACGTCGGCCTAGACTGCCGCGCATGGACGACACCCTCGTGGAGCGGCTCGGGGCCGGCAAGTACGTGCTGATCACCAGCTACCGCAAGAACGGCACCCCGGTCGCCACTCCCGTATGGGTGGTCCGGGACGGCGACGCGCTCGGCGTGTGGACGGCCGCCGACTCCTGGAAGGTCAAGCGGATCCGCAACCGCGCCGACATCCTCGTCGGCCCGTGCGACCTGCGCGGCAACCCGACCGGCGACCAGGTCCCGGCGACCGCGGAGATCTGCGACACGGCCACCACCGCCCGCTACCGCGGTCTCATCGCCCGCAAGTACGGCGTGATCGGCCGCCTCACCCTGCTCGGCAGCCGGCTGCGCCGGGGCGAGCAGGGAACCGTCGGCATCCGGGTGACCCCGACGCCCTGACGGTTCTTCCGGGGCCGCCGGAATCCGGCAGCCGGCCGCGCGGCTGTGTGCACAGCGCCGCGCGGCCGACACCCTGTCCCCGGACCGGCTACGACGCGTCGAGCACCGTGCCGGTCAGCACCGGCCCGCCGTCCTGCACCTCACCGGAGTCGTCGGCCAACTGGAAGCGGACCGCCTCGGCCCGCTCCCTGACCTGGTCCTTGACCGTGGGCAGGGTCACCTCGGTGTTCAGTTCGCCCGCCGGGACGGACGTCCACAGGTAGAGGTTCTCCACCTTGGACAGGGGCCGCTCCGGGTCGGGCGACGCACCGGAGTTCTCCCGGAGCCACTGCGCGTCGACGTCCTTCGTGGACAGCTCCGGACCGCCGGTGACCGGCCTTACGGCGAACAGCGCCGACATGTCCGTGTCGGCGGCCGCGGACAGGTTCACCCGCCACTTCAGAGGCTGCCCCTCGGTGACCCGGTCGGCGAGCGGCGTCACGGTGACTGTGGGCCTCGGGTCGTCGTTCTCCACGGTCACCCCGCCCCGGTACGAGCCGGTCACCGAGGTGTGGACCGCCTTCACCAGCACGGCGTGCGGCACGTCCTGGCCGTAGCGCGTGTTGCCCTTGACCTCCACCGACACGTCGATGTCCGGGCCGCCCGGCCGCACCGTCACCAGCCGGTCCCGGGCCTTGCCCGTCACCGGGTCGACGACGTACAGCCGCACCTGGCCGCTGCCGTGACCGGACACCCGCACCGGCACCCGGTAGGTGCGGACGCCCGAGTCGCCCTCCTTGACCGTCAGGCGGCCGATGTCGACGCGCGGCAGCGCGGCCGCCCGGACCGCCGGGGCGCCGGGGCGCCAGCCCCAGGCGTCCATCAGCCAGGCGCGGCCCGAGCGGGTGCGCGGGGTCAGCTCCAGCGTCGTGATGCGGCGCAGGTCGAGACCGGTGCGGGTGGCGGCGGTGAGGGGTACGCGCAGCTCGCGCGCCCAGTAGGTGGCGGTGCGCTCGGTGCCCGGCAGACCGTCGACCCGGACGCGGCCGAGCGTCGCCCTGTGGCCGGAGGCGTCGGCGAGGGACACGTCCAGTCGCGTGCCGGAGGTGTTCGGCGGCACGATCACACGCAGTGCCAGGTCCTTGGCGCCGTCGAGCGAGACCGGCGCGGCGGGCCGCACCCGCACCGCGGACCCCGCGGCGGACCAGCGCAGCGCCACCGCACGGCGGCCGGTCTCCCGGTCGGTCTCCCACTGCGCGAAGTGCGGCGAGACACCGACGGTGCCGGAGCCGAGGCAGGCGACGGACGGGCTCGGATCCACCGCGGAGCACAGCCGGCCGCCGGTCACGGAGACCGGCCCGTCCGGCAGGAAACCGCCGGTGCGCCTGGCGCCGACGGCGTGGGTGAGCACCCGCGCGGGATCCGCCGAGGGGGCCCGGAAGCCCGAGCCGTCGAGCAGCGGGCGCACCCGGTCGTCCCCGGCGACGAACAGCCGGGCCGCCGCGGCGATGTAGGTGGCGCCGGCCCTGTGCTGCTGGTCGGCGGTCAGCCGGGTCCTGGTGCCCGGCGAGCACACCGGGTCCCGGTGCTCCGGGTCGTCCCAGAAGTCGTCCTCGGCGGGCGCCTGCGCCTTGCCCGGCGTCCACTCGGTGTTGAAGAAGTTGTGGTCGGCGCCGACGACGTACACGGCGCTGTGCAGGGCGGTGCCGCGGCTGACTGAGCGGGTGCCGTCGACGTACACCTCGCCCTGCAGGTCGGAGACGTCGCCGTCGCAGCCCGGCAGGATCGTCGCCGACGGCACGTCGCCGACCGGATTCTGGCCGAAGATCGTCGGACCGATGAGGACGGTGCCGCTGATGTGCCAGCGGGCCGGGCCGTGGTAGCCGTCCTGGTCGGCGGCCGGCGGGTAGAGGCTGTCCAAGGCTGCGCGGTTCACGCCCTCGCCGCCGCGCGAGTGCCCGACCAGCAGGACGCGCGACAGATCGGCCTTCGGTGCGTGGCGGACGACGTCCGGTGCCGAGGCCGGGTGGGCTGCCCAGTCGGCCCAGCGGGCGAGGTGCAGCCGCACCAGCGACGAGCGGGCCTGAGCGCCACCGTCCTCGGCCGCCCAGTCCTGGCCGTTGATGCCGTTGGCCGAGATGGACACCGTCACGTAGCCCTGCGACGCCAGGAGCTGCTGGTCCTGCAGATAGCCCCGGTAGCTCGGGACGGGCTGCGTACCGGCCGGGCAGGGCCAGTCGCCGGTGATGTCGCCGTGCGGCTTGTAGCAGGTGGCGTGGCGGCCGTGCAGGAACAGCGCGAGCGGACGGCGGCCGGTGGCGCCCTGCGGCGCAACCACCACGGCGCGCATCTCGACCGGTGCCGAAAAGCCGGGCAACCGGACCGAGTTGAGGGTGTACTCGCCGGTGGCGGTGCGGTACGAGCCCGGCTTGCCCGGGTCGATGCTGCCCGCCGGGAGCGGTGCGGGCGGCTGCGCCGCGGCCACGGAGTTCCGGTCGTGCGGTCGGGCCGTCGCGCCCCGCGCGTCCAGGCGCCGCCCGGACGCGCGCACTTGAAGACCCTTCAGGTCAGTCGCCCGCGTGCGGCCCAGATCCAGGCGGAACGTCCGCCCGTCCCTCGCCTGCTGCGGCCGCCCGAGCGGTCGCTCGCCCGCGTAGAACTCGACGCGGGCGTCCCCCATGGGCACCGGCGTGTCCGACCGCCACTCCAACTGCCGGGCGGCCCCCTCCCCGGTGATCCGCCAGCCCGGCGGGAGCCCGCCGTCGCTGTCGGCTGCCGCCGTGAACGGCCGGACGCCGGGCGGCTGTTGGGCCTGCGCCGACACCGGCGCCGCCCCCGCCATGGCGAGCACCGCCACGGCGGTCACCCCTATTCGCCGGGCACGGATCAATGGTTCCTCCTTGAAACCAGATGCTCAGGCGCCCCGTCCGTCCCGGGGGCCTCTCGCCTTCCGGAGGACGGGGTGTGAAGGGTGTGGGTTGCCTGTGAAGGGGGAGCGGCCGGTGTCCAACGACGCGATCACGCCAACCGGTTACTCCCCGTGGAGGGCCACCGGGTCAGGGTCAACGGCAGCGCCGGCCGCCGGGAAACCGGAGGCCGAGAGCCGCCGGCAGCTGCCGCAGACCCGGCTGACATCGCCCGGCGGCGCGGTGCACGCAGACCGGCGACCGAACGCGCCGGCCCGCCGGCCCTCGCTGTGGCCTGGCTGCCAACCGGAGCTTCGGGGCGGGGAGTCCGGTGCGCGTGCGGGACCTCGTCCCCGGCGTGTGGAACGGGTGAGAACGGCGCGCCGGCGGTCCGTTCTCGGCGTGGCAGCAGTCCCGTGCGGCACGCCCCGGGCTAGGCTGTGGGCGCTGCGGACGGGACGGGGCGGGTGCGGGTGAAGGGGATCTGGGCCAGGAGCCGGACGCTCGGGCAGTGGCTCGTCGCCCACGCCGGCTGGTGTCTGGCCGCCTCCCTGGCGCTGCATGCGCTGGCTGTCGGCCTGCATCCGCCCGAGCCGTTGGACCTGCGCGTCTACCGCGGAGCCTCTCCGCACGTGCTCTCCGGCGGCCTGTACGACTACGCGGTGCACACCGGTCCGCCCATTCCCCTGCTGCCGTTCACCTACCCGCCCTTCGCGGCGCTGGTGTTCCTTCCGCTGTCGCGTCTTCCCTGGGCGGCGGTGGTCGTGGTGTGGCAGGTCGCCTCCGTGGCGGCCCTGCTCGTCATCAGCGGCTGCGCTATCCGGCTCCTGCCCGTGGGCTGCGGCCGTGGCAGGGCACACGCCCTGCTCTGGGCCGCCGCCGGGTTGTGGCTGGAACCCGTGCGCCACACCCTCGACCAGGGCCAGGTCAACCTGCTGCTGGGCGCTGTCGTCCTCGGCGGCCTGGCGGTGCCCCGCACGGCGGCGAGCCGGGGTGCGGCCGTGGGGCTTGCGGCGGCGGTGAAACTGACCCCGGCCATCGGCGGACTGTATCTGCTGGCGACCCGGCAGTGGCGGGCAGCGGCCTGGGCCGGCGCCGCCGCCGGCGCAGCCACGGCGGTGGCCTGGTGCATCGCCCCGGGCGAGTCGGCACGCTACTGGTCGACCCTCGTGACGGACACGCAGCGCATCGGCCCGGTGTGGTCCGTGCGCAACCAGTCCCTGCGCGGAGCACTCAGCAGGCTGCTGGGCCCTGACGTCGGTGTCTCAGCGGCATGGTGGACGGTCGTCGCCCTGGTGACGCTGTCGGCCGTCTGCGCGCTGTGGAGTGCCGCGCGGCGACAGGACCTGCTCGGGGTCCTCGTCACCGCCGAGCTGTACGGGCTGCTGATGTGTCCCGTCTCGTGGAGCCATCACTGGATCTGGTGCCTGCCCGCCATGATCTGGCTGGCCCACGGTCCCCACCGGCAGGCACTGCTCAGCCGCGTCACGCTCGCGGCCTGGGCCCTCGTGACAGGCGCGCGCCTCGTTCCGCTCCTGATCCGCGCGGAGGACCACCTGGCGCGGACCAGCCCGTATCCGGCAGCGCTCGCCTGGCCCGGATCCGCCTACGCCGTATGCGCGGTGCTGACCTTCCTCGCCCTCGCCACCGGACCTGGGCAGCACCCGCGCACGGCCGAACCCGACGACGTGCGGTCACTCCACCGGGCGGACAGGTCCTGGTTGCCGTAAGGCCCACGCCCGGGCCGGGATTGACGGGCTGTCAGCTCCAGGCGCGGTACGGCTCGTCCAGCAGCTGGAAGACCGGCTCGCCCCGCACCGGATCCTTGGCGGTGGACAGCCGGACCCGGTCGCCGCTGTGGATGCCGATGAGCGGGCCCATGACCCGGCCCCGCACGATGAAGCCCTCCGCCATCTCGATCAGCGACACGTTGCGCGCGGCGGGGGTGTTGCGGTGCACCACCGTGGAGTGGCGGACCGTGCCGGTGCCCTCGCTGCGCTCCGTCCTGAGGTCGCTGCCCCGGCAGACGGGACACAGCAGCCGGTGGTACATGGCGGTGCCGCACCAGGTGCAGCGCTGGAAGTACAGGGCTTCCGGGCCGCGGGTCTCGGGCTCGAGGAGGCCCGTCGCGGAGCCGGCTGCCGGATGAGCGACGTTTCCTGAGGGGTGGTACACGCTGGTCAACTCCCTGCGCTCGGCCGGAATCCCGCGTGCGCGGGTCATCCGTGCACGCATGTGCGCGGTTCACCGTGCCACCGTGCACGCCGACAGCGTATGGCACTCAGTGCCATACGTAAAGGCACTCCGTACCCTCAATTTCCGTAACCGAGGGTCAGGCCCGGTCGAGGGCCGTCTCGATCTCCTGCACGACCCGCCACAGGGGAGCCCCGCGCCGCGACACGATCACGACCACGTCCTCCTCCGGCTGCCGGTCGTCGGGGGTCGCGGGGGAGTGGCCGAAGGCGGCCTGCACGTACCCCAGCGCATGGTCCACCGCGGCGCTCGCGTCGCCCTGTCCGTCCGAACGCAACCAGGAGCGCAGGGCGTTGTTGTGCGCGGCGACCACGGCGGCCGCGATCACGTCGGCCTGGAGGGTCCCGTCACGCCGCCCGGCGAAGCGGCGGCGCAGGTACTCGGCGAGGGCGCGCTCGTAGCGCCACACCACCGACAACTCGTACGCCCGCAGTCCGGGCACCCTCTTGGTGAGCCGGTAGCGCTGCACGGAGAACGTCGGGTTCTCGGCGTACATCCGCAGCACCAGCCGGGCCGCGTCGCAGACCCGCTGCACGGGCTCGTCCTCGTCGGTGCCGGCGGCGAGGAAGGCCGTCATGTCGGCCAGGCACCGCTCGTGGTCGGGGAAGACCACGTCCTCCTTCGACGGGAAGTAACGGAAGAACGACCGCCGCCCGACCCCGGCGAGCGCCACGATGTCGTCCACGGTGGTCTGCTCGTATCCCCGCTCCAGGAACAGCTGGAACGCCGCCGCCACCAGGGCGTCCCGCATGGGCGGCTTCCCGGTCGCCGTGTCCGTCTTCTCACCGCGACGGGATGCCGCGCTGCTCGAGCTCATGGACGGGAACGTAGCATCCGACCAGCGTCGATGGCACTCAGTGCAGCGATCGGAGGGAACTGAGTGCACGCGGGAGGCTCCCGGCCAGGCGAAGTAACCTTTCTTCGCCCGCGCCGGACACCACGCCCCAGGAGCCCCGCATGCCGCCCGCCCGTCCCCGCCTCCTGTACGTCACCGACCTGGCGTACCGCGCACGCGGGCGCCGCTACTGCGACGAGGACATCCACCTGACCGCCCGCCTGCGCGAGGACTTCACCCTGGCCCTGTGCCATCCGAAGGAGGCGGCCGCGCTGATGGACGCCTTCGACGCCGTCGTCGTCCGCAACAGCGGACCCGTCCTGGAGTACCGGGCCGAGTACGACGCCTTCCGGGCGCGGGCACTCGGCAGCGGGGTACGGGTGTACAACCCGCTCACCGGCAAGGCGGACATGGCCGGCAAGCAGTACCTCCTCGACCTCACCGCCGCCGGACACCCGGTCATTCCCACCGTCGACCGCCCGGAGGACCTGCACCGCCTGCCCGCAGCGGACCGGTACGTGGTCAAGCCGAAGCTCGGCGCCGACTCCATCGGGCTGCAGACCGTCTCCGCCGAGCGGCTGCCCGGCCTGATGGACGGCACCGTCCTCGTCCAGCCGCACATCGACTTCACCTACGAGGTCTCGTTCTACTTCGTCGACCGCGACCTCCAGTACGCCCTGTACGCCCCGGACCCGGAGCGGCGCTGGCACCTGGAGCCGTACGAACCCACCCGCGACGACCTGGAGTTCGCCCGGCGCTTCATCGACTGGAACGCCCTCGAGCACGGCATCCAGCGGGTCGACGCCTGCCGTGCCCCGGACGGCGAGCTGCTGCTGGTCGAACTGGAGGACCTCAACCCGTACCTGTCCCTGGACGCCGTCGACGACACGCGCAGGGACGCCTTCGTCGCCGCCCTGAAGGCCTCCCTGCGCCGCTTTCTCGCCGCGGCGAACTGAACGCCGGGCGTGAACCCGCGAGGCGGCAGACACGTATCACTCCTTGGGGATGGGCCCGTGCGCAGGGACGGAAGGAGTGCAGTGTGTCGACACCGCCCGGACACGGACAGCCGCACGGCGGGCCGCCCTTCGAGCCGGTCCGCGTCATCCGGCCCCGGCGCACCGACGCCCTCGCGGAGCTCATGAGGGAGTTCAGGGGGGAGAGCGGGGGCTACGAGTCCGTGGAGTTGCCGCGGCGGCCCGGCGGAGCCGAGGACGAGACCCAGGAGCTGCCGCCCGTGCCCGCCGCCGCGCCGGACTCCGCCCGTCGGCCGCGCCCACCGGCTTCCGGTTCCCTCGGGTCCGGCCCCGGACTGCGCCGGGCCGCCGTGGCGGTCGCCGTCGCCGCGGCCGCACTGGTCGGCTTCGGGTGCGCCCTCCTGCTGCCCGGCAGGGGCGAGGCCGGCACGGCACAGGCACCGCGCCCGTCCACGAGCGCCTCCGCCGCCGCGCCCAGTCCGACGCCCACCCCGACGCCCACCGCTTCCGGCTCGACCGACCCGGACGGCCCCGGCACCCTGCGTGAGGGCGACAGCGGCCCGGAGGTGACCGAACTGCAGGAACGCCTCCTGCGCATCCCGGACGTCTACCAAAACGGCTCCACCAGCGGCCGCTACGACACCGACCTCAAGGCGGCCGTGGCCCGCTTCCAGCTCTGGTACGGCATCAGCGGCGACGAGACCGGCGTCTACGGCGACGACACCCGCCGCTCCCTGGAATCCCGTACAACGGTCGACGACGGGTGAACGCGGGCGCCGGCATATTGTGCTGAGCTGGTGCGAGCAGGCGGACGCGGCGGACGGAGTGGTGCGGGCATGACGGGCGTGGACGCGTTCATCGACCGGCTGAACCCCGACATGTACGTGGTGACGGCCGCGGCGGGCGGGGAGCGGGCGGGCTGTCTGGTCGGGTTCGCCTCGCAGTGCTCCATCGAGCCCGTGCGGTTCGTGGTGTGGCTGTCCAAGGCCAACCGGACCTTCCGGGTGGCCCAGCACGCGGACTGCCTCGCCGTGCACCTGCTGACGCGGGAACAGCACGCGCTGGCCGCCCTGTTCGGGGGCACCACCGGCGACGACGGCGTGGACAAGTTCGCACAGGTCCGCCGGACCGAGCGGCGCGGCGGGGCCGTCGTCCTGGAGGATGCGCCGGCGTGGTTCGTCGGCCGGATCGTGCTGCGCACCGACGCGGGGGATCACGTGGGGTTCGTGCTCGATCCGGTGGAGTCGGGCGAACGGGACGGCCTCGGCGGGCCATTGCTGCGGCTGGAGGACGCCCTCGACATCTCGCCGGGTCACCCGGCGGACTGACCTCTGCGAGCGCCACTCGAACGCCGGGCAACGCGTGGGGAAAGTGCTGGTGGCGCGCGGGCCGCCGCGTCAGGATGGCGCGGGCCGCCGTAGGCCCGGCGCCCGTGCCCGCGGCCCCCACCCCGCCCCGAACCGAAGGCCTTGCCGATGAACGGCTCCCGCATCCCGGGCCTGGCGCTGCCCGGCGTCTTCCTCCTGGCCCTCGTCGTGGGCGTGTTGTGGTACCTGCGCCATCGGGACGACGACTGAACGAACCCGGTCGCTACGTCGGCTCCGTCGGCACCCGGATGTCCAGGACGCAGACGTCGTCCCGCCGTTCGCCCTCCAGCATCGCGGCCAGCAGCGGGCCGAGGGAGCCGGGCCCGTCGGTGCTGCGGGCCGCGACGGACTCGGCGAACCGTTCCAGGCCGCGTTCGATGCCCTCGCCCGGCCGCTCGACCAGGCCGTCGGTGTACAGCAGCAGCCGGTCTCCCGGCTCCAGACGGCACTCCGCCTCCGCGAACACCGGGGACGTGGCAGCCCCCAGCAGCATGCCGTGCGGGCGGTCGAGGTAGCAGGGCTCGCCCCGGCGCAGCAGCAGCGGCGGCGGATGGCCCGCCTGGGCCCACAGCAGGCGGCGCTCGCCGGGGTCGTAGCGGGCCAGCACCATGGTCGCGGTGGCCTGGGTGTCGTGGGTGTGCAGCAGCAGCGCGTTGAGCCGGTTGAGGGCACCGGTCAGCGACGAGCCCGTGATGATCATGCCTTTGGCGGTGAAGCGGAGCTGGGCCATCGTGGCGACGGCGTCGAGGCCGTGCCCGGCGACGTCGCCGATCACGAACAGCGCGTCGCCGTTGGGCAACTCGATCGCGCTGAACCAGTCGCCGCCGACGTGGATCCCGGACTGGGCGGGCAGATAGGCCACGTCGACCCGCAGACCGGCCAGGCGTACGGGCCGCCGCGGCAGCGGCAGCAGCGCATGCTGCAGTCGGCCGGCCAGCGTCCGCTCCGCCTGCAGGACCCCGTGCTGCGCCAGGATTGCCCGCTCGCTCTCGACCAGGGCCAGCTCCGCGCTGCGCTGCGCGGTGAGGTCCTGCACGAAGCCGTGCACCTCGACGGGCGTGCCCTGGGCGTCCGGCACGGCCTCGGCGACGCCCCGCAGGTGCCGTACGCCTCCCACCGTCCGGATCCGGAAGTGGACGTCGAACTGCTTGCCCTCGGCGAGGAGTTCCCGCACGGCGCGGGCGAGGGCGGCTCCGTCCTCGGGCAGGGCGAGGTCCGGCAGCTCCTCCAGGCGGACCGGGCCGCGCGCGGGATCGCGGTCGAGGAGGGCAAAGACCTGGGAGGACCAGGCCGCCTCGTGCGTGACCAGGTTCCAGGTGGCCCAGCCGAGGTTGCCCAGCCGCTGCAGGTCCGCCAGGCGCTGCTCCTGCCGGTCGGAGGAGTCGTGACGGATCCAGGTGACCACCAGGCCGTCGCCCAGGCGCGCCGCTCGCACCGAGAACGTGGACAGCTCCTGGCCTCCGGCCACCGCCTCCTGTTGTGCGAACGGCTGGCTCTCGTACGGCTCTCCCGTGGTCAGTGTCGTCAGCCAGCCCTGCCACAACGGCTCGTCGGCGACGGTCGGCCAGCACTCGAGCATCCGCAGGCCGAGCAGTTCGCGGCCGGTGCGGCCGACGACGTCGACCGCCTGCGGGGTCGCGGCGTCGATGCGGTAGTCCTCGACGTCTCCCGACGCACCGCGCAGCGGGGTGAGCAGCAGGGTCGTGCCCGGCAGCGCGTCGAACAGCCCCTGCACGGCGTCCGCGTCATTGTCTGCCGGGCGCTCCGGCCGGGCGTGGAAGGTGCGCAACCGGCCAGCGCAGAGCCGGGCGGCGGACTCCAGCAGTTCGCGGGTCCGCGGGGTGAACGGCCCGCTGCGGCCGCGCATGACCCCGATGGCCACGTCCGTCGTGTCGCCCGTCGCCACCGGGAGCCAGGCCCGGGACAGCCACCGCTCGGGTGGATCGCCGATCAGCAGGTACCGCTGGGTGTCCTCCTCGGCGTTCTCCAGCCAGAAGGCCTGCCGTGCGCCGAGAGCGTCCAGCGCGGCGACCCCGCTCAGCGGCGGTATGTGCCGCCATTGGTGGGCGAGGGCCTCGCCGACGCCGGCGTGCCCGATGAGTTCGAGCCCGCCGCCGGGCAGGAGTGCGTAGATCATCACCGCGTCCGCGTCGACGACCGGTCCCAGGTGCTCCAGCAGGAGCCGGGCGAGGTCCTGGGGTGTGTCGGCCCGGGCCAGGGCCCGTCCGAGACGGGCGAGTACGGCCGAGTCGTCGCCCACGGCGACGGGGACCGGGCGCGCCGGGGCGGATGCGGCGGGCTCAGTGGCAACGGTGGGGGGAGGAGCCGCCCTGGGTGCCTCGACGGTGTGGTCCAGTGGGGGCACCAGGGTGCCGAGCGTGATCCAGCACTCCTCCATCAGCGTGCGGTTCGCGGCCTTGGCGCGCTGCAGCATCTCCTCGTACGCGGCGTCCGGGGAGCAGCCGGTCAGCGCCATCAGCGCGCCCTTGGCCCGCTCGACGACGGCCGAGGTCGCCGCCAGGTCCTGCAGCCGGTCCATCTCGGCGCGCTGCCTGGCCACGACCTTGGCCAGCGTCGCCATGTCGGGTGCGGCGCCGGACTCCGGGGGGAAGGCGGGCTCGCTGGTCACGGGACGAGCATCGCACATGGTGGCCGGTCCGATCACAGGCTTGTCCGCCCAGATTCCCGCACGGATTCGCGCACGGATGATCGTCTGCGGCGACCCGCGGGCGGCGGGCCGCCCCGGGCGGCGTGGAGACGGCGGTCAGCGGCCCGGGGAAGGGTAGAGCCACAGCCGCAGCAGCCGGCTGAGCCACGGCATGACCAAGTAGGTCAGGACGGGCAGCAGCACCACGGGGAACACGGCGGCGCGCAGGGGCAAAGGCCAGGAGGTCGTGCGGGGCGTCACCGGCCACTGGATCAGCAGCGTGAAGGGATACGCGCCCAGGAAGGTGGTGAGCACCATCTTCCACCGGGGCGGGGGCTGCACGGTGGTGCCGGGCAGGCTGAACCAGGTCTCCATCCCGGTCGTCGACTGCCGTGCGCTGCTTACCTCCGTGGCGATGCCCTCGATCCTGCTGTGCCACTCGGCCCGCTCCTTGGAGGTGAGCCAGGCGGTGAGGCGGTGCGGGTCGGAGAAGCGCAGCATCGAGTGGTAACGGTGGCCGTGCTCGGGGCGCAGCCAGGTGACGCCCTCGTTGCCGGGGAACCGCCGGGCGGCCTTGGTGACCCGGCGCGTCCACTCCTCGAACTCCTCCTCGTGGCCCGGGCGCACCTGCCAGGTGAGGATCGTGGTGACCGGCTCGCCCTGCCGGAGATGGGTGGCGCTCATGTTCACCACGGGTGCCACGCGCGGCCCCGGTCATGCCTCTCCGTAAGTGATTGGTCGGCCCAGGAGAGCCGGGTGTGGCTGATGTCCGGCGCGCCAGGCGGACGGTCACGTCTCAGCGGCCGGCGCTGGACTCCCTCAGGGCGTCCCTCAGCGGCCGGCGCTGCACCACCCCAACAGGGAGTCCCTCAGCGGCCGGCGCTGCGCCCCACCAGGGCGTCGGTCACGGCCCGGACGCTGCGGGCGATGTGCTGCAGTTGCAGCACCTCCGCGGCGTACAGCTTGATCGTGTGCTCGATGACCGACTCGGGCAGGCCGAGCCGGGGCAGGTCGGCGCGCGCGGTCTGCAGGGCGGTGCGGGCCACCCGGATCTCGTGCTGGACCTGGATCTGTGCGTGACGGGCGAGCAGCACGGGATGGCGCATCAGCGCGGGGTAGCTGGCGTAGCGGGCGGGCACCAGCTCGCGCAGCCACTTGGCCGCCGAGCGCTCCCAGTCATAGCTGCCGGGGGTCTTGACCTGGCAGGGCCAGTCGGGGCTGATGCGCGTGGTCGTCAGAGGCATGATCATCGCTTCCGGGTGTGCGGCGTCGTGGAGGGTGGTCCGACGAGGGTGGGGCGGCCCCGGCCTAGGGGATGACCGGGGCCGCCACGGGCGCTCGCGCAGGCGATGCCCGACCGAACACCTCGCGCGCCGACACGGGTAGGAGACGGCGGCTCGGGGTGTCCGTGCAGGAGCCCTGGAAGCAGGCGGCGCCCGTGCGGGGGGTGGTGCGGGGTGCGCATGGGTGGACCGTCGGCTTTCTCGGGGCGGATGCGGGTGGTGAGAACAGAGGTGCGGACGTGCCCGGAGTGGGCCGGGCCGCGATCCGTGAGCAGTATTTATATATGCCGTCCGCTTTGCAAGACGTATGAAAACATTCATGCCTGCTTTGAATGGCATGATCCCTTTGTGTGCCGGTGTGGGCCGCAGCAGAGCGGTGCGGTGCAGGGAAGCGGTGTGCGGGCGCAGGGAAGCGGTGCGGCCTGGAGCCGCGGTCAGTCCTTGAGGAAGAACTGGTGCTGGTCGGCGATCTGCTCGTACTCCTCGAGGCGGGCCTGGGTCCGCTCCGGGTCGGCGTCGGTCATGGCCTGCAGCAGAGCGGCGCACATCACGCCGGGCGCGGCGTAGGAGTCGAAGACCAGGCGTGAGCCGGTCCCGGTGGCGAAGGTGACGTCGGCCTCGTCGGCCACCGGCCCGAGGGCCAGGTCGGTGATCAGGGCCACCTTGAGCCCGGCGCTGCGGGCGACCCGGACGGCGTTGAGGGTCTCGTGGGCGTGCCGGGGCATGGAGAACGCCAGCACCCAGGTGCCGCCGGCCTCACGGGACTGCAGCAGCGCGTCGTAGGCGACGCTGCCGCCGCGGGTCACCAGCCGTACGTCCGGGTGGATGCGGCGCGCCGCATAGGCGAAGTACTCGGCGAGCGACACCGAGATGCGCAGCCCGAGGACGGTCAGCGGGGTCGACTGGGACAGCTTGCGGCCGATGTCGATCACGCGGTCGGGATTGGCGAAGTCGCGCCGCAGGTTCTCCAGGTTCTCGATCTCGGCGTCGACCGCGGCCTGGAGCTCGTTGCTGCGGTCCTCCTCGTCCGCGCCGGGCCCGCCCGCGAGGGTCCGCAGCGCGATCGACTGGAGCTTCTCGCGCAGCGCGGGGTAGCCACTGAAGCCGACCGCCGCGGCGAAGCGCGTCACCGAGGGCTGGCTGACGCCGACCCGCTCCGCGAGGTCCGTGATCGACAGGAACGCTGCCTCGGCGATGTTCTCGATCAGGTACTGGGCGATGCGGCGCTGCCCCGGGGAGAGGTGGGGCCCGTCGAAGAGCGCTCGGAGCTGGGACGCAGGGGCGGCCTCCGCCTCGGGGACCGTCTTCCCCGATGTGATCGCGGATGCCTGTGCGCGAGTCTGCTGCGGCGATGGCACCGAGGCGCCTCCTTTGTCTCCCACAGAGGTTCAACATAACTCACTCACCCTCGTGACCAGGGCTTGTACGAGCGCATCGGGCCTGGGGACCGCCGGCCCACGACCGCGGGGCGGACGGATGGATACGCGCCCGGTGTGCGGGAACCCGCCGACACGGAAGACCTCCGACGACAGCCCCCGATTACAGAACTCCGATTCCAGACCGTCGACTTCAGACCGTCGACTACAGAACTCCGATTCCATACCGCCGACTACAGACCGCCGACTACAGACCGCCGACTACAGAACTCCGATTCCAGACCGTCGACTCCAGACCGCCGACTACAGAACTCCGACGACAGAAGAGGTGCACGTCCGTCATGACCGTCCCCGAGGAGAACAGGCCGAAGACCGACGCCACCGACGAGGTGTTGGAACAGCGGGAGCAGGGCGCCACCGGCCGCACGATGCGCGAGGCCCTGGAGGAGGCACAGGTCCGCCCCGACGACTTCAAGGAGGAATGACCACGACGACCAGCACCGGCAGCCCCCCACGGTCCCGGCAGACGAAAACCCCAACTTTCGGCAGGTGAAACCGGAATGAGCGCAATCAGCGCGCTGGAACAGGCCCTGGAGAACCGCTGGGAGGCGCTGTGGGCGCGGATCGCCGGCAAGGAACCGGTCGAGCTCCTCGACGCGCTGCACCGCGAGTGCGACGCCAACGCCGTCGTGTGCAGCGAGCATCGGGTCATCGTGCCCAACGCCTACGACATCGAGCTCGCCGACTCCGTGCACGACGAACTGACGCGCCACGGCAGCCGCGTGGGCCAGGTGCTCACCGACAGCCTGGCCAGGCACGCCGAGCGTCACGGCTACGAGTGGGCGGGCCCGCTGACGGTGCACATCGCCCGCTCGGGCCGCGTGCCCAACGGCCGCTACCGCGTGGCCAGCCGCGTCATGCCGCATGTGAGCGCCGAGGGGTTCCGGCACCCGGCGTAGGCGCAAACGGCGTTCACCGCCGGTAGATCATGATCGAATGGCCGACCTCGTCGACCGGGCGGCTGCTGTCGATCAGCGCGGCCAGCCGTCCCCTCGCCTTGGCGACCGCCGAGTCGGACACCACGAGCAGCCCGTGGACCTGACGCGGGGGCACCTTGCGCGGGTCGGCCGCGTGGATGCCGTAGAAGGACGGCACACCACTGCCCTTGTAGACGAGCCAGATCCGCTCGTGCGGGTACCGGGTGCGCAGTCGGTCGGCGAGCCGGCCCAGGTCCTGGCCCCAGTCCACGTTGGAGTCGTGCAGCCGCAGGTGGGTGCCGGCCGGCCCGCCGAACGCCTCGTTGGAGTACGGCAGGTAGTAGGGATACGTCCGCAGGGAACTGACCGCGACGAACGCCACCAGCGCTCCCGCCGCGATCGGCGCCCACCTGCGGCGCACGGCGAGCACGGCGGCCGTGGCCACCGCCAGGAACATTGGCATGAACAGGGCGTACCGGGTGCCGAAGTCACGCGAGGAGTGCATCGCCGCCGCCAGCAGCACCGCCGGGGGCACGAGCACGTACGGCGCCGCCGGCCGCAGCCGCCGGACCGCCACCAGTGCCGCGGTCCCGGCCGCCCACAGCACCAGCATGCCGAGCGGGGTCTTCACCAGCAGCGCGGCCGGCAGGTAGTACCACCGCGCACCGGTGTACACGTGCCCGAACAGGTAGCCCTGCCACGGGTAGTCCTCCAGCCCGAACTGGATCCGCATCCCGTTCCGGTACGCCTCGGGGAACGGCAGGAGGTCGACCAGGACCGCGCGCAGCCCGTGTACCGAGGGCACCGGCTCCCGGGACGTCCTGCGCAGCCGCGGGTCGACCACCAGATAGGCGGCCCACACGACGGCGACCGAGACCGCCGCCATGACGGACACCCACCCGGCGACCAAGGCCGGCGTCCTGGCCCGGGTGGTGCGGCCGGAGGGGCGGCGGGCCGACCACCCGGAGAGCGCGGCGAGCAGCAACAGCACCGGCACCGCCGGCAGCGCGCTCATCTTGGTCGCCAGGGCCGCCCCGAGCGCGGCTCCGGCGAGCGGCAGGTACAGCCGTGGCCGTCGGCGTCCCCGCCACAGCAGCCACGCCGACGTCAGGACGAATCCGGCTGCCTGCACATCCAGCGTGGCCAGCGAGCCGTGTGCGACGAGGTCGGGTGAGAAGGCGTACAGGGCCAGGGCCACAAGGCCGCCCACGGCACCGATCAGCTCCCGGGCGAACGCGAACACCACCAGCCCGAACAGCAGCGTCAACGCGATCACCGGAAGCCGGGCCCACAGCATCAGCCGCCACGGGTCGTTGCCGGACTCGTACAGCAGGTGCCGCCCGACCTGCCCCTGGTCACCGGTGTACGACGCGTCGACGTGGGGATTGGCGACAGCGACCCCGGCGGCGATCACCAGCTTGCCCAGCGGCGGGTGCTCGGGGTTGTACGCCAGGCTGTGCTCGCGCAGGTAGACGGCCGCCGTGCCCACGTACACGGGCTCGTCGATGGTCGGGGTCTGCTCGGCCGCGGCCGTGACCATCGCGACGGCCATCTGCGCGAGCAGCAGGACCACGGCGAGCGGCACCAGCCACCGCCGGCGCCGCCGCAGCCCGCTGTACAGGCGCGCCGGCGTGCCCCCCGCCCTCGGCGGCTCGGGGGGTGCGTCCCCGCCGACGGGCTCGGGAGCCAGGACCGATTGCTGTTCGCGCGCCATCATCCGCCCCGCGGCACCACCGGCGGGGCGGGGGCGGGAGCGATCCGGAGCCGCGTCATGGCCCCACTGTCGCACCGGCTCCCGCCGCGTGGGCGTCACCGCTTCACCATTCGTACCGACAGACCTTCTGCCGTATACACCGGTACGGCCCGCAGCCGTTCGGAGTTCACCTCGACACGGCCGAACCGACCGCGCAGCACCACAGCGCCGATCACCGGCACCGTACTGCCCGCGGCCGGCGGCCGCTCGGCGTCGAGCGCGTCGGCCGGGGACGTGCCGCGCTGCCGCAACAGCTGCGGGGGGAAGTGGGCTTGGGCGAGCCGAGCGTGTACCGGCACACGTACGTGCCCCACCGAGCTCACGCCGGGTCGGGTTACGGGCGAACCTCCTACCGGCGAACCGCCGGCTCCCGCCCCGGCGCCGCGGGCGGTGGCGGCCCGTACGGCGCCGGCAGGGCGGTCTGCGGCACGATCAGGTCCGCGCGGTCCCGGCTGGTCGCCACCAGGTCCGCGTTGCGCTGGTCGGTGCCCAGAACCCAGGCCACCGCCTCCTCGTGGTCCTTGCCGAACTCCTCGTGGCGGGCGACGAGGCGGCGGATCCGTTCCTGCTCGTCCAGCTCGCAGAACCACACCTCGTCCAGCTGGGGCCGTACGCGTGCCCAGGGACCCGTGTCCAGGAGCAGGTAGTTGCCCTCGGTCACGACCAGCCGTGCCGACGGCGGCACCGGGATCATGCCCGCGACCGACTGCTCCAGGACGCGCTCGAAACCCGGCGCGTACACCGTCTCGCCATTCGACTCCTCCCGCAGCCGCCGCAGCAACGCGGCGTATCCCGCCGCGTCGAAGGTGTCCGGCGCGCCCTTGCGGTCGCGGCGGCCGAGCCGGTCCAGTTCGGCGTCGGCGAGGTGGAAGCCGTCCATCGGGACGTGCGCTACCCAGGGCTCCCCGGTGCCGTTCAGTGCCCGCACCAGGTGCTCGGCGAGCGTCGACTTGCCCGCGCCCGGGCTGCCGACGATGCCGAGGATCGCACGGTGCCCGCCCCGCGTGAGGGCGCGGGCGCGGGTGAGGAGGTCGTCGAAGGTCAGCGGCACATGGCACAGTGTGTCACCCGGACGACGGCGATGAGTTCCGGTCGGGCGATGGGCCGGGGCGGGCGACGACTTCCGGTCGGGGTCGGCGATGGGTTCCGGTAGGGCGATGACTTCCGGTCGGGCGATGAGTTCCGGCCGGTCGCGGAGTCTCCTGGACAGAGGCCTTCACCGAGCCCACGCCCACGCCCTGCTGCGCTGCGGCACCCCCGAGGAGCTCGCCGAGCACCCCACCGTGCGCCTCAGGCTCACCCTTGGCCTGCGCAGGGAGGACGGCCGCTGGCTGGTCGCCCACGAGGACCACGCGTTCCCGCACGCGTTCCCGCCCGACTGAATCGTGCGCCGGGACGAGTGACCTGCCGTCGCGGCGCCCGGACAGCGGACACGCGTATGCCGGAAAGTACGTCCCGTGTGGCACTCGACACCCTCTGGACGCCGCGACGCGGGGAAAGGTGCCTGTATGACAGAGCTCGGTCTGCCCGAAGGAATCCTGGCCTGCCTCTTCGACCTCGACGGGGTCGTCACCAAGACGGCCGTGGTGCACGCGGCCGCCTGGAAGGAGACGTTCGACGCGTTCCTGCGCGAGCGGGAGGGTGAGAACTTCCAGCCCTTCGACGCCGTCACCGACTACCACGAGTACGTCGACGGACGCCCGCGTGCCGACGGGGTGCGCACCTTCCTCGCCTCCCGCGGCATCGAACTGCCCGAGGGCAACCCCGACGACCCGCCGGAGGCGCGGACGGTCCACGGGGTCGGCAACCGCAAGAACGAACTGGTCCTGCAGAAAATCCGTACCGAGGGTGTGGAGGCGTACGACGGCACCCTGCGCTACATCGAGGCGGTCCGGGCCAAGGGGCTGCGCACGGCGATCGTCTCCTCCAGCGACAACACCCGGGAGGTGCTGCGGGCGATCGACGCCGAGCACCTCTTCGACGTACGCATCGACGGGGTGGTCGCGGCGGAGCGCAAACTGCCGGGCAAGCCGCACCCCGACACCTTCCTGGCCGCCGCCCACGACCTCGGCGTCGAGGCCAAGCAGGCCGCCGTGTTCGAGGACGCGATGGCCGGCATGGACGCGGGCCGCTCCGGCGGTTTCGGATACGTCGTCGGCGTCGACCGCGTCGGCCAGACCGAGGCGCTGTACGCGCACGGCGCGGACGTCGTCGTCAAGGACCTCGCCGAGCTGGGAGGCGCCGCGTGATCACCCATCGCTCGTACACCGTCGAGCCGTGGACGGTACGGGAGACGGAACTCAGCCTCGACGTCCTGGCACAGAGCGAGTCCGTCTTCGCGCTGTCCAACGGCCACGTGGGCTGGCGCGGCAACCTCGACGAGGGAGAGCCGCACGGCCTGCCCGGCTCGTACCTCAACGGCGTGCACGAGGTGCACCCGCTGCCCTACGCCGAGGCCGGCTACGGCTACCCCGAGTCGGGCCAGACCATCATCAACATCACCAACGGCAAGATCCTGCGGCTGCTCGTCGACGACGAGCCGTTCGACCTGCGCTACGGCCGGCTCGTCTCCCACGAGCGCACCCTCGACCTGCGCAGGGGGGTCGTGGAGCGGACGTGCGAGTGGGTCTCCCCGGCCGGCTCCACAATCCGGGTGCGCTCCACCCGGCTGGTCTCCCTCACCCAGCGGGCGATCGCCGCGGTGGCGTACGAGGTGGAGGCCGTCGGCAGCCAGGCGCGCGTGGTGATCCAGTCGGAGCTCGTCGCCAACGAGCAGCTGCCGGAGTCGGACGGCGATCCGCGGGCGGCGATGGCGCTCCAGGCGCCGCTGGAGCCGGAGGAGGACTTCGCCTCCGGCAACCGGCTGCGCCTCGTCCACCGCACCCGGCACAGCGGCCTGAGGGTGGCCGTCGCCGCCGACCACGTCGTCGACGGCCCCGAGCGGACCACGACCGCCGTAGAGAGTCATGCCGACATCGCCCGGCTCACGGTCACCTCCGTGCTCGACCCGGGGCAGCGGCTGCGGGTGGAGAAGCTGGTCGCGCACGGCTGGTCCGGCGCCCGTTCCCTGCCGGCGATGAGCGACCAGGTCGACGCGGCGCTGGCGGCCGCCGAGCACGGCGGCTGGCCGGGCCTGGTGGACGAGCAGCGGGCCTACTTGGACGACTTCTGGGCGCGCGCCGACGTCGAGGTGGACGGCGACGAGGAGATCCAGCAGGCCGTCCGCTTCGCCCTCTTCCACGTCCTGCAGGCCGGGGCCCGCGCGGAACAGCGGGCGATCCCCGCCAAGGGGCTGACCGGCTCCGGCTACGACGGGCACGCCTTCTGGGACACCGAGATGTTCGTGCTGCCCGTGCTGACCTACACCTCGCCCGAGGCCGTCGCCGAGGCGCTGCGCTGGCGGCAGAACACCCTGCCCGCCGCCCGCGAGCGCGCCGCCCAACTCGGGCTGCGCGGCGCCGCGTTCCCCTGGCGGACCATCGAGGGCCAGGAGGGGTCGGCGTACTGGCCCGCCGGTACGGCCGCCTTCCATGTGAACGCCGACGTCGCACACGCCGTGACGCGGTACGTGGCGGCGACGGGCGATGAGGACTTCGAGCGCTACTCCGGCGTCGAACTGCTGGTGGAGACGGCCCGTCTGTGGCGGTCGCTCGGCCACCACGACCACCACGGCGCCTTCCACATCGACGGTGTCACCGGCCCCGACGAGTACAGCGCGATCGCCGACGACAACACCTACACCAACCTCATGGCCCGGGCGACCCTGCTGGCCGCCGCCGACGTCGTCGAACGCCACCCGAAGGAGGCGGAGCTGCTGGGCGCCGACGACGAGGAGAGCGCCACATGGCGGGACGCCGCCGAGGCCATGAACATCCCCTACAACGACGAATTCGGCGTCCATGAACAGCACGCGGGCTTCACCCGCTACCAGCGCTGGGACTTCGCCGAAACGCGCCCCGACCAGTACCCGCTGCTGCTGCACTTCCCCTACTTCGACCTGTACCGCAAGCAGGTCGTCAAACAGGCCGACCTGGTCCTGGCCATGTACACCTGCGGCGACTACTTCGACGACGAGCACATCGCCCGCAACTTCGCGTACTACGAGCCCCTGACCGTGCGGGACTCCTCGCTGTCGGCCTGCATTCAGGCCGTCATCGCCGCGCAGGCGGGCCACCTGCGCCTCGCCTACGACTACGCGGCCGAGGCGGCGTTGATGGACCTGGAGGACCTGGAGCACAACACCCGCGACGGGCTGCACATCGCCTCCCTGGCCGGCACCTGGATGGCACTCGTGGTGGGCTTCGGCGGCATGCGCCGGGTCGGCGACACGCTTCAGTTCGCGCCGCGGCTCCCGGAGAAGTTCAGCCGCCTCGCCTTCACGCTGCAGTTCCGCGGCCGTCGGCTGCGCGTGGAGATCGGCCAGCAGAGCGCCACCTACACGCTGCTGGGCGGCCCGGCGCTGAGGATCCGGCACCACGGCGACCCGGTCACGGTGCGCCCGGACGCCCCCACGGCCCGCCCGGTCCCGCCTGTGAAGCCCGGCCCGGCTCCCGAACAGCCCCCGCACCGGCGCCCGAAGGCCCACCACTGACGCGAGGGCGGTGCCCGTCTCCCGGGTGGCTGTCGAGACGTGGAACGGCCGCCCGGGCCGCGTCGTCCGGGTCTGGACGGCCGCCCGGTCCTACGTCAGGACGCTCGCCAGCAGCCGCAGCAGGTCACCCGTGGCGTCGGCGGCGCCGAGGGCCGGAAGGGTGCCCAGGGCGAGGACGGCCGCCGCGACGGGCCACAGGTGCGGGGGCGGCGCGGACTGGAGTGCCGCGATGCGGCGGGTGACGGCGCGGTCGGTGAAGTTCAGCGCGCACGACGGCTTCACCCGCCCGGCGGTGAGCGCCGCCCGGGCCAGCGCGCGGGCGGTGGCGGTACGGTCGCCCACCGCGTCCGCGGCCCGCTCGTCCGCCCAGCGTTCGACGAGGAAGGTGACCGTGGTACGGACCGGCACGAGCAGCGGGTTGGCCGCGACGGCGAGCGTCGCCGCGGTCACGAGCAGCGCGTGCCGGTGGGCCAGATGGGCGCGTTCGTGGGCCAGCAGCACCCGGCGCTCCACCGGCTGAAGCGCACTCAGCATCGCGGCCGTGACCAGGATCCGCCCCGGTGTGCCCGGGATGGCGAACGCCTGCGGGACGGGCGAGGCGGCGACGATCAGTTCGGTGTCCCCGGGGTGCCCGGCACACAGCCGCTGCAGCGCGCGGCGCGTGCCCCACTCCGCGCGGACGGCGCGCCAGAGGCGGTGGGCGACGAGAGCGAGGGCCAGACAGGCGACGATTCCGACGGCCTCGGGTACCGGCTCCGCCAGCCGCCGGCCGTCCTCACGGGCGTCCGCGACGACCGGCGGCGCGTCGTTGACGAGGGTGGCGGCCAGCAGGACGAGGGACCAGACGGTGGCGGCGGCCGTCACCACGGCGGCGGTGGTCAGCACGCGCGCGGCGAGCGCGGGAGCCACCCGCCGGCCGACGGCCGGGCTGATCGCGGCGAGCAGCAGGGACAGCAGCAGCGGGGTGTAGACGTCGACCCTCATGTCGCGCCTCCGCTGAGCAGGTCGCGCAGGGCCCGCTCCTCCTCGGGGCTCAGCCCGGTGACGAACTGCTGCAGGGCGGCGATCGGGTCGGGACCGCGGTCCAGGGCCTGGTGCATCGCCTCGGCGGTCAGCTCCGCCGCGTTCTTCGCGGGCCGGTAGGCACCGCGCCGCCCGTCGACCTCGCGCAGCACCAGGCCTTTGTCGTAGAGCCGCTTGAGGATGGTGTGCACGGTGTTGTAGGCCAGGTTGCCCCCGATCTCCGCCTGGATCTCGGCCGGCGTCAGCGGCCGCTCCGTGGACCACAGTGCCGCGAGGACCTCGCTCTCCAGCTCTCCTGAGCTGCGCCGTTCCACCCTGCCGTGAGGCCCTCTGCCAGCCATGCCCTCAACCTTACAGCGCGTAGGGGCGTCAGGCGTCTGGCGGTATCGCACCCTGCCGCCCCGCCCGGCGCGGGATAGCTTGTCCTTGTTTTCCCTGACGTCTTTCCTGACTCCCGCCTTCAGTCCTACAGGATGTAGGGTGTCAGAGACCCTACATCGTGTAGGGGTGAGGGGTGGAAATGGCCGACGGCGCCAACGCCATACTCGCCGGGGGGCGTCGCTCCGGAGCGACGCTTCCGACCGGCCGTGTCCCGCGGGTCGGCGGCGACGGCCTTCTCGCGGCGGTGGCCGCCGCCTTCACTCTCGCCCAACTCCTCCTCGTACGACCCGGCATGGGCCTCGGCTGGGACGAGACCGTCTACGTCAGCCAGGTCAGCCCCCATGCGCCGGCGGCCTTCTTCAGCGCGCCGCGTGCCCGCGGCGTCCCGCTGCTCGTGGCCCCGGTCGCCTCCTGGTCGTCGTCCACCGCGCTGCTGCGCGTCTACCTCGCACTGCTGTCCGGGCTCGCCCTGTACCTGGCCCTGCGCGTCTGGCGGGACAGGTTCCCCTCCCGCGTCCTGGCCGTCGCCGGAGCCCTGTTCGCCTCCCTGTGGGTGACGCTGTTCTACGGCCCGCAGGCCATGCCCAACTACTGGGTCGCCGTGGGCGCCCTGGTCTGCGCGGGCTGCTTCCTGCGGGCCCGCGCGGACAGAGGCGACCACGCGGCGCTGTGGGGGCTGGTCGTCGGCGCCGCGCTCATGGCGTGGATGCGTCCCATGGACGCGGTCTGGGCGGTACTCCCGCTGCTGGTCCTGGCGGTACTGGAACGTCACTGGCGGCCGCTCGCCGCGCTGCTCGCCGGACTGGTCGCCGGGGCCGCCGAGTGGGTGATCGAGGCCTACGTCAGCTACGGCGGCCTGCTGCAGCGGCTGTCCGACGCCTCCGCCATACAGGGCGGCCTGGGCCGGCACCTGGCCGTCACCGACCAGCTGCGCAGCCTGGGCGGGCGGGCCCTGTGCCGCCCCTGCACCGGTGCGATGCCGAACCCGGTGATCATTGCCTGGTGGTTCGTCCTGCCGCTGCTGGCCCTGCTGGGCCTCGCGGTGGCCCTCCGCGCCCGGCGGATGGCACCGACGCTGGTGCCGCTGGCCTGCGCCGCCACGGCCGCCTTCCCGTACCTGTTCATGATCGGATACGCGGCGCCCCGCTTCCTGCTGCCCGCCTACGCCCTGCTCGCGCTACCGGTCGCCGACGCACTCGTCCACCTCGTCCCGGCACCGAACCGCACCTGGCGGCCGGTGACCGTCACCCTGGTCGCGCTGGGCCTCGCCGGACACCTTGCGGTCCAGTACGCCGTCCTCGCCCACACCGTCGACCGCACGACCGCCGACCACCGCGCCTGGGACCGCACCGCCACCGAACTGCACCGCCTCGGAGTGCGCCCGCCCTGCCTGCTCACCGGGGAACAGGCAGTCCCGATCGCCTTCTACACCGGCTGCTCCTCCGCCGCGACCCAGGGCCACAACGCCAACACCACCGAGGCCGGCATCGAGCGCACGGCACGGAAGATGCCGGTCGCCGCCCTCACCACCGCGCACGGCTCCCCGCCCGCGTACGCCCGTACCTGGCCGTCCCACCGGTTCGGATCCCTGCGCCTGTACGTCGCACCGACGGCGCAGAAGGGCAGCCGCCCATGACGTCCCCGCTCCTCACCGTCACCACCGCCCTGCGCCGACGGGCCTGGTGGCACGCGGCAGCGACGCTCACCGCCCTGCTGTGCGCGGCGTACCTGGCCCGGCGCCACTGGCCCGCGCTCGCGACCGGCGCCGGAAAGCTCGCCGTCGCCGACCAGGGCTGGCTGCTGGTCGGCGCGGCTGCCGCGGGCGCCACCTGGGCGTGCTCGGCGCTCGCCCAGCAGGGTGCGGTGGCCGAGCGACTGCCCGGCGGGCGGCTGGTGGCCGCGCAGTTCGCCGCCTGTGCCGCCAACCACGTGCTGCCCGCCGGTCTCGGGGCGGGCGCGGTCAACCTGCGGTTCCTGATGCGCTGCGGACTGCCCGCCGGCCGCTCGGCAAGCGGCCTCGCGGTCAAGGCCACCGCGGGTGCAGTCGCCCGCGTCGCCCTGATCGCCGTCCTTGCCATGGCCTGTCCCGGCGTCCTGCGGACCCCCCACCTGTCCGCCACGGCCGTGGCCGCCGTCCTGGCCGCCGCCGCGCTGGTGACCTTCCTGCTGAGCGGCCCGCTGCGGCTTTGGTGCCGGCGCGCACTGGCGGCGGTGCTGACCGACATCCGGGCCGTGCACGTCCGGCCGCACCGGGCCGCGGCCCTGTGGGGCGGCTCCCTCGGCTTCGCCGCGGCGCACTCCCTTGTGCTGATCGCCGTCACCCAGGCCGTCGAACTGCCTCTGCCCCCGGCCCGGGTGGCCCTCCTTTACCTCGCCGCGAGCTGCGCCGCCGCCCTGCTGCCCACCCCCGGCGGCATCGGTTCCCTGGACGCCGCGCTCGCCCTCGCCCTCACTGCTACGGGCGCCCCGGCCGCGGCGGCCGCCTCCGCCGTGCTCGGCTACCGGCTCCTGACCGTGTGGCTGCCGCTCGTCCCCGGCCTGGTGGTCCTCGGCGTGCTGATCCGCCGCAGGGCGGTGTGACGCCCGCCGACGTTTCCGGCCGACCCGCTGCAGGTAGGACTCCGTCATTGGCCGGCACACCGTCATCGGCCATGCAGGAGGGGGACAGGCATGACACCGAGCGACACGGGCGGCCGCTTGGGGGACGAGTTCTTCACGCCCGGCACCTCGTCCTTCGCCGAGTTCCTCGCGGCGTACCGCCCCGGGCTGCTGCCCACGCGCCGTCCCTTCCCCGAGGGCGTGCGCGCCGCATCCGGCCGCTTTCCGCACGGCACCACGGTGCTCGCCCTCACCTACCGCGACGGCGTGATGATCGCCGGGGACCGCCGGGCCACCATGGGCAACCTCATCGCCCAGCGCGACCTGGAGAAGGTCCATCCGGCCGACGACCACACCGCCGTGGCCTTCGCGGGCAGCATCGGCCTCGCCCTGGACATGGTGAAGCTGTACCAGGTCGAGCTGACGCACTTCGAGAAGATCGAGGGCATCCCCATGACCCTCAGGGCCAAGGCGACCCGGCTCGCGGGCCTGATCCGGCAGAACCTCGGCCAGGCCATGCAGGGCCTCGCCGTCGTTCCGCTGCTCGCCGCTTACGACACCGGCGCCTCCGACGGCGAGCGGGGCCGCATCTTCGGCTTCGACGTCACCGGTGGCGCCTACGAGAAGCGGGACTTCCACGCCGAGGGCTCCGGATCCCCGTACGCCCGCGGCGCGTTGAAGAAGCTGTTCCACCCGGGCATGTCCCGCCGTGAGGCTGCTTTCGCCGCCCTTCAGGCGCTCTACGACGCCGCCGACGACGACTCGGCCACCGGTGGCCCGGACATCACCCGCCGCATCTTCCCTGTCGTGTCGGTCATCACCGAGGACGGCTTCGAGCGGCTGCCCGAGGCGGAGACGGAGGAACTGAGCCGCGAGATGGTCGAACAGCGCCGCAGCCGCCCGGACGGCCCGGTCGCCGCACCATGACAGGGGCGTGAGCCGGGCCGGGTGAGGCGATCAGGACGCGTGTGCCCGATGACACCGTCGGTCCTCATGACACCGGACGCAGGGAAGGGGCGCCGTACGGGGCGGGGCCGGGCCAACACGTCGGCGGCGGGGGAGCGGCCCGTTCGGGGGAGGCCGGCAGCCGGGGTGGCGGGGGCCGCGAGAGGGAACGGCCTGGGCAGACCGTCGCCGTCGGCGGAACGCGGCAGCCCGTCGCCCAGCCGCTCGTGCGGGTCGAAGGAAGTCGACCGGGGAGCGGCATCCGTTGGCGCGCATCGCCGGGCGCACCGTCCCGCCCGTCCCTGTCGGGCAGCCCAGCACGTCACGCCGGTCGTGAGCGTCCTCGGCCCCCGGGATCGCGGGGCGCAGGCTCCTCCCTCGGCCGTTCGCCCGTCGTCGTCAGGTCGGCCACGAGACCGGAGGGCAGCCACCAGGCTCCCGCGCACAGGCACACGCCGAGCCAGCCGACGGCGAACAGCCAGCCTCCGACCACGTCGGTGAACCAGTGCACCCCGAGATACACGCGAGTCAGTCCGACCAGTGCGCCCCAGCAGCCGACGGTCAGGCGGATCGCCGTCCGGCCGCGCGGGGCGCGCACGGACATCGCCAGGATCACCAGCCCGGCGGTCAGGGCCGCCGTGGTGGTGTGACCGGACGGGAACGCCCACCCCGAGGCGTGTGTGTCCCAGTCCTGCTGCGGCGGACGCGGCCGGGCGACCAGCTCCATCACGCCGTACCGCACCGCCTGGCCGACGGCGAGGCAGGCGAGGCCCAGGGCCGCGGCGAGAGCCCGCTGCCGCGCGGTGCGTCCCACGGCGATCGCCGCCAGCGCCACCAGCAGGTACGGAATGACTCCGGTCCCGGTCGCGGTCAGTCCGCGGGCCACGGCCACCGCCGCCTCGGGGCGGTGGCCGTGGGACCAGGACAGCAGGTAGTCGTCCAGGGGCAGCGGGCCACCGTGGCCGCCGACGACCAGCCCGAGCACGGCGAACGCCGCCCAGGCGCCGAGCGCGATGCTGCCCGCGAGGTCGGCGGTCTCCCGGTGCCTCATGGCACCAGCAGCGGCCGCAGCCGGGTCGCGGTGATGCGCCGGGCCAGGCCCTCCGGCCATCGCCCCAGCACCCGCATCCCGACCAGGGCCACCAGGCCGCCGACCACGATCCCGGCCACGACGTCGTGCGGATAGTGGACGCCGACCCAGACCCGCGAGACGGCCATCGCGGCGGCGGCCACGGCCGCGACCGCACCGAGCCGACGGGAGACGAAGAACAGCGCCACCGCGGCCGCGGCGGCGATGGCAGCGTGGTTGCTGGGGAAGGACCAGTCGGTCCGTGCCGGGCATGCCTCCAGCGTCGCCCTGTGCAGGGTGCGGCAGGGCCGCACCTCGCGCACGACGAGCTTCAGCAGCAGGTCCACGGCGTAAGCGGCGACCACGACGACCGGCACGGCCAGGGCCGTCACCGCCGCGGCGGCGCCCGCCCGGCGGGCCCGCCACCAACCCACGGCCATCAGCACCGCGAACACCGCCAGTCCGTACGACGACCACGCCGACACCACGTCGTCGAACCATGCGGGGGAGCGGCGGGCCAGTTCCACCACGTCGGTGTACGCGGAGCCGTCGATGGACGAGCCCGTCAGGGCCAGGATCATCCGCGCGCCTCCTTCGCCTTCGTGGCCCGGCGGGAGCGCAGCACCTCGGAGGCGAGCGGGATCAGCGACACGATCACGATCAGCCCGATCACCGGCAGCAGGTACTTGTCGATGCTGGGGATCGACGAGCCGAGCGCATAGCCCGCGAGGGTGAGGCCGATGCTCCACACGAGGCCGCCGACGACCTGCCACACGGTGAACGTGCGGACCGGCACGCCCAGGGCGCCCGCCATCGGGTTGAGCACCGTCCGCACCACCGGCACGAAGCGGGCCAGCACGATCGCCTTCGCCAGTCCATACCGCTCCAGCAGCTCCTCGGCCCGCTTCGCGCCCTCGTGCAGGCGCTGCGAGCGGCTGCGGGCGAGCAGCGCGCCGCCCGCCCTGCGGCCCAGCAGATAGCCGCACTGCGAGCCGACGAGCGCGCCCACGGCGGCCGCGACCAGCAGCGGAGCCAGCGACAGCTTCACTCCCCGGTCGGCCGTGCCCGTGCACAGCAGGCCCGCGGTGAACAGCAGTGAGTCGCCGGGCAGGAAGAAGCCGATGAGCAGCCCCGTCTCGGCGAACATCACCACGCCGACGCCCAGCACGCCGAAGGCGGCCAGCAGCGACTGGGCGTCCAGCACGTTGACAGCGAGCTGCGACGACAGGTACGGGGGTGCGATCATCGTCGCGAGCCCTTTCGGTCGGGTCGGCGGGCGCGCACGGAACGGCGCGCCCAGCATGTGACTACACATCTGTAGACCGTCTACTGAACTGTAGACGATAGCGGGTCGCACATCGTTCCCGTGATCGACCCGGCGGGGTGACCCGGTTGGCCCGAGGGCTCTTCGTGGGGGGAGAGTGGGCGCGCGCCCGCGCGCTCCGACTTTTACCTTCCCATGACTACTTCATGACCGACCGACTATACGCCTGTAGTCATGATGGGTCGCGAAGTAAGGCATGCCTTGTCTAACTCGGCCTGGGGTGGCCGGGGCGGCGTGCCGGGGAGGGCCGCACCGCATGTGGGACGACGCGTTTCCGAGCTTCCTGATCGGACTGCGAGAGGGACTCGAAGGCGGACTCATCGTCTCCATCCTGGTCGCCACCCTGGTGCGCGCCGGCGCCAAGTCCCGCCTGCCGCAGGTGTGGACCGGCGTCCTGGCGGCGATCGCCGTCGCGATGAGCTTCGGCGCGGTGCTCACCTTCACCGCCGCCTCCCTCTCCGCGACCGCGCAGGAGGCGTTCGGCGGCACCCTCAGCGTGGTGGCCGTCGCGTTCGTCACCGCCATGGTGTTCTGGATGCGCCGCTCGGCCCGCAGCCTCTCCGGCGAGATCAAGGAGAAGGTCACCGGCGCGCTCGCCATGGGCGCGGGCATGCTCGTCGTCACCTCCTTCCTCGCGGTGGGCCGCGAGGGCCTCGAGACTGCCCTGTTCCTGTGGACCACCGCCCGTGCGGCCGGCGAGTCCGCGGGGCCGATGACGGGCGCCGCGATCGGCCTGGTCCTGGCGGCCGGCCTGTGCTGGGGCCTGTACCGGCGGGTGCTGAAGATCAACCTCACCAGGTTCTTCACCGCTACCGGCGCCGTGCTCATCGTGATCGCGGCCGGCGTCCTCGGCTACGGCCTGCGTGACCTGCAGGAGGGCGGGGTGCTGCCCGGCAGGGCCGCGTACGCCGTCGACCTCAGCGGCAGCGTCGACGCGGGCTCCTGGTACAGCACCCTGGTCCAGGGCGTGTTCAACCTGACCCCGACGATGACGTGGCTCCAGGTGCTGAGCTACATCGGCTACCTCGCCGTGGTGATGACCCTGTTCGTCCGCGGGGTGCGTGCCACGGCGGCCAAGCCGGCTATGGACCCGCGGAAGGCGAAGGCCGAGGACGAGAAGAAGCCGACGCCCGACGACCAGAAGGAGCCGACGCCCAACGACGGGACGAAGCCGAAGCCCAAGGACGGGAGGAAGGAGACGGAGCCGGCGGCGCCGTCCGCGGCCCGCCGTCGCCCCGCCTGGGTCGTCCCCGTCGCCGTGGTCGCCATCCCCGCGGTCGTGGCGGGGGTCGTCGTCGCCCTCGGCCGCCCCAAGCCCGCGGGCGCGCAGACCGTCGCGGTCTCCGAGACGGAGTGCGGCAAGGGCTTCACCGCGCCCAAGCCGGGCCGGCAGACCTTCCAGATGCACAACACGGGGTCCAAGACGTCCGAGGTGTACCTCATCGACCCGGCCACCAACGCGGTCTACGGCGAGGTCGAGGGCCTGGCCCCCGGCACCACCCGCGACCTGGTCGCCACCGTCGCGGGCGGCACCTACGCCTGGCGCTGCGTGCCCACCGGCGGCACGGCCGTCACCTCGAAGGCGGTCCGGGTCAGCGGCGGGGGAGGGGCCAGGGCGGTCGTCCCCGTCTCCGAGCAGGACCTCGCCACCCCCCTGAAGCAGTACAAGCAGTACGTCGGCCAGGGCCTGGCCACCCTCGTCGCCCAGACCCGCAAGCTGAACGGCGACATCCGGGGCGGCCACCTGGATACGGCCCGTACCGACTGGCTGAGCGCCCACCGCACCTACGCCTCCCTCGGTGCCGCCTACGGCACCTTCGAGGACTTCGACCAGAAGATCAACGGCCGGCCCGACGGCCTGCCGGGCGGCGTGCGGGACAAGGACTTCACCGGCTTCCACCGGGTCGAGTACGGCCTGTGGCACGGTCAGTCGGCGGACGAGCTCAAGGCCCCGGCCCAGCGGCTCGCCGACGACGCCGCCGGCCTGCAGAAGGCCTTCCCCACCCAGGACTTCGCCCCGGGCGACCTGCCGCTGCGCGCCCACGAGATCCTCGAGAACACCCTGCAGTTCGAGCTGACCGGCGACGCCGACCAGGGCAGCGGCACGGAGCTCGCCACCGCCGACGCCAACCTCGCCGGCACGCGCGAGCTGCTCACCGTACTCAAGCCGCTGCTGACCACCCGCGCCCCGCACCTGCTCCCGACCGTCGACGCGGACGTCGCCCGACTGCAGAAGCTGCTCGACGCCGCCCACCACGGCGACACCTGGACCCCCGTGGACCGGCTCGACGAGACCGCACGGGCCCGGCTGAACGGGGCCACCGGACAGCTCCTCGAGGACCTCGCCCCCATTCCGGACCTGCTGGAGATCCGGAAGTCCGCCTGATGACCGCACAGCGCGCCGAGAACATACGCACCGAAGGGAACCGCTCCATGCCGTCCGCCGAAACGCCCGCCCTCCGGGGCGGCTGTCCCGCCGGTCCCGGCCGACGCTCCTTCGTGAAGACGGCCTTGGGGGCCGGGGCCGCGGGAGCCGTCCTGGCAGGAGGCGGCTTCGCCCTCAGCGAGACCGGCACCACCGAGGCCCACGCCGCGGACACCGCCAGCGCAGCGAAGGTCCCCTTCCACGGCGTCCACCAGGCCGGCATCGTCACCCCCGCCCAGGCCGCCGCCACCTTCGTCTCCTTCAACGTCATCGCCGAGGGGCGCAAGGAACTCGCGGACCTGTTCAGGACCATCACCGAGCGGGCCCGCTTCCTCACCGCGGGCGGCGCCCCCCAGGACCTGGGCGTCGGCGCCCCGCCCTCCGACAACGGCATCCTCGGCCCCGTCGTCCCGGCCGACGCGCTGACGGTCACCGTCGGCGTGGGCGCCTCCCTGTTCGACGACCGCTACGGCCTGGCCAAGGCCAGGCCGCGTCGGCTGACGCCCATGAGGACGTTCCCGAACGACAACCTGAACGCGGCCGAGTGCCACGGCGACCTGTCCCTGCAGATCTGCGCCAACCGGCAGGACACGGTGCTGCACGCGCTGCGCGACATCGCCCGGCACACCCGCGGCGCCATGCAGATCAAGTGGCGCATCGACGGCTTCCAGAACGCCCCCCGCCCCAGCGGCGCCCAGCGCAACCTCCTCGGCTTCAAGGACGGCATCGCCAACCCGGACGTGACCTCGGCCAGGGACATGAACCGCCTGGTCTGGGTGGGCGACGGCCAGGGCGAGCCGTCCTGGGCCACCGGCGGCAGCTACCAGGTCATCCGGATCATCCGGATGCTGGTGGAGTTCTGGGACCGGGTGTCGCTGACCGAGCAGGAGAAGATGTTCGGCCGCCGCAAGGACACCGGCGCTCCGCTGGACGGCGCCAAGGAGACCGACGTCCCGAACTACGCCAAGGACCCGCACGGCACGGCGATTCCGCTCGACGCCCACATCCGCCTCGCCAACCCGCGCACCGCCGCCACCGACACCTCCCGCATCCTGCGCCGCGGCTACAACTACGACCGGGGCGTCGACAACGTCGGCAACCTCGACATGGGCCTGGTCTTCTGCTGCTACCAGCAGGACGTGCACCGGCAGTTCGAGGCGACCCAGACCCGGCTGATCGACGAACCCCTCGTCGACTACATCTCCCCGACGGGCGGCGGCTACTTCTTCGTCCTGCCCGGCGTCCGGAACTCCTCCGACTGGTTCGGCCGGGGACTGATGGCCGCCTGACCGTACGGCGACTTTCCCCTCCCATGGTCAAGACCAGTCATGGGCTTTACCGCGCATGAGTTGCCCGTACGCGGCCTCGGCACAAGGCTGTGTGTCGCAGCCGCTCGCACCGTGCGCCCGATGGAAAACCCTTTTCGATGACGGCCGCCCCTGACTCCACTCCGACCCTCCCCGCCGCGGGCGCGGCGAAGCCCTCGCCCTGGCACCGCGTCCGGATCTCCGTGACGCGGCAGGCGTGGATCAGGGTCGGCGGGACGGCCGCCGCAGCGGCGTCACCGCATGCGCCCGCGGCATGCGGCACGCCTTCGACGCTCAGCCCCAGGTCTCCCCGGTGACCAGCCGGGGCCCGAAGTGACGCGCCGCCACGGAAACGATCGCCGGGACCGGGCCCTCCTCCAAGGCGTGCTTGAACGTGTGGACGACGCACGTGCGCACCGGATGGACCGGCCCGCCCGGCTCCCAGTGGTCGCAGGTGGACAGCGGCCGCTCCTGCGGCCGGGCCAGGGCGAAGCAGACCAGCATCGTGCGGTGGTCCTCGAACGACAAATGGTCGGCGATCGCCCGGTTGGTGAAGTCGAGCCGGTCGAAGACGACCGCGACGTCCTGTTCCCCGTACGGCGCCCGCGCGAGGGCGGGCAAACACGTCGAGGACCGCGCCCCCGCGGGCGAGCAGCCGCGCCCGCTCGTGCGAGTCGCCCCACGGCGGCGGGTCGTCGTCCCGCAGGTCGGCGGGCCGCTCCTCGGAGCACAGCAGGCTGCCCACGGGCGGCCGGTCCCAGCGTGCCTCCCCGCTGACGCTGCCCCAGTTCAGGCTCGCGTTGACGCACAGCTCCCCCGCGAGCAGCGCCCAGGGCGTACGGACCACCCGCTCCCGCGCCAGGTCCACCACGAGGCGCCCGAAGACCTCCCGGTCCACCACAACCGGCTCGGCGGGCGCGACGAAGGCGTCGGTCCAGATTCCCATCGGAGGGGTTGCAACAACGCCGATCCGCCCGCCGTCAACGGATTTCGGCCTCGCGGACGCCGGTCACGAGGGCAGCCCCAGCTCCTTGCGCCACCTCACCAGCTGCTTGACCGGGTCCCCGGTGTACGACCACGGGGTGCGCGTGGCCCGGCGGCCCAGCATCCGCAGCAGCGCGGCGCCGATGTCGGTGGCGCCGGCGTAACAGGCGGCGTGCGCCAGGTAGTTGAGGTCGCGCAGCTCCACCGGGTCCACGGCGACGTCGCCGCGCCCCTGGATCCAGCGCTCCCAGGTGCGCCGTACTTCGCCGACCGCCCCGTCGTGGTTCCAGTGCTGCCCGAAGCCCATGGCGGCCTGCTGCCCCTTCGCGCCTTCCAGGACGTAGCGGAACTCCTCGACACGGGCGTACTGCACCAGCACCGGCAGCGCGCAGCCGGGTGGCGCCACTCCCGCGGCGTCGCGGGCGAAGTCGTACATCAGGCCGTGCGTGCCGTGCCAGCGCGCGGAGTAGTAGCGCAGCACCTGCAGGTGGCCCTCGACGCTGTAGCGGTCGCGCCGGTGCAACTCGTCCCACCAGCGCGCCAGTTCCTGCTGCCGTACTCCGGCCGGATACAGCCGGGCGACGGAGATCAGCGAGATCCACGGCGTCGGATCCTCCGGGCAGGCCTCGGCGGCGTGCAGACAGGCCAGCACCGCGGCGTCGACGCGGCTCTGCTCGATGGGCACGCCCCGGCCCGCCGCGATGGCCAGGTTGAAGGCCCGCGCCGTCTCCGTCGCCGCCCGCAGCACCAGAGCGTCGGCGCTGCGCGGCTCGGCGGCCAGCCAGGACTCGGCCGTCGAACTGCCCGCGCACGCCTGCGCGAGCAGCCGGATGCGGTGACCTCGCACGGGCCAGTCGGCGCCGGTCGTCCGCAGCAGGTCCCGCAGGCCCTGCCAGCGGCCGATGACGATGTCCTGGCGGGCGGAGGTGAGGGGTGCATCCCCGCAGTCGGGGTCGAAATCGGGGGTGTAGCGGTCTCGCGCCATCGGGTTCTTCCTCAGAAGTCGGTGGGGAGACCCTCGTACAGACGGGACTGGTCACTGGTGTGGCCGCCGGGGACGTAGTCGGCCTCGACGGTGCGGGCGGCGTCCAGCTTCGCCGGCCGGTAGTAGTCGCTGCCCTGCCGCCAGTACCACAGCATCGGCACCAGTCCCACGGCGAGCCCGCCGATGCCGATCGCGACCGCGGCCGAGCTCAGCTCGCCCAGCGACTCGACGAAGATCCAGAACATGAACAGGGCGCCGAGCAGCGGCCACAGCCCGCCGAGGACGAAGTTGGCCGCGGACTTCAGCAGCATCCTGCGGTAGGCGACGACGACCGCGAGGCCCGCAAGCCCGTAGTAGACGGCGATCTGCAGGCCGATCGCCGAGATCGCGTCGGAGAGGATGTCGCCCACCGTGCCCAGCGCGTTGGAGGCGATGAACATCGCCAGCGCCACCGCGCCCACCACGGCGATGGCGACCCACGGCGTGTTCCAGGTGCGGTGCACGCGGCCCAGCGCGGACGGCAACGTGCGGTCGCGGCCCATCGCGAACAGCGAGCGCGTGACCTGGATGAGCGTGGTCTCCAGGGTGGCGATGGTGGACAGCATCACGGAGACGATGAGCAGCCTGCCGCCCCAGCCCGGCCAGATTTCCTCGCCGAGCACGGCCAGCACGTTGGCGTCGTTCTCCTGGATCTGCTGCGAGGAGAGGATGACGTTCACGGCGATGGTGAACACCTCGAACAGCAGGAACACGATGCCTACGCCGATCAGGCCCGCGAGGCCCGTCGTACGGCGGCTGTTGCGGGTTTCCTCGCTGAGGTTGCTGGTCACGTCCCAACCCCAGTAGTAGAACGCGGCGATGAGCGCACCGGAGGCGAACCCGGCCACCCCGTGGAAGTGGCTGAAGCCGAGCCAGGACCAGTCGAAGGCGCGGGCGTTGCCGGTGTGGAGGAGGGCGAGGACCGCGAACAGCGCCAGGACGGCGAGCTCGACGCCGGACATGACCAGCTGGGCCCGCACGGTGAGCCGGGCGCCGCCGAGTACGACGAGCAGCATCACCACGAACCACGCCGCGCCGACCACCGTGGACAGGGCCGTGTCGTCGGCCAGCTTGTCGTCGAACAGGGCGAGCGTCATCGACCCGGCGGGCAGCGACCCGGCCACCATGAAGATGGTCGCCGAGATCACCAGCGCCCAGCCGCTGATGAAGCCCAGAAAGGGGTGCAGCGTCCGACCCACCCACGAGTAGCTGGCGCCCGCGTTGACGTCGATCCGGCTGAGGTAGCTGAACGCCAGAGCGATGCCCAGCATCGGTATCGCGCAGTACAGCAGTGCGGCCGGACTGGCCGGTCCCACCGCGCCGACCAGGACCGCGGTGGTCGCCGCGAGTGAGTACGCCGGGGCGCTGCCCGCCACGGCCATCACCACGGTGTCGAACGTACCGAGGGCATTGGCCTGCAGCCCTCTGCCCCTGCTGTCGCTCATGGATGTGCTGCTTTCCGTTGTGCACGACGCAAGGGCGGGACGGCCCAGACGGCGTAGGGGGGTGGGGGGTTGGCCCGGCGCGGAGCCGCCCGAGGGGTGGCCTCGGGCCGGGGGCCGGAAAACAAGGGGTGGGTACCGTCCAGCCGCTGCGTCTGCGCAAGGTTACGGCGTGTGTGGGTGTGATGATAGCTGGGCTCGTTTGGCTTTCAAGATTGACCGGAGGGTAATTCTCCGTTCGCTGTCCGGAGTTCAACCCGGTGCCCTGGCCAAGTACTTTGCAGGAGGACGCCGTGCCGCTGGACCTGCAGGACGCGGTGGACGAGCGGACCTACGACGACACCCTCGACGAGGGGTACTCCCCGCCCGAGAAACCCTGGGCGTGACCAAGTACGTTCACGACCGCCGCCGAACAGCACGAGGGCGAGAGCCTCGACCAGCGGCTGGCCCAGGAGCAACCGGACGTGGGGGAGCCGGAGGGGCAGACTTCGCGCTCTTCCTCACTACGCTCGAAGTCTTCGCCACCAGCGGGTTCCCAATCTGGGAACGCGCGCGGACCACCCAGACCGACGACGCCGACGTACCGGGGGTGTGACGAGGATCGTTAGGTGGCCTCTCCGCCCGATACTCGGCCCCGAGGTTGTCCACGCCGGCCGTCCCGGCCGGCCGAAACAGCGCCTCACCCGTGAGAAGGCGTCGGCCGGGCTCCTCGTCGGACCGGCAGGCGCATACTGGTGATGATGAGAAAGCCAACCGTAACCAAGCGTCATCTGCCTACCAGCCCCTTCAAGGCCCCGACCACGCCACCTTGCGAACGATTCGCCGTCGGAAACCGGGTCACACATGATGTGTACGGCCTCGGCCGGGTCACCGGCATCGAGGATGGAATCGCAGTGCTCGTCGATTTCGGCTCACAGCAGGTACGAATCACGAGTCCGTACACCAAGATGACCAATCTCTGAGATCGCTGCGCCCGGCCGAGGCGGCAGCAGGTGATCATCCTCTCCTCGGCACCCGAACCGCACCTCCCCCACGTCAGTCTGCTCAACATCCCCGCACCGAAAGGGAGACGTCCCGTCGACACGACCTCGCTGTTCTCCGAACCCGAACCGGCACCCCTCCGCGTCACGACAGGAGCACCGCCTCCGACCAGGAACCTCTTCCAGGCCCCGGACTTCGAGGAGGCCACATCTGGAGCCTCCACCACCACGGCCGCAGACCCCGGTACTCAGTAGCTGCTGCGCGAGCCCTCCCCTCCGTCGGCACAGCCCCCGTCGGCTCGTACAGGTGGTTCACCGGGAATCTCCACACGTCAACGCGGGACGTCCATACGGCGCGAGCCGCGTTTCAGCAGGGCAGCGAGTTCCGTCGGTTCCTCATGTCGGGGCGGTCGACGATGGCGACCCGGCGGCCCAGCTTGGCCGCCGCGATGGCGGCCTTCTGGCCGCCCGGGCCGGATCCGATCACGAGCATGTCCACGAGCATGTCGAAGTCGGGCACCCTCCGGAGTGTGACAGCACGAAGGGCCCCTCCGGAAGGGACCGGAGCGGTGCTCCGGTCCCTTCAACCGCGGCGGGCGGCGGCCCGCCGCGTGCTAGGGCAGCAGCTTGTCCAGGGCGGCCGGGCCCTCCTCGGCAAGCTTGCGCTTGGCCCACTCCAGGTTGCGCGGGGTGATGTCGCGGCCCGCGGCCAGCACCAGGTCTTCCGGCGAGACCTCGGTGCCGGTACGGGCGTGGAGCACCTCGTCCGGGGTGGCGTGGTCCCCGAACGTGCGGGGTGCATCGGGTTGTGGCGTCGACATGTGTCCTCCTCGGGTCCAGCCGGGTCCCTCCTCGGGGCCGGACTGCGGCGCCCGTGCTTGCGGGACCGGGACCTTCTCCCACGATTGCCCTCCGGGCCGCGCCCTGCATCCGGAAGGGCGGACGCACCTGCCGGCCCGACCCGGTCCGCTGTAGGGGTACCTGCCTGCTGCCGCGAAAAACCTCCGCCCGGTTCGCCCGTCCTAAGCTGGAAGCTGTCCGCGCGCGCCCAGACAGGGAGGCTGCTGCGATGGCCGACACTCCGAGCCCACAGACCACACCGGGCGCGCCCCGCTACCTGCCGATCGCCGAGCACGGCCTGATCGGCGACCTGCGCAGCGTCGCCCTCGTCGGCACCAACGGCACGATCGACTGGTACTGCTGTCCCTCCTTCGACGACCCCAGTGTCTTCGCGTCGATCCTGGACGCGGAGCGGGGCGGCTGTTTCGAGCTCGCCGCGGCCCAGGGAGCGAGGACCAAGCAGTTCTACTTCCCCGACACCAACGTGCTGATCACCCGGTTCTCCACCGAGGACGGCGTCGGGGAGGTGCAGGACTTCATGCCGGTGACCGGCGACTCGGCCGAGGTCGCCCGGCACCGGCTCATCCGGCGCGTCGTGTGCGTCCGGGGAACCATTCCGTTCCGGGCACGGGTGGCCCCGCGGTTCAACTACGGCATCGACCCGCACACCGTCCGGATGACCGGGGCCGTGGCCCTGTTCGAGTCCGCGGACCGGTCGCTCGCCCTCACGGCCACCGTGCCGCTGGAGACCGACGGCTCGGACGTGCGGGCGGACTTCAAGCTCGCCGAGGGGGAGTCGGCCGTCTTCGCCCTCGACCAGGTCGGCGGCGACGTGACGCCGCGCCGGTGTGCCCGCACCGAGGCCGAGGAGCAGTTCTCGGCCACGGTCGCCTACTGGCGGCGCTGGCTGTCGCAGTCCCGCTACCGTGGCCGCTGGCGGGAGATGGTCCACCGCTCCGCCCTCACCCTGAAGCTGCTCACCCACGCGCCGACCGGCGCCATCGTGGCCGCACCCACCACGAGCCTGCCCGAACAGCTCGGCGGCCAGCGCAACTGGGACTACCGCTACGTGTGGATCCGGGACGCGGCCTTCTGCGTGTACGCGCTGCTGCGGCTCGGCTTCACCGGCGAGGCCGAGGCGTTCATGCGGTTCCTGACCCGGCACATCAGCCCGGGCGACGGCAAGGCGGCGGGCCCGCTGCAGATCATGTACGGCATCGACGGCCGCACCGAACTGCCCGAGCGCGAACTGGGCCACCTCGAGGGACACCAGGGCTCCGCCCCGGTCCGGGTCGGCAACGCCGCCGCCGACCAGCTCCAGCTGGACATCTACGGCGCCCTCATCGACTCGATCTACCTCTACGACAAGTGGGCCCAGCCGATCTCCAGCGACCAGTGGGACGACGTGTGCGCGCTGGTGGACTGGGTCTGCGACCACTGGGACCAGCCCGACGAGGGCGTGTGGGAGACCCGCGGCGGCCGCAAGAACTTCCTGTACTCGCGCCTGATGTGCTGGGTGGCCGTCGAACGCGCCATCCGGCTGGCCAACCGCCGCGGCCTGCCCGCCGACCTGCCGCGCTGGCGGCAGTGCCGCGACACGATCTACCGCCGGATCATGAAGCACGGCTGGTCCGTGAAGCGGCAGGCGTTCGCCCAGTACGAGGACGGCGACGTGCTGGACGCCGCCGTCCTGATGATGCCGATGGCGAAGTTCATCGCGCCCACGGACCCCAAGTGGCTGTCCACCCTCGACGCGCTGACCGAGGAACTGGTCTCCGACTCCCTCGTCTACCGCTACGACCCGCAGGCCAGCCCCGACGGGCTGCGTGGCGACGAGGGCACGTTCTCCATCTGCTCCTTCTGGTACGTCGAGGCCCTCACCCGGGCCGGCCGCCTCGACGAGGCCCGGCTGGCGTTCGAGAAGATGCTGACCTACGCCAACCACCTGGGCCTGTACGCCGAGGAGATCAGCAACACCGGAGAACAGCAGGGCAACTTCCCCCAGGCCTTCACGCACCTGTCCCTGATCAGTGCCGCCTACAACCTCGACCGTGCCCTCGGCTGAGCCCGGCGGCGAGCTCGGGGCTTTCCCGCTCATTCGTGCAGGTGGTGTGTGTGCCGCGGCCCGCGAGGGTACCCGGTGCCGCACCGAAGACGAATGTCGAAGACCCCACCGAGGAGGAGGCCCGCATGACAAGCGGTACCGAGACCGGTGACGTCACTGGTACGCGGGACAAGGACTACGACCTGATCTGGTTCGTCGAGGCGTGCCTGAGCAACGCGCTGCGGCTGGAGCAGTACATCCAGGACGCGGAGCGCGACAAGGACAACGAGGTCGTGGACCTGTTCCGCAAGGCCCAGGCGGACAGCCGCAAGGGCGCCGAACTGGGCAAGCAACTGTTGCGTTCGCGGCTGGACGGCGGCTGACGGCACCTGCACCGGGCCGGCCCGGGCCCCGCGACGGGAGCTGTCGGGCCGGCCCGGTCCGCGCGCACGCGCACACCGCGGGCGTACGGCGCCGGGGTCAGCCGATGTGGTAGCTGTCCCCGTACACCTTCCAGTCCAGCGGCGGGTTCAGGTCGAGGTTGCCCTTGCGCAGGAAGACCCGCTGCTCGGTGTCGACCCTGGTGGTGTCGCTGTGGGCCTCCTCCTGCTTCATCGCCCACACCCGCGCGTCGAGGAACGCGTTCAGGTACGTCACCTCGTCGCCGCCCTGCGCCGGCGGCTTCGCGGTGCGCAGGGCCCGCTTGCGGATGTTGCGGAAGCTGGTCGGGTCGTCGCCGTCGCCGTGCATGACGATCGCGTCGTAGTACGTGAACTGGCCGAGCGCCCGCAGCCCGTCCGCCTTGCCCTGCTGTACGGCCGGGTTGAAGTAGACGCGGTCGCGCTCGTCGTTCTGCGCCTGCTGGAACGCCGTGTCCTGGGCCGCCTTGCGCCAGTCCTCGGGGAAGTTCGGGTCGAGGCCGTCGTGCGTATCGGTGCCGTTGACCCGGCGCAGCGCCGGCAGGTACTTGGCCAGCACGTTGCCGGGCTTGCGGTCGGTGTAGAGCTGGACGAGGTCGAGCATGTCGCCGGTGCCGGAGCAGAAGCCGATGATGCCGGCGGTGTAGCCGCGGCGGTCGCCGATGTCCTCGATGTACTTGTACTGGGCCTTCCAGTCGAGCGAGGAGTTCTCCGCGCTCGACACCAGCTGCATGGCGATCTCCTTCTTCGCCGGGTCGTCGAGGCCCGGCGCGGCCGCCGGTGCCGCCGCGACATGCGGGGCGTTCACGAGGGGGACCGAGGCCAGCGAGGCGCCGATCAGGGCGAGGACCGTGCGGCGGGAGGCGCCGGCCGGGGCTGTCGTGTCGCGGTTGGGATGCACCACGGGGACTCCAAGTGACGGTGGGGGGGAGAGTTGGTCCGTACGTGTACTGATAGGAAGGTTTCCTATCAGACGTGAAGCAGGCGGTCACCCTTCGAACGGCACATTCGTAGAAACGAACGAGAAGAAGCTCAGGGCAGGGGCTGCTCGGCCCAGATGACCTTCCCGGTGGGCATGTAGCGGGTGCCCCAGCGCTCGGCGAGCTGCGCGACGAGGAACAGGCCGCGCCCGCCCTCGTCCGTGGTGGCCGCGTACCGCAGGTGGGGCGAGGTGTCGCTGCTGTCGAAGACCTCGCAGATCAGGGCGCGGTCGCGCAGCATCCGGACCCGGATGGGCTCGCTGCCGTAGCGGATCGCGTTGGTGACCAGCTCGCTGAGGATGAGTTCCGTGGTGAACGTCAGCTCGTCCAGGCCCCACTGAGCCAGCCGCCGGGTCACCGAGGCGCGCACGTCCGCGACGGCCGCCGGGTCCGCCGGAACCTGCCACTCGGCGACCCGCTCGGCGCCCAGCGCCCGGGTGCGGGCGACGATCAGGGCGATGTCGTCGCTCGGCCGGGCCGGCAGCCGGACGTCGACAACGGCCCGGCACGTCTCCTCGGGCGACTCGCCGGCCTCCTCCAGGGCCGTGCGCAACTCCGCCAGCCCGGTGTCGATGTCCCGCTCCCGGTCCTCGACCAGCCCGTCCGTGTACAGCACCAGCCGGCTGCCCTCGTCCAGCACGAGATCGGACGTCTCGAACGGCAGACCTCCCAGGCCCAGCGGGGGACCGGCGGCCACGTCGGGAAAGGCGACGCTGCCGTCGGGCCGGATCACGGCCGGCGGCGGATGCCCGGCGCGGGCGACGAGGCAGTGCCGGGAGACCGGATCGTAGATCGCGTACAGACAGGTCGCGCCGGCGACGGGAGCGCTGCCGCCGTTGTCCGTCTCGTGCTGGTCGATGCGACCGACCATTTCGTCCAGCAATCCGAGCAGTTCGTCGGGCGGGAGGTCCAGGGCGGAGAAGTTGTGGACGGCCGTGCGCAGCCGCCCCATGGTGGCTGCGGCGTGCAGCCCGTGGCCGACGACGTCGCCCACGACGAGCGCGACGCGCGCGCCGGACAACGGCAGCACGTCGAACCAGTCCCCGCCCACACCCGCCTGCGCGGGCAGGTAGCGGTAGGCGATGTCCAGGGCGCTCTGCTCGGGCAGACTGCGCGGCAGCAGACTGCGCTGCAGCGTCACGGCCATGCTGTGCTCGCGCGTGTAGCGGCGCGCGTTGTCGATGGACACCGCGGCCCGGGCGACCAGCTCCTCGGCGAGGGCCAGCTCCTCGGCGTCGAAGGGCTCGGCCTTCTCCGAGCGCCAGAAGTTGACCACGCCCAGCAGCAGGGCTCCCGCCCGCACCGGCACGGTGATCAGCGAATGGATGCCGTACTCCACCACCTGCTCGGTCCGTTCGAGGTCCTGTGCGAGCCAGCCCGGGGCGGCCTCGAGGCGGGGTTCGAGGACGGGCCGGCCGGTCCTCAGGCTGTGCGCCTGCGGGGACGAGGCGACGAAGCGGATCTGCTCGCCCACCGGGTACAGGGGAGCGTCCTTGCGGATGCCGCTGGACGCCGCACGGCGCAGAGCGGAGCCGGGTTCCGGGTCCTCGCCGCTCAGGACGGGGTCGTACAGGTCCACGGTGGTGAAGTCCGCGAACCGGGGAACGGACACCTCCGCCAGCTCCTCGGCGGTCCGCGTCACGTCCAGGGTCGTTCCGACGCCCACACCGGCGTCGTAGAGCAGGGTGAGGTGCTCCCGCGCCACCTCGGCGCGGCCGGACAGGGCGCGCAGCTCCGTCGAGTCGCGCAGCGTGGCGACACTGCCCGACGGGCCGCCCTTGAGATCCGTGGGCCGCTGGTTGATCGCGAGCAGCCGGTCGCCGACCAGGTGCACTTCGTCGGTGGCAATCCGCCCGGAGGCCAGCAGGCCGGCGGTGTCGGGGTCGAGGCCGAGGTCGAGCACGTGCCGCCGTTCGGCGTCCTCGGGCAGGTCGAGCAGGCGGTGCGCCTCGTCATTGGCGAGCAGCAGATCGCCCTCGTCGCTGACGATGATCACGCCTTCCCGGACGGAGTGCAGGACGGCGTCGTGGTGTTCGTACATGCGGGTCATCTCGCGCGGGCCCAGCCCGTGCGTCTGGCGCAGCAGCCGGCCGCTCACCAGTGCCGTTCCCGCCGTGGCCAGGGCGAGCCCCGCGGCGGCGGCGACCAGCACGAGCGGCAGCTGCCGGTTCGCCACGCCGCCCACGTTCTTGGTGGTGATGCCGGCCGACACCAGGCCCACCACCGTGCCGTCCGGTGCCTTGACCGGAACCACGGCCTGCACCAGACGTCCGATGGTCCCGTTGATCTCCTCGACGACGGTGTCCCCGGCCAGCGCGGGCTCGGTGGTGCCGACGAACTTCTTGCCGATGCGGTCCGGCTTGGGGTGGGTGTAGCGAATGCCGTCGGTGTTCATCACGACGATGAAGTCGACGTGGGCCGCCTTGCGGGCGGCCTCGGCCCGCGGCTGCAGGAGGGCCGTCGGATTCGGGGCGCTCAGCGCCGCGCGGGTGCCCGGACCGTTGGCGAACGTCTGGGCGACGGCGAGTGACCGGCTACGGGCCTCCTGGGTGCTGTCGTGCTGCACCTGGAGCACCAGGGCCACCACCGCTGCCACGACCAGCAGCAGCACGATGACGACCTGCAGCACGAACACCTGCCCGGCGACGCTGCGGCCGCCCAGCGCGGACCGCAGCCCCGGGGACCGCCACCAGGACGACCGGCTCCCGTCCGTCCGCTCGCGCGCTTCCCGGGCAGGGCCGGGCGCGCGCTGAGCGCGTTGATCGCTGGGACGACGGGCCGACCGAGTGCCGGTTCGACCCAGGAGCCGGACCATGTGCCATGTCTACACTGCCCGGCTGCGCGAGGCGAGGTCCCTCACACCGTCTGCGACGGGACGGGTTTCGGTGTCGTGCGCGCCGCCGGGGGAGATCTCACTGCTGCACTCCGGGCAGGGGGCGCCGCATGGTGAGCAGGAGCGGGACGCCGACGCCGAGGTTCTGGCGGACCGACCGGCGTCGGCGAGAACGCGGCGCGCAGCGAATGCCTGACCGGCCGTCGCCGGGCGTCGCAGGTCGCCCACGCGCCGGGCACCGCTCGCGCCCGCGGTCGGCCGGTCGTCCCGCGGGCGGCCCTCAGGCCTGTCTGGGCGCGTCCGCGCGGATGGTCTGGGCGATGTCACGCAGTTTGATGTTGTGGTTCTGGGAGAGGCGGCGCAGCACGGCGAATGCGTCCTCCTCACTGAGACGGTGGCGTTCCCGCAGGATGCCCATGGCCTCACCGATGGCGTGACGGGTCTCCAGGGCGTGTTCGAGCTGGTCGACGGTCCGGGCGCTGGCCAGCGCGACGGCGGCGTGCGAGGCGAGCAGCCAGCCTCCCGTCTCGCTGTCCCGGGTGAAGGCGCCGGGGCGGTGGGAGTAGAAGTCCAGCGCGCCGAAGTCCTGGTCATGGGTGTACAGCAGGAAGCCCATCATGCTGCCGATGCCCAGGTCCCGGGCGGCGGGCGCGAAACGCGGCCAGCCCTGCTGCGGCTTCGTCATGTCGGCGATGCGGAAAATCCGCTCGCCGTCGGTGCGGCAGGCCGCGTCGAAGCAGGGCCCCTCGCGGAGCTCCCCCTGCAGCCGGTCGGACTCCTCGACCCAGTCCCCGTGCGCGGCGAGGGTCACGGTGCGGCCCTTGCTCAAGGTCAGGACGCCCGCGGCCTCGCACCCCTCGACCAGTTCGACCGACGCCGAGACGATCTCTTCGAGCGTCGCCTGAAGGGAGTCCTGGGCCAGCAGACGCCGGGCGAGACGGGCCATCTGTTCGGCGAACTCGCGCCAGTCCATCCGCACCCGCCTTCTCCCGGCTGCGCCCACCGGTGAAGGGTGACACGTCGCCCGCGGACTACTCTTCGCTCTCGCAGCCTACCTCGCGCCCGCTTCCCTGTTCGTTGCCGACGATCATGGTTGTGGCGCCGCACATGCGGATGCCCCGGCTGCGGGAGCCGGGGCATCGGGATGGTTCAGGACCGTCCGGGTGTCCTGGGATCAGGAGCCCCACGTGCCCTGGTTGACCGCGCAGTTCCAGCCGCTGCCGTGCAGGGTGAACTTCAGCTTGTAGCTCCGGGTGTTGAGCAGGTGCGTCCGGACCTTGAAACCGAGGCTCGCCTTCCCCTTGAAGGTCTTGGTGTAGACCGAGACGGTCTGCGACGTCTTGTGGCTGATCTTGCCGCCCTTCGCCGTCGCCGAGCCGAAGCGGATGTTCTTGACGTTGGTGACCGTGAAGGTGACCTTCTTGAAGCTCTTCGTGGTCTTGCTCTTGATGCCGAAGTACAGGCCGCCGTTGGTCACCCAGCCGTTGTGGTCCACGTAGAACCGGGACGGGTAGACGATGTTGATCGGGCAGCCGGAGCTCTGCGGCGCGGCGGCCGCCGCGGAGGCAGCCCCGGCGAGGCCCAGCTGAGCGGCGGTGACGACCCCGGCCGCGGCCAGGGCCGCAACGGTCGTGCGCGTGCGGTTCACTGCGGTGATACCTCTCCCCCTATGGCCCTCACGGGCGCTATGGCACACAGGACGCCCCCGCATGCCTGTGACGAGGTAATTCTTAGCACGCGCAGGGATGGGGGAGGAGAACCGAACGGGCTGAAGCGTCACTTGGTGACAGAATCGGGACATCGGCGAGGCAACCCACGGGACTTGGCGGCCGTGCGCACGCAACCCGGCACCGCTCCACCCCGGTTCATGGAGCCACCACCTGTTTCCCAAGGCGAGGCAACATCCCGGCAACGCCCCGATGGCGCCGGTCACGGCTTGGCCAACCCCTTGCCGCACGTCGGCCACATGTTCACCGGCAGCCCCTGACAGCCCCTGCCGAGGCGGGCAGAGAGTGATCGGTGGCCCGTTCCTCACCCGGAGCAGCCGGCACGCCTGAGAGCCAGAGGGCCGCGGCGCCGTCCAGCGCGCCCGCATCGAACCCAGGAGTCCACGGCCTGTCAACTCGGCTGTGAATGCGCCTTCTTGAGCGGAAGGGCTACCTTCTTCCCTTCCATCTCGACACCCACACACGACTGCTCCTTGAGTTCCCGCTGCTGCTGTTCCCGCAGGTTCCGCAGCTCCCGCCGCAGGATCTTCCCGGAGGCGGCGCGGGGCACCGCGTCGATGAAGGTGACCATCCGGACCCGCTTGTAGGGGGCGACGCGCTCGGCGACGTACATCATGACCTCTCCTTCGGAGAGGTCATGCGCGGTCGGCTGGCGCGCCAGCGCGCAGGCCATCCCGTCCACGAGCCACGCCTGGTCGGTGCAGCACGAGGCGTGGAACGGCGGCAGGAGGGACCGATGGCTGCCGGCGCACCGCAAGGCCGACGGCGTCAACGGCCCTTAGGTGACGGGCTATTACACGCACGAGGACATACCGTTCCAGTTCGCGCTCGCCGAGACCTTCACCATCTGCGACCGCTACTTCTGTTCGGTCTTCGGCCCGACACGCGCAGCCCAGCTCCGGCCTGTACGAGCGGGGCGTACGACCCCAGCCGGAGGGCACCTTCGAGGACGACGCGCGCAATGACCGCCTTCCGGCCGCGTCCTGGATCATGCCGACCAGCTACGTCGGAGCACCCGGACCACCTGCCGGGGCGGGCGCCCTGTGGGAGCGTCCCGCGGTAGCGATACGGTGCGCCCATGTACGCCACGAGAGTCTCCCGGCGTGTGAAGGCGCCCGCGGCCCAGGTCTACCGGGCGCTCGTCGACCCGGACGCGGTGGCGAGATGGCGCGTCCCCGACGGCATGACCGGCCACGTGCACGCGTTCGATCCCCGAGAGGAAGGCGCCTTCCGGGTGTCCCTCACCTACGACGAGCCGGGCGGCACCGGCAAGTCGGGCGCGCGCACCGACACCTACCGAGGCCACTTCGCGCGGCTCGTGCCCGACGAACTGGTCGTCGAGGTGATCGAGTTCGAGACCGACGACCCCGCCCTGCGCGGCACCATGACGATGACGACGTCCCTCACCGAGGTGAACGGCGCGACCGACGTCCTTGTCGTGCACGAGGGCATTCCCGACGTCGTGCCCCGCGAGGACAACGAACTGGGCACGCGCATGGCCCTGGACAAACTGGCTCGGCTGGTCGAGGCGAACGAGTAGCCGGCACACGTCAGGGGGAGAGAGCGGGGGGTCACGGACAGGCGGCCCGGGCCGCCGCGACCGCCTGCTCGGCGTAGCCGCGGCCGAACAGCACCGCGTGCACCAGCAGCGGGAAGAGCTGGTGCAGCCCGATGCGGTCCGCCCAGCCGTCGGCGAGCGGAGCCGCCTCCTGGTATCCGTCGAGCACCCGGTCCAGGTGCGGGCAGCCGAACAGGTGGAGCATCGCCAGGTCGGTCTCCCGGTGTCCGCCGTGCGCGGCCGGGTCGATCAGCCAGGCCTGACCGTCGGCGCCCCACAGCACGTTGCCGTTCCACAGGTCGCCGTGCAGCCGTGCGGGCGGTTCGGCGGGGCCCGCCAGCTCGGGCAGCCGCTCCAGGACGCGTTCGACCACGGCCGCCTCGGCGGAGCGCAGGGTGCCGTCGTCGACCGCGCGGCGCAGGTAGGGCAGCACCCGGTGCTCGGCGTACCAGCGCGGCCAGTCGCTGCCGGGGGCGTTGCGCATCGGAGCGAGCCCGATGTACGCCTCCTCGGGGCCGCCGGGCGGCGGGGCGCCGAACGCGGGCGCGCCGGCGGCGTGCAGGGCGGCGAGGTCGCGGCCGAACCGGACCGCCGCCTGCGGACTCGGCCGGCCCGACGGGATCCGGTCGGTCACCAGCCACCGCCCGTCCTCGCCGTGGACCGCAGGGACCCGCACCGCGCCCGCGTCGGCGAGCCAGCGCAGTCCCGCGGCCTCGGCCCGCACCGCGCCGGGAGTGTCGCCGCGCTTGACGACCACCACCTGCCCGCCGTCGAGGGTGACCTCGGCGAGCGATCCGGACAGCGGGCGCTCACCCATCACCGGACGCCCGGTCAGCCGGGCCGCCGCGGCGCCCGGGCCCTTGCCGCGGCCGGTCACCGGACGGGCGGTCATGACGCGAGACGCTCGCGCACCCAGGCGAGCAGACCGGGCACCGCGGCTTCGATCATGGCCAGCACCTCGTCGAACCCCTCCGGGCCGCCGTAGTACGGATCGGGTACGTCCAGATCGCCCGTCGCGTCCGGATCGAAGGACCGCAGCAACCGCACCCGGGACGGGTCGTCGACGAGGCGGCGCAGTGCCTTCTCGTGACCGCGGTCCATGGCCAGGAACAGATCGGCGTCCAGATGCTCGGCACCGACCTGCGCGGCGAGGTGCTCGACCGGGTAGCCGTGCCGGGCCAGCACCTCTCCGGCCCGCTCGTCGATGGGCTCCCCGACGTGCCACGGGCCGATGCCGGCGCTGCTGACCCGCACCGCCCGGTCCAGCCCCGCCCGGCGCAGGTGCTCGGCGAAGACCAGCGCGGCGGACGGCGACCGGCAGATGTTCCCGCTGCAGACGAAACAGATGTGCACGGCCCCAGGGTACGAGTGCCGTCCGGACACCGCCCGCGCCGGGCGCCGGGGCGACCTCGGTCGGCCGGACGACGTCCTTTGACCACCTCGGGTGGCCCGGCCGGGACCCGGACCTGCTCCTGGCGACGAATGCCGGCCACGGTCGGCGTCACGATGTGACGGGCGCCGGTGTGGGGTGCGCCGGGGTGGGGGCTGGTGTGGCGGGTGCCCGTCGCCGGGGGTGGGGGCGGGTGTTGGGTGTGCCGTAGCCGGAGCGGGGGCCGGCGCGGGCCGAGTCCGACGTGCGAGCCCGCCCGAGGTTGCGGGTTGCCGGACGAATCTGCGCGACCTTGTGAGTGAGGCGGGTCACTCTGGGTCTCTGCCTTCACGCGGAGAGACAGCACCCGCCGGGCGAAGACGCGCGGCGCGAATTCGGTTGCCACGGGGTCGGCGGCTTGGGAGAAGATGCCCAAATCGGACGCGGTGAGTACGGCCGTCGCGGGCGAACCGCGGCTGATGGACCCCACCGTGCGGGCGTCACGGTCGATGGCCCGGGAGCTGCTGGACCCGGAGTTCGTCGAGGTCGGTGCCTCGGGGCGGCGATGGACCTATGACCAGATGCTTGCCGCGTTGCCGGAGATGGCGGGCAGTTCTGAGGACCGTCCCTGCTACGAGCCCTTGGACATCACCGGCGTCCTGCTGGCGCCCGGGCTGGTGCACCTCACCTACGGGACCACGATCAACGGCCGGCGGACACGCCGCAGTTCGCTCTGGCGCAGACGCAGCGAGGGGGCGGGCTGGCAGATGTACTACCAGCAGGCCACGCCCGTCCCGCCGGAGATGGAATAAGGCGGCAGAGCCGGACACGCCTCCCGAACCAAGGCCGTCAGTCGGTGAGTAGGACTCGGGCTGCTCCGCCGCGGCGGCCGTGAGCTTGGCGTCGAGCGGTGCGGGGAGCCGGGCGACGAGATGACCTCTCCCCGGACGCGCCGGCGGTGATCGGTCCACGCGCGTGCAGAGTGGCGGTCAGCCGGACCTCTCCCCGGACGCTCCGGACGCGCCGGCGGTGATCGGTTCACGCGCGTGCAGGTGGTAGAGGTGGAAAGCTCGCCCGATGACTGGTTGTGCGACGTTACGCACCCTCACGCCGCCGCTGGTCATGCCGTTCTCCGTGCCGGCGTGCGCGTGCCCGTGGACGGCGAGGTCGGCGCCGGCCGTGTCGATCGCCTCGGCGAGCAGGTAGCTGCCGAGGAACGGATAGATCTCCAGGGGTTCGCCCGCGAGTGTCTCGGGCACGGGGGAGTAGTGGGTGAGGGCGACCCGCACGTCGCAGCCCTGCTCCTCCAGCTGTTCCAGGGACGTACGCAGCGCGTCGGCGCAGCGGCGTGTGTACCGGACGAACTCTTTCATCAGCGGCTCGCCGAACTCGTCGGCGCTGCGGCCGACGAATCCGCCGCCGAACCCCTTGGTGCCGGCGACGCCGATGCGCTCGTCGCCACAGGCCACGACGGTTCCGCGCCCCTCCAGTACCTGTGCGCCGACGTCCTCGAGGATGGCGGTGACCTCCTCCGGCCTCTCGTGGTGGTGGTCGTGGTTGCCGAGGACCGCCACGACCGGAACCGCCAGGTCCTGGATCTCCCGTGCCACCACCCGGGCCTCTTCCGGCGTGCCGTGCCGGGTGAGGTCCCCGGCCAGCAGCAGGACGTCGGCGCACTCGGGCAGCGTCTCGAATGCGGGACGGAGCACACCCTGGCTCTCGGTGCCCATGTGGATGTCTCCGACGGCTGCGATCCGGATCATGCAAGGTCCTCCGCGTGATCGGGAGAGGAGGTGTCGCTGACCACGACGTCGCAGTGCACGGGGTGCCCGGCCAGTTCCTCGTTGACGATGCGGCAGATCTCGTCGCGGCAATGCGCGGAAGGAACCGTGCCGGTCAGCAGCACCGCCTCGCCGCGCACCTCCAGCCGTACGCCCAGCTCTCCCAGGGGTCCGCCGGCGATGCGGTCCCTGAGATGGGCGACGCGGTACTCCAGGTTCTGGGCCGGGGGAGCGGCCGGTGCGTGCTCTCCGCCGTGGTGGGTCATGGCTGCTCCTCTTGCGGGGCGATGACGTTCAGGCGTTCGAGAAGGAAGAAGAAGGCGGCGGGCATGGGCTCGTCCCCGCAGGCGTGTCGGACGCGGTCCCAGTCGACCTTCTCGCGCAGCGCGCGTGCGATGGGCAGGACGGCGCCGAAGTCGCAGTGGTGTTCGGAGAAGGCGGCGATCAGGCTCCACAGCAGGTCGGTGGGCGCCAGTACGGGCATGTGCACCGAGTCGACCGAGAGCTCCTCGGCCCGGTTGAGCATCGCCGGGGAGACGGGCTGGTGGGCCAGCTCGAAGATGATGTCGATGTCCTGGTCGAAGCACTTGGCCTTGAGCAGCCAGTCCTCCGGCGGCGTGTAGACCGTCAGGCCGCCTTCGCGAAGGGTGTCCGCCACCGCCTCGGCGTCCTCGGGCCGCACGCAGAAATCGGCGTCGTGCTGCAGGTTCTCGCTGCCGCCGTGGGCATAGACGGCGACGCTTCCGGCCAGTGCGAACGCGTGCCCCTTCTTCTTGAGGAAGGCGCCCACCTGCTTGGCGGCCTCCAGAATCGCCTGGTTGCGATCACGGGGCAGCGTCTGCCCCTTCGGCTGCGGTTCGTGCGGCGACGGTTGCTCGGCCCCGCCCGGCGCCAGACGAAGGTCGGGGAGTCCCGCTCGCCGGGCGGGCGCCGCGTCACCTTCGTTGCGTGCCATGACCACTCCGTTCACCGAACCGAACAGTCGGCTGCCTGTCGGGGCCTGGATGGCCTCGCATGCTCCCGTCGGGTACCCGACGCCCCCGCTTCGACACGGCACGGGACTGTGCGGCTGCCGTGATCGCTCGAGGGGCGGCGTGGCATGCCGTACTCGTGAGTCGGGGGCGGTTTTGCGGCTGTCGGTCCGGCGTTGCGGTGCACGAGATGACCCGCTCCCGGACCGGCCGGCCAGCCGGTTGCGGCCGACCTCGCTCGTGGCCCGGGCATGTGAGGGTCAGGCGGTGCGCAGGGTCTTCTTGGCGAGTTCGTAGGCGGGGAGCATCTGATCGTGTTCCTCGGTGTCCAGCCCGCCGAGGTGCAGGACGACCGGTCCCTGGGGAGTGGTGACGGCGAGGGCGCGTTCCTTCTTGGACTCGTCCAGGATCTTGCTCGTGCAGAGGTACTCGACCTCGACGCCGGTGAGGCTCCCTGTCCTGAACGTGCGGTACTTCTCCTGTCGCGTGGAGCCCTCGGCCGCCACGAAGGCCTTCAGCACCGTGCGCGAGTCGTCGCCGCTCCGGTCGCCGGTCCAGACGCGCAGGAAGCCGATGTGCCCGGCGGGTTTGGCGTCGATCTCGCAGGCTGCGGTGAGGAGCGCGTCCGCGACCTCTTCGGGCATTCCGGAGCCGTCGTCGGCGGCGGTGCCCTCGGCCGTACCGGAGTCGACGGCCTTCGCCTTCCAGTCCTCGGCGACGTCGAAGGTGACCGGGAGCTCACAGGCTGAATCGGAGGACCCGATGGTCCCGCCGCTCCTGGCGGCCTGGCCGGCCGCACCCGCTGCCGCCGTCGCCGACGCGCTCGTGCCCGCCGTCGCGCCTTCCTGCTGTGTCTGCGAGCAGCCCGTCAGCACCCCGCCCAGCACCACCACGGGGACCAGGCCCCGCCACACCGTCCCCGCCCCGACCCGCACGGCGTCTCTCCCCTCGCTGCAGGCGGATCACTGTAACCGAGGCTGGTTCTGCATGCCTTGAGTGCCCGGGTGTGGGTACGCGCAGGGGCGGTTGGAGCGGCCGGGCACGAGGGGAGGGGACGAGGTGACGACTGCGCCCCCGGCGCTGCGGAGCCCGGTGGGGCGGTACGACGGCTCCGCACGGGCCGTACCGGCTCGCCAGTTCACTCCCTCGTTGCGCCCTCACCATCGGGGCCTGGAAGGGCACCGAGGCCGCCCTCGAGGCCGCCGGCGTCCCCACCCGACGCGCCCGGCGTGATCCTCGGTGACACCGGGACCGCCACCCTGGAGCAGCTCACCGAGCTCCTGGGAGCCCATCGTGTCTGGGAACGCTTCACCGCCACTGCCTGACCGGCACCCACCGGCCACCTCGACACGCACTGTCACTCCGAGCCGCCTCTGCTCGATGTGGCCGAAGCCACGTCCCGGAGGCGGCTTGGGCCGTGTCGCTCGCCCCGGGGCGCGAGCTACCGTTTCACGAGCCCTTTTGTCCGTGTTCCAGTTTGTCCGTGTTCCAGCTCGAACGGCCCGGTAGTGCTCGAAGATCTCTCGCCGCTCATCGCTGCGACCGCCCAATGGCTGACCAGTGCGTACCCGTCGTCCGGTGGCGCGCTGGCCTCCGTCCTGTGTGAGGTGCAGGCGCGCCAGGCGGTGACGGTCGCGGCCTGGCTGCGATATCCGACGCCGATGGACGCCGCGCTGGTCGGGATGGCCGGCCCCGGGGGCTCCGCCCGCCTGGACTGGATCAGCGGCGCCGACGGCGTCGAGGGCGACGACCCGGACGCGTACGCATGGCGCACCTGGGTGGACGAGGTCGTGGCGAGCTGGGCCGCCTGCCTGCTCACCGACCCCGAACTGGTTGGCCTGGCGGTGGCCGCGGTCGCCGACAGCGCCCACACGGCGGGTACGCCGATCGAGTTCCGGCGCCTGGTCGAGCCCGACGAACGCGACCGGCGGGCGGCGGCGCTGCTGCGCCACCCCGACCTTCTCGCGCCGGTGGCCGCCCTGCACCGCGCCGAGCTGCTGGACCGCCTCAGTCCGGAGCAGCCGCTCGCCGCCTGAGACATGAAACGGCCGTTCCGCCCTGGGTTCGCGACCTCCGGCACGCGGTCCGACCCTCGGCTCGCGGCCTCCGGCTCGCGGTCCGACCCCCGGCTGGCGACCCCCGGCTCGCGGCCTCCGGCTCGCGGTCCGATCCCCGGCTCGCGGCCTCCGGCTCGCGGTCCGATCCCCGGCTCGCGACCTCCGGCTCGCGGTCCGATCCCCGGCTCGCGACCTCCGGCTCGCGGTCCGATCCCCGGCTCGCGGCCTCCGGCTCGCGGTCCGATCCCCGGCTCGCGACGTCCGGCGTTGCGGCCTGACCTTCGGCTTGCGACCTTCGGCTTGCGACTTCCGGCTCGCGGTCCGATCCCCGGCTCGCGGCCTCCGGCTCGCGGTCCGATCCCCGGCTCGCGGCCTCCGGCTCGCGGTCCGACCCTCGGCTCGCGGCCTCCGGCGTTGCGGCCTGACCTTCGGCTTGCGACCTTCGGCTTGCGACTTCCGGCTCGCGGCCCGATCCCCGGCTCGCGGCCTCCGGCTCGCGGTCCGATCCCCGGCTCGCGACCTCCGGCTCGCGGTCCGATCCCCGGCTCGCGGCCTCCGGCTCGCGGTCCGATCCCCGGCTCGCGGCCTCCGGCTCGCGACGTCCGGCGTTGCGGCCTGACCTTCGGCTTGCGACCTTCGGCTTGCGACTTCCGGCTCGCGGTCCGATCCCCGGCTCGCGGCCTCCGGCTCGCGGTCCGACCCCCGGCTCGCGACCCCCCGGGCTCGCGGCCTGCGCCGCGCGGGTACCAGGGCCGCCCCAGCGGTCACTACCAAGTAGCTCACCGGCGCCCCAGCGTCTCGCCCAACGCCTCCTGCGCGGCGTTCAGCGCCGCAGCGCGGTCGTCCGGGACCAGGCCGATGCGGGTGCGCCGGTCGAGGAGGTCGGCCTCGTCGAGCGCACCCTCGTGGCGTACGGCCCACACGAGTTCGGCGTGAGTGACGGGATGGCCCTCCAGGACGGGTTCGCGCAGGCGTGGATCGTGTGCGCCCAGGGCGTGGACGGCCGGCGCCTCGGTGCCGTAGCGCCGGATCAGGCGGCGCGGTGCCTCCAGGGCGGCGAGGACGTGCGGTGCTGCCGCGCCGACGAGGGGGACGGAGGCGGTGGGGGAGGGGCCCGCGGCGAGGCGGTGGGTGGCGACGGCGGCGTCGACGGCGTCCTCGGCCATGCGCCGGTAGGTGGTGAGCTTGCCGCCGACCACGGTGATCACGCCGTCCGGCGAGGTGAGCACCGCGTGCCTGCGGGAGATGTCGGCGGTACGGGGCGCCGCGCCGGAACCGGCCGTCGGCGTGGTGTCCAGCAGCGGACGCAGGCCCGCGAAGGCGCCCACCACGTCGTTGCGGTGGACCGGGACGTCCAGGGCGGAGCCGAGGACGTCCAGCAGGAAGCCGATGTCGGTCTCGGGCACCTCGGGGACGTCCGGGATGCCACCCTCGACGGGTTCGTCGGTGAGACCGACGTAGACCCGGCCGTCGCCCTGCGGCAGGACGAGAACGAAGCGGTTGGTCTCCCCGGGGACCGGGATGTGCAGGCCGGCGGGCAGGGGACCGAGGTGGTCCGACCGCAGGACGAGGTGGGTGCCGCGGGAGGGCCGTACCCGGATGCCGTCCACCAGGCCGCCCGCCCACACGCCGGAGGCGTTGATCACGGCGCGGGCCCGGATCTCGCCCTCTTCGCCGGTGAGTTCGTCGCGTATCCGGGCCCCGGACCGGGTGAGTTCCAGCGCCCGCACCCGGGTCAGGATCCGGGCGCCGTGTGCCGCGGCCGTGCGGGCGATCGCGGTGACCAGGCGGGCGTCGTCGGTGAGGCGGCCGTCCCAGGACAACAGGCCGCCGCGCAGGCCGGTGCCGCGCAGGGCGGGGGCGAGGTGGCGGGTTTCCACCGCGGACAGCCTGCGCGGCGCCGGCAGGGTGGCGCGGGCGGTGCGCGCCGACAGGCGCAGGGCGTCGCCCGCGCGGAAGCCCGCCCGGGCCAGGGCGGCCTGGCCGCGGGAGACCAGAGGATTCAGGGGCAGCACGAATGGCTGGGCGCCGACCAGGTGGGGAGCGGTGCGCTCCATCAGCACACCGCGCTCCACCGCGCTCTCGTGGGCGACATCCAGCTGGGCGGAGGCGAGGTAACGCAGTCCGCCGTGGATGAGCTTGGAGCTCCAGCGGGAGGTGCCGAAGGCCAGGTCGTGGGCGTCGACGGCGGCGACGGTCAGTCCGCGGGCCGCGGCGTCCAGGGCGACTCCGGCGCCGGTCGCGCCCAGGCCGACGACCAGGACGTCCACGGGCGGACCGCCGACGGTGCGGGCCAGTTCAGCTGAGCGGCGGGCGGCGGTCAGGGACGATCCCGGAGCCGGGTGCGCCGACGTGGCGGGGCTGCTGCCGGAGGTCATGGCGTCAGGGTCCTCTCCAGGATCGTCCGCAGTTCTGCGAGGAAGGCCTCGGTGGTCAGGTCGGGGTCGTCCTCGTCGGTCATCGTGCGCAGCGACAGGGTGAAGGACTGGACGATCAGGAGCAGGGAGCGGGCCTGTCGTTGGGGGTGGCCGGGGCGCACCGATCCGTCGGCGTGGCCTTCGCGCAGGGCGTCGGCGAGCAGGCCGAGGAGGGCCTCCTGGCTGGCCCCGCGCCGGTCCAGCACGTAGGGGAGGAGCAGCTCGGGGTCGACGTCCACGATCTTGCGGAAGAGCGGATGGGCGCGGAACGCCTCCACGCCGGCCACGAGCCCGTCGACGATCAGTGTGCGCGCGTCCGTCTCCGGGCGGCGCTCGGGCATCGACCCGGTGGCCACCGCGACCCACTCCCGGGTCATCAGGTCGCCGACCAGGGACCGCACGTCGGGCCAGCGCCGGTAGAGCGTCATCCGGGAGACGCCCGCGCGGCGGGCCACGTCGGTCAGGGTGGTGCGGCGGACACCCACGGCCAGGACGCAGTCGCGCACGGCGTCGAGTACGGGATCGCTGTCCGAGGTGTTGTGACGAATAGGCGTCATGTGTCACAGTGTAACGCCCCGTGGGGCTGTGCAGGAGAATCCCTGCGGAACGCCGCAGGAGCGGAACGGCGCAGGACACGGCGGCACCCTTCGACACGACCGGTGAGGAACAACCCCCATGGACATGCTGTGGAGCGGCTGGGGCGACCCGGCCAAGGCCACACCGCTGCCCGACACGGTGATCGGCCTGCTGCGCGATCTGCTCGGGGTCAAGCCCCGCGGCACCGAACCGGTCGCCCTGGACCAGATCCCCGTTCCGGAGTCGCCACTGGACCCTGCCGCCCGCCGGGCCCTGCTCGACGCCGTCGGCGACGAGGCGCACGTGCGCACCGACCCGGAGAGCCGGATCCGCCACACCCGCGGCAAGTCGACCCCCGACCTGCTGCGGATCCGCGGCGGCGACGTCGCCGACATCCCGGCGGCCGTGGTCCTGCCCGCGAGCCACGACGACGTACTCGCCGTCCTGAGGGTCTGCACCGAGCACGACCTGGCCCTCGTCCCCTTCGGCGGCGGCACCTCCGTCGTCGGCGGCCTCGCCCCCGAGCGGCGGCGCCCCTTCGTCGCGCTGGACCTGCGCCGCATGGACGGCCTGCTCGCCCTCGACCCCGTCTCCCGCACCGCCACCCTGCAGCCCGGGCTGCGCGCCCCGCAGGCCGAAGCGCTGCTCGCCGAGCACGGCTTCACCCTCGGCCACTTCCCCCAGTCCTACGAGTGGGCCACCATCGGGGGATTCGCCGCCGCCCGCTCCAGCGGACAGGCGTCCGCCGGCTACGGCCGGTTCGACGAGATGGTGCTCGGCCTCACCCTCGCCACGCCCGAGGGCACCTTCGACGTCGGCCGCGCCCCGCGCTCGGCGGCCGGACCCGACCTGCGCCAGCTCGTCCTCGGCTCCGAAGGGGCGTTCGGCGTCATCACCTCGGTGACCGTGCGCCTGCGCCCGGTCCCGCAGACCCGCGTCTACGAAGGCTGGCGCTTCGCCTCCTTCGACGAGGGCGCGGCCGCACTGCGCCGCCTCGCCCAGGACGGGCCACGGCCGACCGTGCTGCGCCTGTCCGACGAGACGGAGACGCTCATCGGCCTCGCCCAGCCCGACGCCATCGGCTCCGCGGGCGCGCAGCAGGCCGCCGGATGCCTGGCGATCGCCGGCTACGAGGGCACCGCGGAGGACACCACGTACCGCAGGGAGCGGGCGGCGGCCGTCCTGCGCGAGGGCGGCGGCACGTACGTCGGTGAGGAACCGGGAGAACGCTGGGCCCACGGCCGCTACTCGGCGCCGTACCTGCGCGACTCCCTCCTGGACGCCGGCGCGTTCGCCGAGACCCTGGAGACCGCCGCCTTCTGGTCCCGCATCCCCGAGCTGTACGCCTCCGTCCGCGAGGCGCTCACCGCCACGCTCACCGACGCCGGCACCCCGCCGCTGGTGATGTGCCACATCTCGCACGTCTACGAGAACGGCGCCTCGCTGTACTTCACCGTGGTCTCGGCCCAGGGCGAGGACCCCGTGGCGCACTGGGTGCCCGCCAAGCGTGCCGCCAACGAGGCGATCATCGCCGCGGGCGGCACGATCAGCCACCACCACGGTGTGGGCACCGACCACCGCGACTGGTACGTCCGGGAGGCCGGAGAGCTCGGCATCGAGGCCCTGCGGGCCGTGAAACGCCGACTGGACCCCGCGGGACTGCTCAACCCCGGCGTCCTCCTGCCCCTCGACTGACACTCCGCCACACCACCCGCCCACGACCCCGCTTTCCGCCCCGGAGGCTCACCGATGCGACAGTTCACCGCCATCGTCAATCCCACCGCGGGCGGATCCAGCGGGGCCGCGGCGCTGCTGCAGGTGGCCGGACTCCTCCGCGAGGCGGGGGCCGAGCTGGAGACCGAGTACAGCCGCAGCCTGGCCCATGCGCAGGACCTCGCCCGGCAGGCCGGAGAGCGGCAACGCGTTGTTCTCGCCGTCGGCGGCGACGGCATCGCCGGCGGCATCGGCGGGGCCCTCAGCGGCACCGGCACCCTCTTCGGCCTCGTCCCGGCCGGCCGCGGCAACGACTTCGCCCGCGCACTCGGACTGCCCGCCGACCCGTCCGCGCTGGCGCGGATCCTGCTCCACAACACCCCGCGCCTCGTCGACACCATCGAGGTGGAGTCGGCAGTCCACCGCCGCACCGTCGTCCTCGGCAGCGTGTACGCGGGCGTCGACGCGCTCGCCAACCGGCACGCCAACCACGCCAAGCTGCTGCGCGGCGCCGCCTCCTACTACGCCGGCGGACTGCGGGCCGTCGCCACATGGCGTCCGGCCACCTACCGCGTCACCGTCGACGGCGAGGAACACACGTACCGCGGCTACACCGTGGTGGCCGCCAACTCGGCCTATTACGGCTCCGGCCGCATGATCGCCCCCGGCGCCCGCCTCGACGACGGACTGCTCGACGTGGTGGTGATCCGTGAGGCGCCGCGCCGGCTCTTCTTCACCCTGATGAACGAGCTCAAGTCGGGCGCGCACATCGACCGGCCCGAAGTGCGGATCCTGCGGGGCAGGGAGATCCACATCGCGGCCGACCGCGACGTGCCCTACGGCGCCGACGGCGAGGTCGAAGCCGTCCTCCCCGTCACGGCCCGAGTACTCCCCGGCGCGCTCGCCGTGCTGTGCTGACCGCCGTGCCGCCACTGCGCCGGACGCACGGAGCCAACTCGCCGGGGCGGTGCTTCCGGAGGCTCGACCAGTCCGTGGCCGACGAACCCCACGCCCCGTTCGGCGGCGTCAAGGCCTCCGGGTACGGGCGGTTCGGCGGGTGGTGGGGCATCGAGGCGTTCTCCAGCACCCGTTGGGTGACCATCGCGACCCAGCAGGCGCACTACCCGTTCTGATCAACGGGGTGCGAGTCGGACTCAGGCGCAGGTCCAGGCCGACATCCCCTGGAGGGCGGCCAGCCGCCTGGCCACGGCGATCTGTTCGCCGCGGGTGGCCAGGTCCGGCCGTGGGGCGTACTTCAGGCCACCGGCTGCAACCCAGCTGGACTGGCGGAACTGCAGCCCGCCGTAGTACCCGTTGCCGGTGTTCGCCCTCCAGTTGCCGCTGGACTCACATGCGGCGATGGCATCCCAGTTGGGACGGACACCGCCGGACGGGAGCGCTGTTGCCGCCGGTCCGGCGGACAGCGCCGTGGCGGTCGTGAGCAGGAGCAGTGCCGTCCGGACTCCGCGGCGACGACCGTGACGGCTGGTGGCCATGCCGGTGTTCTGCTGCAAGATCATGTTCATACAGTTACATCGCATGAACAGGAAGTAGGGGAGTGACGCGCCGGATCCCGGGACCGTCCGAGGCGTGGGCGGGGGCCGTCGGCGTCGAGAGCGGGGTGAGGGTCGCGCATGACGTTCAAGAGTCCCGTTCACCGCGGCGGCCCCAGACGCGGCCGGTTCGAGCAGTTCGCCGAGTATGCCTCATGCTTCACCAGCTCCCCGGTCTTCTTCCTGGTCTGCCTGCTCCTGGTCGGCCCCTTCGCCGCCGCCTACATGGCCCACCTGCGCATCGAACTGCTGCTGCTGGCGGGCGAGTCCATGACCGCTGTCGCTGCTGCTGCTCGCGCTGTTGAAGAACGCCGAGATGCGCGCCGAGCACGCGATACAGCGCAAGCTCGACGCGATCTCCCGAGCTCTGCTGGAGATGAACAAGGACGACAGCAGCAGCGCCTTCGAGAACCTGAAGAATTCGATCCGGATGGAGGAAGAGACCTGACGGAGGCGGGCGAAACGCCGTCGCGGTCCTTCCCGGCCCCCACCGAACCGGCGAACATGCCGCGTCATGGACATTCTGCTCGTCGCCAGCGCTTTCAACAGCCTTTCCCAGCGCGTCCACGCCGAACTGTCGGACCACGGGCACCGGGTGGACGTCGTGCTCGCCCCGCACGGCGCCGAGGCGATCCGTACCGCCGCACGCGAGAGGCGCCCGGAGCTGATCATCGCGCCGATGCTGAAGACGGCGCTGCCCGAGGACGTGTGGCGGGAGCACACCTGTCTCATCGTGCACCCGGGGCCGCCCGGCGACCGCGGCCCGTCGTCCCTGGACTGGGCGATCGCCGAGGAAGCAGCGTACTGGGGCGTGACAGTGCTACAGGCCGAGGCGGCCATGGACGCGGGCGACGTCTGGGCGGCGGTGCCGTTCGAGGCGGCCCCGGTGGGCAAGAGCGACCTGTACCGCAACGAGGTCTCCGACGCCGCCGTGGCCGCCGTGCTCGTGGCCGTGCAGCGGTACGCCGACGGCTCCTTCAAACCGCAGCCGCAGAGCGGTCCCTCGATCCGCGTCGTGTGGCGCGACGTCCTGCGCCAGGAGCAGCGGCGCATCGACTGGGAGAGGGACAGCACCGAGACGGTGCTGCGCCAGCTCCGCGGGGCCGACTCGCAGCCGGGGGTACTGGACGAACTCCTCGGCCGGGAGGTGTTCCTGCACGGCGGCCACCCCGAGGACCAGCTGCGCGGACGCCCCGGCGAGCTGCTCGCCACGCGGGCGGGAGCGGTGTGCCGGGCCACCCGGGACGGCGCCGTGTGGATCCCGGAACTCCGGCCGCGGAAGAGCTCCGGCGACCCGGCGCCCTTCAAACGCCCGGCCGCCTCGGTCCTCGCCCCGCTGTCCCTCCCGGAGGCGCCCCTACCGCTCGAACTGCCCGCCCAAAGGCGCACCTGGTCCGACATCCGCTACCGGCAGCGCGGCGACGTCGGCTTCGTGATGTTCTCCTTCCCCGGCGGGGCGATGAGTACCGACCAGTGCCGCAGGCTGCTCGCCGCCTACCGCTATGCGCTCACCCGCCCCACCTCGGTGCTGGTGCTCGGCGGAGCCCGGGACTTCTTCTCCAACGGCATCCACCTGAACGTCATCGAGGCGGCCCCCGATGCGGCCGCGGAGTCGTGGACCAACCTCAACGCCATGAACGACCTGGTGGAGGCGGTGCTGCGCACCACCGACCGGCTGGTGGTCGCCGCGCTCGGCGGAAACGCGGCGGCCGGCGGCGTCATGCTCGCGCTCGCCACGGACGAGGTGTGGTGCCGCACGGGCGCCGTCCTCAACCCGCACTACCGGAGGATGGGCCTGTACGGCTCGGAGTTCTGGACGTACAGCCTGCCGCGCCGGGTCGGCGCCCGGACGGCCGAGCGGCTGACGACCGAGGCCCTGCCGGTGAGCGCCGCCGGCGCGGCCGCCCTCGGACTGGTGGACCGTCTGGTGCCCGTCCCGGCACGGGAGTTCACCGCCGAGGTCGACCGCATGGCGGCCGCGCTCACCGAAGCTCCGGACCTCGGGCGGCGCATCGCGGCCAAGGCGGCGGCGCGCGAGCGGGACGAGGCGGTACGGCCCCTCGCGGAGTACCGCCGCGCCGAACTCGTCCGCATGCACGAGATCTTCTTCGACCCCCGGGCCCCCTACCACGCGCTGCGCTCGGCGTTCGTCCGCAAGGTGCCGAGCGGCTCCGCCCGTCCCCTGGCCCCGGCCGACGCGCCGCTCACCGGGGGCACCCGGTGACCCCTCCGCCTCCCACGCGTCTGCTGGTCGCGGGCGTCGGCAACATCTTCCTCGCCGACGACGCCTTCGGCCCCGAAGTGATCCGGGCCCTCGACTCCCGCCCCCTGCCGGCCGGGGTACGGGTGAGGGACTTCGGCATCCGCGGCCTGGACCTCGCCTACACGCTGCTGGACGGATACGACACCGCCGTCCTGGTCGACGCCGCACCGCGCGGCCACCAACCCGGCACCCTGTCCCTGATCGAGCCGGAACTCCCTGACGGCACGGCCGCTGCGGCCCCGCCGGAAGCCCACGGCATGGACCCGGCCAAGGTGCTCGCCCTGGCCGCGCACCTGGGCGACGGGCCGCTGCCGCGCGTCCTCGTGCTCGCCTGCGAGCCCCAGGTGCGGCCGCGGGGCGACGAGGACGTCGTCGCCGGGCTCAGCGCGCCCGTGCGGGAGGCCGTGGACCGGGCCGTGGAGGCGCTGCACACCATGGTGCCGGTCCTGCTCTCCGACCCCGCGGCCACACCGCCGTTGGGCCACCCGAAGGAATCCGCACAGCCGCACACGGCTCGTCTCCCGTACCTCGCGGCCGACGGACCCGAGGATCCGTAGAGGGCGGACATCCGTTCGCCCCGAGCCGACTACGAGGAGCAGCCCATGTGCCGGTCCGTCGACGTGCAGCAGGCCGTCCTGGCGAAGAACGACGACCTGGCCGCGACCCTGCGCAGCGACCTGGCCCGGCAGGGCGTGACCGTGGTCAACCTGCTGTCCAGTCCCGGCAGCGGCAAGACCGAACTCCTCGGACGGGTCCTGGCCCGCGCGGTCGAGCGGGGCGTCCCGGTGGCCGCGCTGACCGCGGACCTGGCGACCGAGAACGACGCCCGCCGGCTGGCCCGTTCGGGGGCGCCGGTGCAGCAGCTGCTGACCGACGGACTGTGCCATCTGGAGGCCCGGCAGCTGCGCGGCCGGCTGGAGGGCTGGCTGCCGGCCGGCACCGCGGTGCTGTTCGTGGAGAACGTCGGCAACCTCGTCTGCCCGGCGTCGTACGACCTCGGCGAGACCCTGCGCATCGTGCTCATGGCGGTGACCGAGGGCGAGGACAAGCCGCTGAAGTACCCCACCGCGTTCGGCTCCGCCCACCTGGTCGCGGTGACCAAGACCGACCTGGCCGAGGCCGCCGGCTTCGACGAGGCCGCCTTCCGGGACCATGTGCACCGGGTCAACCCCGGGGTGGAGATCGTACGGTCCTGCGCCCGCACCGGCGACGGCGTCGACACCGTCCTGGAACGGGCGCTCGCCGCCCGGAGCGGGGCTCCGCCGCACCGGCCTCCCCTCGCGCCGCACCCCCACGGCCACGTCCACGGGCCCGCGGACGGGGACGCCGGGAGCGGCCACGCCGAGCACCCGCAGTCGGCCGCCACCCGCGCCTCATGACCGCACCCACCGCCGGTGTCGTACGCCGCCGGCTCACCGTGCACGGCACGGTGCAGGGGGTGGGCTTCCGGCCGTACGTGCACCGGCTGGCCGCCGACCTCGCGCTCGCCGGGTTCGTGAGCAACACCGCGAGTGGCGTGCTGATCGAGGTGGAGGGCCCGCCGGACGGCGTCGCACGGTTCTGCGACCGGCTGGCCGAACAGCCGCCGCCGCTGGCCGCCGTGACCGGCATCGGACTCGAGGACGTCCCTGCCACCGGTGCCACCGACCCGTTCACCATCCGGCCCTCCGAGCAGACCACGGGGCGCACGCAGCTCCCGCCCGACACCGCGACCTGCGCCGACTGCCTGCGGGAGTTGGCCGATCCGGCCGACCGCCGCCATCGGCATCCGTTCATCACCTGCACCCACTGCGGTCCCCGCTTCACCATCGCCACGGCCATGCCGTACGACCGGGTGGCCACCACCATGGCCGGCTTCCCGATGTGCCCCGCCTGCGCCCGGGAGTACGGCGACCCCGCCGACCGGCGCTTCCACGCCCAGCCCGTGGCCTGCCCCGACTGCGGCCCCCGGCTGCGCCTGGTGCCCGCGGACGGCAGCGGCGTACGCCCGGCCCGGGACGCGGACGCCCTGGCGGCGGCCCGGGCGCTGCTGGCCGCCGGACGGATCGTCGCCGTCAAAGGCATCGGCGGCTACCACCTGGCCTGCGACGCCACCGACGCACGGGCGGTCGCCGCGCTGCGCACCCGCAAGGCGCGGGGCGGCAAGGCGTTCGCCGTGATGTGCGCGGACCTCGCCACCGTGGAGCGGATCGCTGTCCTCACCGACGGCGAACGGACCGCGCTCACCAGTCCCCGGCGGCCCGTCGTGCTGCTGCGACGGCGCGCGCGGGAGGGCGGCCTCCGGCTGGCCCACGAGGTGTGCCCGGGCAGTCCGCACGTCGGCGTGATGCTGCCCTACACCCCGGTGCACACCCTGCTGTTCGGGCTGCCCGGTGACCCCCCGGGCCCCCGCGTGCTGGTCATGACCAGCGGCAACCGCTCCGGGGAGCCCATCGTCACGGACGACGAGGAGGCGCTGACCCGGCTGGCCGGGCTGGCCGACGCCTGGCTCGCCCACGACCGTGCCATCGCCTCGCCGTGCGACGACTCGCTGCTGCGGGTGCGCCCCGACGGCACCGAGCAGGTGCTGCGGCGCTCCCGCGGTTACGTACCCCGCCCGCTGCGCCTCCCGCTCGCGGTGCGTCCCGCGCTCGCGGTGGGCGGCGACCTGAAGAACGCCCCGTGCGTCGGCGACGGCGACCACGCCTGGTTCGGACCGCACATCGGCGACATGGGCGACCTGGCCACGCTGGAGGCAGCCCGGCGCGCGGAGCGGCAGCTTCTGCGGCTGACCGGGGTCGACCCCGTACTCGTCGCCGCCGACCGGCACCCGGGCTACCACTCGGCCGGGTGGGCGCGCCGGCGCGCCGCCCGGCTGCCCGCTCCGCGGCCCGTGTTCGTCCAGCACCACCACGCGCACATCGCCTCGGCGATGGCCGAGCACGGCCTCGACGGCACCGTGCCCGTGATCGGCGTCGCGTTCGACGGCACCGGGTACGGCGACGACGGCACCGTCTGGGGCGGCGAGGTGCTGCTCGCCGACTACGCCGGCCACCGGCGCTTCGCCCACCTGACCCCGGCCCCGCTGCCCGGCGGGGACGCGGGAGTTGCCAACCCCTGCCGTCTGGCGCTGGCCCGGCTGTGGGCCGCCGGCCTGCCGTGGGACTCGGACCTGCCCAGCGTCGCAGCCTGCGCACGCGAGGAACTGCCGGTTCTCGAGCGGCAGTTGACGCGCCAGGTGGCGTGCGTGCCGACCTCCAGCATGGGACGGCTCTTCGACGCCGTGTCCTCCCTCGTGGGCGTGTGCCACCGCGCGGGATACGAGGCGCAGGCCGCGCTGGAACTGGAGGCCGCGGCCGCGGCGGCGTGGGATGCGGAGACGGCGGCGTACACCTTCGGCATGACCGTCGGGGCCACCGGCCCGGGCCCCCTGGGGTGCGACCCGGCACCGGTGCTGCGGGCGCTCGTCGCCGATCGGCGCCGCGGCACCCCGGCGCCCCTACTCGCGGCCCGGTTCCACCGGGGTGTCGCGCGGGCCGTCGTGGAGATCTGCCGACGGGCGCGCCGGGCCACCGGCCTGACCACCGTGGTCCTCAGCGGGGGTGTCTTCGCCAATGGCCTGCTGGAGGAGGAGTGCACGGCGCTGCTGGCCGCGGACGGCTTTACGGTGCTGCGCCACGGCGAAGTCCCGCCGAACGACGGCGGGCTGGCGCTCGGGCAGCTCGTGGTCGCCGCCCACGAGCGACTGGACGGGCGGCGCCTCGGGGCCGCCCGGTGAGCCGGCGGGGCCGACCGGTGAGTCGGCGGGGCCGACCGGTGAACTGCCCGGCCGCAGACAGCACCGATGGGAAGGGCCGGCGGACCGCAGACAGCGCCAATCGGGAGAGCCGGCGGACCGCAGAAGCGCCGATCGGGAGAGCCGGCGCAACCCAGACAGCGACGAGACGGAGTGACCCATGTGTTTGGCAGTGCCCGGCAAAGTCGTGGCCATCGACCACCGCGCCGACCCGCTCACCGGACTGATCGACTTCGGTGGGGTGCAGAAACAGGCGTGTCTGGAGTACCTGCCCGACGTGCGGGTCGGGGAGTACGTCATCGTCCACGTCGGGTTCGCCCTGCAGCGCCTGGACGAGGAGTCGGCCCGCGCGTCCCTGGAGCTGTTCGCGCAACTGGGGCTGCTGGAGGAGGAGTTCGGCGACGCCTGGGAGCAGGCGGCGCAGCAGGCCGGGAGCGCCGCGCCGCACGCCCGCGCGGCGGCGGAACGCGAAGAGAGCGGGAGTGAGGCTTGATGAAGTACATCGACGAGTTCAACGACCCCGGTCTGGCACGCCGGCTGCTGGACGAGATCCGCGCGACGGTCACCCGGCCGTGGGCGCTGATGGAGGTCTGCGGCGGCCAGACCCATTCGATCATCCGGCACGGCATCGACCAACTGCTGCCGGAGGAGGTAGAGCTGATCCACGGCCCCGGCTGCCCGGTGTGCGTCACCCCGCTGGAGGTCATCGACAAGGCGCTGGAGATCGCCTCCCGTCCCGGGGTGATCTTCTGCTCGTTCGGGGACATGCTGCGGGTGCCGGGCACCGACCGGGACCTGTTCCGGGTCAAGGGCGAGGGCGGTGACGTACGGGTGGTGTACTCCCCGCTCGACGCCCTGCAACTCGCGCGCAAGCACCCCGACCGCGAGGTCGTCTTCTTCGCCATCGGCTTCGAGACGACCGCACCCGCCAACGCCATGGCCGTGCACCAGGCCCGCCGCATGGGCCTGGCCAACTTCAGCCTCCTGGTGTCCCACGTACGGGTGCCCCCTGCCATCGAGGCCATCATGACCGCCCCCACCTGCCGGGTGCAGGGCTTCCTCGCCGCCGGCCACGTGTGCAGCGTGATGGGCACCGCCGAATACCCGGAGCTGGCCGAGCGGCATCGCGTCCCCGTCGTGGTCACCGGCTTCGAACCGCTGGACATCCTGGAGGGTATCCGCCGCGCCGTCCACCAACTGGAGCGCGGCGAGCACCGGGTGGAGAACGCCTACCCCCGCGCCGTGCGCGAGCAGGGCAACCCGGCCGCCCTGCGCATGATCGAGGACGTGTTCGAGGTCACCGACCGGTCCTGGCGCGGCATCGGACGCATCCCCGCCAGCGGCTGGCGGCTGACGGACGCCTTCCGCGCGTACGACGCCGAGCACCGCTTCGACGTCACCGGCATCCGCACCGAGGAACCCGCCGTCTGCCGCGCGGGCGAGGTGTTGCAGGGACTGATCAAGCCCACCGAGTGCTCCGCGTTCGGCACCACCTGCACCCCGCGCACCCCGCTCGGGGCCACCATGGTCTCCAGCGAGGGCGCCTGCGCGGCCTACTACCTGTATCGCCGGATGAACGGCCCGGCGCCGCAGGGCTCCCGGGCCCCGCACGAGGAGATGAACCCCGTTGGCTGAACTGGCTTCCGCGGCGGCCACGGCCCCCGTCGACCCCGCGAACTGGACCTGCCCCGCCCCCTTGCGCGACCAGCCGGTCGTGGTGATGGGGCACGGCGGTGGCGGCGCCCTGTCGGCCGAGCTGATCGAACACATCTTCGCCCCGGCCTACGGCAACGCCACCCTCGCCGCGCTCGGCGACTCGGCGGTCCTCCACCTGGGCGGCGCCCGGCTGGCGTTCTCCACCGACGGCTACGTCGTCAGGCCGCTGTTCTTCCCCGGTGGCAGCCTCGGCGACCTGGCGGTCAACGGCACCGTCAACGACCTGGCGATGAGCGGCGCCCGGCCCGCCTACCTGTCCGCGGCCTTCGTGCTCGAGGAGGGCGTGGAGCTGGCCGTGGTGGACCGGATCGCGCGCGCCATGGGTGCGGCGGCCGAGGCGGCGGGGGTCACCGTGGCCACGGGCGACACCAAGGTGGTGGAGGCCGGACACGGAGACGGCGTGTACGTCACCACCGCCGGGGTGGGGCTGGTACCCGACGGGGTGGACATCCGCCCGCAGCGTGCGCGGCCGGGGGACGTCGTCATCGTCAGCGGTCCGATCGGCCTGCACGGCGTGGCCATCATGAGCGTCCGGGAAGGCCTGGAGTTCGACGTCGAGGTCGCCAGCGACACCGCGTCCCTGGCGGACCTGGTGGCCGCCATGCTCTCCGTCACCCCGGACATCCATGTGCTGCGCGACCCCACCCGGGGCGGGCTCGCTGCGTCCCTCAACGAGATCGCCCGCGCCTCCGGCACCGGCGTCCGGCTGCACGAGCGCGCCATCCCGGTCCCGGACGCGGTCGCCAACGCCTGCGGATTCCTGGGCCTGGACCCGTTGTACGTCGCCAACGAGGGCCGTCTCGTCGCCTTCGTACCGCGCTCGGAGGCCGAGGCCGTCCTGGCGGCGATGCGCGCCCATCCGCAGGGCGCCGACGCCGCGCTCATCGGCGAGTGCGTCGCCGAACACTCCGGCATGGTCGTGGTCTCCACCGGCCTCGGCGGGACCCGGGTGGTGGACCTGCCGCTGGGGGAGCAGCTGCCGCGCATCTGCTGAGCCGGACATGAAAACCCGCCCGTGTACCGGACATGAAAACCCGCCCGTGTACCGGACATGAAAACTCGCCCGTGCACCGGACGAAGACCCCGCCTGTGCACCGGGCATGAAGACCCCGCCGGCGCGTCGGGCGCCGACGGGGTCGGCCTTTGCCGGGCGGCCCGTCAGTGCGGTGGCCGTGCCTGCGCGGGCTCGACGGCAGTGATCTGCAGTTCCCGTCCGCTGCGCAGCTCCTGTGACGGGCGGTCACAGCGCGGGCACCAGAAGAACGGCGGCATACCCACCGGGAACTCCTCGGCGCACGGGTCGCAGTAGGCCCGGGCGGTGACCTGCTCGATGACGAGGCGGGCCGAGGCGAGGGCGGTGCCGTCGCGAGCCACCTCGAAGGCGAAGCTCAGGGCGTCGGGTACGACGCCCGCCAGCTCGCCGACCCGGACGGTCACCGCCGAGACGGCGTCCGCCCCGTCGGCCCGTGCGATGTCGTCGGCCTGTTCCACAATCGCGGTCGCGATCGACAACTCGTGCACGGTCGGCTCAGGGGTACCGGTGGCCTGCGCGGAAGCCCCCGGTCATGCGCCAGATCCGGATCTCGCGCACCATGCCGGGGATCTCCCAGACGAGCAGTGCCAGCGCCAGGCCGGCCACCGCGGCGGCCTGTGCCTTGAGCACCCTCCGTGTCGTCGTCCCGGCTCCCACGCCTGCGCCCGCGGCGGCCGCCGCGGCCTTCCTTCCTGCTGCTTGGACCTTCATTCCGGCCACTCCCTGCTGTCTGTCATCCCGGCTGTCTGTCATCCCGGCGAGATGTTCGGCATGATCTTCAGGAGCGTGTCATGCCGCTTCCAATGGATCCCGGTGGAGCGGCGCGCATCCGCTGTGCCGTCCTCGTGGTGTCCGGTCTGGTGGTGGTACGGCCCTTTGTTGCCCTGGTGCAGACCGGGCACGTGCGTGGGCGTGTCCGGCTTCGCCTGAGGCCGGCCGACTCTGATGCTGCCCATGGGGTGCTCTCCTTCCTCGCCTCCGCCCGCCCCGCCCTCGGGGCGGTCCGGTGGAGTGCGTGCTCATGGCCGCTCGGTGAGGTCCGCGAAGAACCGCTCGACGGCCGGCCACACCCGGCCGCCACCGGACAGGCCCTGCCACTCCCGGCGTACGACGGCGACCATCCGGAAACAGTCGTCGATCGGCGCGATCCAGTGGTGGTCGAGGCCGCGGACGGTGTTCACCAGCAGCGCCTCCACCTCGGGTTCCACGGAGGCGAGCGCCGGACACCCGGCGACCGCCTGCTGCCAACCGGCCGTGTCCACCTCCCATCGCATCGCCCCCGCGGGGCTCGGGCCCTGGGCGGTGACCGTGCCGTCGTCGTGCGGCACGAAGAACACCAGGCCGACCGGTACGCCCAGGGCTTCGGTGTCGACCCGGGGGAGCCGGATCCGACGCCGGGGGACGAGCCGGTACCGCCCCTCGCCCGCCCCGTCCTCGGCGAACAGCACCGAGCAGGGGCCGCAGGCGCACTGCACCTCCTGCTGCCCGGTGTCGTACAGGTGGGCGTGCTCGTCGGGCACGGGTGCGGCGCACAGGTCGCACACCTCCGCCTCGGCCGTCGCCGTCCCGTCGGCAGAGGAGCGGATGACGCGGGCCAGCGCTCCTCCGTCCACGGTCACCGCGCCTTCTGCGGCTGAGGTGCGCCCCGGCGGGCCAGCGCGTCCAGCGGTACGAACGCGGGAGCCGCCCGCCGAGCGGGCGCGCTCGGCACCGGCTCCACCGCCTGCAGCTCCGGAGCGACCGCGAGGACCGCTTCTCGGACCGCCTCGGTGACGTCGGACGTCCCGCCGCCACACCCGGAGCCGCACCCGCCGGCCGCCGTCAGGCGCACGCGGGCCACCTGTCCGTCCACGCCGACCCACTCCACGTCGCCGCCGCGTTCGCGCACCGCGGGACGCAGCCGTTCGACCGCGCGCGCGGCCCGGCGCTCGGCGGGCTCGGGATGGATCGCATGCAGCACCAGCAGGTGCCCCAGCAATTCGTCGTCGGCCAGGCATTCGGCCAGCTGCCCGTCCGCGTGGTCCGTCACTCGGGCCAGCGCCTCGCCGTAGACCTCGGTCAGGAGCCGCACCGCCTCGATCGCGGCGCGTCCAGTCGGACCGGGCCTGGACTCCAGCCCTTCCAGCAGCTCGTCGAGACGGGCGAGCCGCGCCTCGACGGCACGGTCCGCGAGCCGCCCGGTGGGGCCGGCCTGTCCGGCGTCAGCCATGGTTCGCTCCGTACGTCGGCGAGTGCAGGGTGGTCAGCGTCTTCCCCTTGCCGACGTACATGTGCACGCCGCACGGCAGACAGGGGTCGAAGCTGCGCACGGTGCGCATGATGTCGACGCCCTTGAAGTCGTCGGGCCCGTTCTCCTCGAAGATGGGCTGGCCCTGCACGGCGTCCTCGTACGGTCCGGGGGTGCCGTAGATGTCGCGGGGGCTGGCGTTCCACGGGGTGGGCGGGTACGGGTGGTAGTTGGCGATCTTCTTGTCCTTGATCACCAGATGGTGGGACAGGACGCCGCGCACCGCCTCGTGGAAGCCGCAGCCGATCGCCTCGTCGGGCACCTCGAAGTTCTCGAACACCTTGGTGTCGCCGGCCCGTACCAGCCCCATGGCCTCTTCCAGGAACTGCAGGGCCATGGCGGCCGCGTAGGCGACGAAGTACGGCCGCGCGCGGTCCCGTTCGATGGTGTTGCTCCACTGCGGGATCCGCCACTCCAGCGTGGTCTCCGGCAGCCTCTCGCCCTTGGGCAGCGAGATGCGCACGCTGTTGCCGGTGGCCTTGACGTACGGGGTGTCGACCAGCCCGCTCAGCGCGGTCGACCACAGGCGGGCGAGCGGGCCGCCGCCGCTGTCGAGGGCCAGGAGTTGGCCGCTGGTCCTGTCGTGCCAGCGCGGGCTCATCACCCAGCTGTACTTGTCGTCGAAGTTGCGCTTCTGCGGCACCGGGACGGTCGTCTGGTTCCACGGGTGACGCATGTCGATGGGGTTGCCGAGCGGGTCGTGGGTGACGAAGGGCTGCTCGTTGACCCAGTCCTCGTAGTACGAGCTGCCGAGCAGGATGCGCAGGCCGAGGTTGATGTCGATGAGGTTGTTGGTGACCAGTTCGCCGTCGACGATGACGCCCGGGGTGACGTACATCGCCTTGCCCCACTCGTTCATCGTCTCGTAGCGGTAGTCGACGACGTCGGGGTTCTGCCAGGCGCCCCAGCAGCCCAGCAGGATGCGGCGGCGGCCGACCTCCTCGTAGCCGGGCAGCGCCTCGTAGAAGAAGTCGAAGACGTCGTCGTTCATCGCCACGGCCTTCTTGACGAAGTCGATGACGCGCAGCAGCCGGCTGAGGTAGTCGGTGAAGGTGTTGGGCTGCGGCATCGTGCCGACGCCGCCCGGGTACAGCGTCGACGGGTGGACGTGCCGCCCCTCCATCAGGCAGAACATCTCGCGGGTCACCCGGCTGACCTTCAGGGCCTCCTTGTACACCTCGCCCTCGAAGGGGTTGAAGGCCCGCATGATGTCGGCGATGGTCCGATAGCCGTGGATCTCGCCGCGGGGTGCGTCGGTGCGCTCGGCGCGGGCCAGCACCCCGGGGTTGGTGGCCTTGACCATTGCTTCGCAGAAGTCGACGAACACCAGGTTGTCCTGGAAGATCGTGTGGTCGAACATGTACTCGGCCGCTTCGCCGAGGTTGACGATGTGTTCGGCCAGTCGCGGCGGTTTGACGCCGTAGGCCATCTGCTGGGCGTAGTCGGAGCACGTGGTGTGGTTGTCGCCGCAGATGCCGCAGATGCGCGAGGTGATGAAGCCCGCGTCGCGTGGGTCTTTGCCCTTCATGAACACCGAGTAGCCGCGGAACAGCGACGAGGTGCTGTGGCACTCCACGACTTCCTGGTTGGCGAAGTCGATCTTCGTGTAGATGCCCAGGTTCCCGATGATCCGGGTGATCGGATCCCAGGACATGTCCACGATCTGTGGGGGCTTGCGCCCCGTGGGCCGGGCCTCGGTTGTGGTCATCGGCGTTGCTGCCCCTTGCTGTCCGTGTTCCGTGGGTCTGTGGTGGAGTGGTGCGCGCCGCGCGGCATCAGGGCCGCCAGTGCGGGTCGTAACCGCTGGTCAGCTTGCGTTTGTTGTGGCGCCATTTGGGCTCGTGGTTCACCATGTTGTTCGTCAGGCCGCGCAGGCGGCGGATGACGGCCCCGTACGGCTTGATGGCCAGCGACGACAGCGTTCCGCCGGGCGGCTCGTCCATGAACGGCATGAAGGTGTCGGGGAAGCCGGGCATCGTGCATCCGATGCAGATGCCGCCGACGTTCGGGCAGCCGCCGATGCCGGCCATCCATCCGCGCTTGGGCACGTTGCAGTTGACGACGGGACCCCAGCAGCCCGTCTTCACGAGGCACTTGGGCGAGTTGTAGTCCTTGGCGAAACTGGCCTGCTCGTAGTACGAGCCGCGGTCGCAGCCCTCGTGCACCGTCTTTCCGAACAGCCACTGCGGGCGCAGCATGTGGTCCAGCGGGGGCGGGGGAGCGGAGCCGGCCGCGTGGTGGAGGACCCAGACCAGGGTCTCCATGAAGTTCTCGGGCTGGATCGGGCAGCCGGGCACGTTCACGATGGGCAGGCCGCCCTGGGACTTGTAGTCCCAGCCCAAGTAGTCCGCGAGGCCCATGCATCCGGTGGGGTTGCCGGCCATCGCGTGGATGCCGCCGAAGGTGGCGCAGGTGCCGGCGGCCACCACCGCCCATGCCCTGGGGGCCAGTTGGTCGATCCACCAGTTCAGGGTCTGGGGCTCCCCAGTGTCCGGATCGTTGCCGAAGGACGTCCAGTAGCCGTCGCCCTTGATGATGTTCTGGTTGGGGATCGAACCCTCGATGACGAGGATGAACGGCGACAAATCACCCCGCGCCGCAGCCCGGTACGGGGCGAGGAAGTCCTCACCGCCCAGGCTCGGCGAGAGCACTTTGTTGACCAGGTTCACCTTCGGCAGGCCCGGGATCAGGCCGAGCACCAGGTCCTCGATGGAGGGCTGGGCGGCGGCCGTCAGTGAGACGGTGTCGCCGTCGCAGCTCATGCCTTCGGAGATCCAGAGGATGTGGATCTCGTCGAATCCCTTCCGCTCCTCGGCCCGGCTGGGTTCGCGGCTTACGTCGGTGGTGCCGCTCTGAGTGGTCATGTCATCGGCCTCCGCTGCAGGTGGTCTCGGAGTCGGTCGTGTGTCGCGCTCGAAGGTGCAGCGGGAGCCGGTGCCTGCGGCTCCTCCGGTGCGTGAGCGGGCTCCAGCGGCTCGACTTCGTCGGGCCGGAAGTAGTGGAAGCGGCCGTACCAGCCGTTCAGTTCGGACGCGGGATCGTCGTCGAGGGTGACGGCGAGATGCACGCTGCCGTCGACGTCGTGGAAGACGGCGGCGACCTGTGCGGTCCGCCCGGCCAGGAACATGTCCTGGGCGTCGGCGCCCCGGCCCCGCGGGCAGAGCCGTACGCGGCTGCCACCCCCGACGGGCACGCCGTCGACGAGCACCGTGTCGGTGGTCGGGGACAGGCCGTCATCGGCGCCTTCCTGCCACCAGGCGGGTCGCTCCACGGTGGGGGCGGAAGGTGTGACCGGGGCCAGCGAGCGAATGGCGCCGTGCAGCCGGGCGAAGACCTCCGACGGCATGGTCTCGACGCGGTCGAGGATCTGGGCGGCCCGCGGGTCGGTGGCGCGTGCCTCGCGCTTCTCCTCGTCGGTCAGCAGCAGCGTGCGCAGCGTCAGGATCTCGTCGATCTCCGCGGCGTCGTGCAGATCCCCGGGGCTCTCCGGCGCCACCTGGGGGTGGTCGGGAAGGATGATCGGCGAGGAGAGCAGGACGGGTCCCGTTCCGCCGTCCTGCGGGCCCGGGGCGTCACCGGTGCCGGTCCGGCCGGTGGGCGGGTCACCGCCGAGGACCGGGAAGGTGAACGCGTTGCGACACGCGCGGGCGGGCTCGTGCAGGTCCGCGGGCGGGTCGATCAGCGACACGAACTCCACGTCCTCGCCGCCGATGAGCGTGTGCGTGGCGATGAGCGCATGGCGCAGGGCCTCGTCGCGGGCGGCCTGCGGGTCCGGCGCACGCCCCGTGTTCTCGGTCCGCACCCGGAGCCGGCAGACGTCCTCCGTCAGCCGCTCGGTCACGAGCGCGACACGCGCCCGGACCTCCGTACGTCGCCGCACCACCCGCCCGTCGCCGCCGGGCAGCGACTCGGTCTCCTCACCGGCCGCCGCTCCCACCGGAACGGTGAGCTCGCGCCGCAGGAGGTCGTCCAGCCCTACGACGAGGTCGGTCTCGCGCGGCACCGCCTCGTCGAAGGTCAGATGCGCCGCGCCGTCGCCCGTGTGCAGTGACTCGACCGCACGGTGCCGACCGTCCTGGCCGGTCTCCTCCACCTGCTTGTGCTGCATCTGCAGGTAACGCACCGTCACCCGTACGACCGCACCGGGCCGCCGGATCCGCAGCAGGCACTCGGTCTGCTGGTACCAGGAATCGGCGGAACCGGACACACCGGGCGCGACGGGGCCGTCGCGCTCCACCCAGTTCTGGGGCAGAAGCACCCCGAACTGCCACCGGACCCGGTTCTTGGGCGACGACCGGCGGTACGGGTAGAGCAGGTAGCCCTCGTAGAGGACGGCGTCGGCAACCGCGCTCAACTGCTCGAACGGACGCCCGTATCGGCCCGTGGGTACGGCAGCGTCGTCCACGGCAGCAGCGCAGCGAACGCCACCCTCGACCACAGCCTCCGGCATCCCGCCTCCTCACGATCGCACGTGCGTCATCCCTTCCACCACAGTCACACCAGTCACGCTTCCTCGCCCCTCCGGCCCACTCGGGTTGGGCCGTCCAGGGGAACGAGGGCGTCGGCAGGCGGGAATGCGGGCCGGCGGGGGCAGCAGGCCGGCGACGGCGACCGGGGATCGCCAGGCGCGGGCGCGTGCCACGAGCAGCGGCTGGAAGAAGCCCGTGTCCTCGGGCGTGCGCCACTCGGTGTTGACGAACCCCGCGTCGGCCGCGAGGCCGGTCAGCCGGTCCCGGCCGAGCGCCCAGTACGTGGTGCGGCGGACCTGGACGTGCCACTCCCCGTCTGCCGGACGGAGTTGGAAGAGCTCCAGGTCGTTGTGCTCACCGTCGTCGTGCCAGTGCCAGAGCTGGAAGGTGATGGTGCGTTCGGCGCTGCTGCCGGCCGGCTGGTGCACCTGCGGGGGCGTCGAGGCGGGGCGGTCGCGCAGCAGCTCGTCGTAGGGACGGGTGCTGACCAGCAGCCGGCTGGCGGAACGCAGCACGCGGTGCATCTCGGCCGGCGCGGTGTGCACGTCGTGCTCGGTCACGAGGTGGGGCAGCGAGGTGGGGCAGCGAGTTGTCGGCGCAGACGACGGCGTTGAACCGGCCGTCGCGGAACGGTAGGCGTCGCATGTCGGCGGCGGCCGTGGGCAGGGTCAGGCGGCGGCGGGCGGCCTCCCGGGTGGCGCGGACGGCAGCGCGCGGGCTGAGGTCGCTACCGGTGACGCGGTGTCCGCGCAGGGCCAGGCCGATCGCCTGCGTGCCGATGCCGCAGGAGCAGTCGAGCACCGCTGCCCGGTCCTGGCCGATGAGGGCGTCGAGCGCGGCGGCCTGCCGACGGATGCTCGCGTCCCAGCCCGCGTGGACCAGGTGTAGTTGTTGGCCAGTTCGTCGTAGAAGCGCGCCACCGATGCCTCCGGCACGGGCCGAGGCTACCGTGCCCGATTCCTGAGGGAAATGGCGACCATGCTGGTCACTGTCGCCCTTCGCGATCCTGGCCTGCCGCGCACCTCGTGGGCAGGCAACGGGTCGGTGAACCGGGAGGGAACTCTTGGGCATCGGTTTCTTCGGATGGCTGTTCGGGCGGATACCCCTGCCTAGCATGAGGTGATCACGCGCGGTACGACTCCCGGGAGGTCCGGAATGCTGTTGTCCGGCCTCAGGCGTCGGCCACTTCGCCTGTGGGGCGGGGTCTGTCTCGTCCTCCTTCTCGTCACGGCGGGCGTGTTGGCCGCCGCACAGGGGTCACACCGAGCGGCCGCGCCCACGGACGCACTGCCGCGCACCACCGTCGAGGTCTCGCCGAGCCACTGCGGCCGCGGCTGGAACAACCCGATACCCGGCGTTCAGGTCTTCGACCTGCGCAACACCTCCGACGAGCCGGCCGAGGTGTACCTCGAAGACGCCGGGAGCCAGGCCGTGTACGGCGCCGTGGAGGACGTCGGCCCCGGCACGACACGGCCGTTGACCGTCCGCCTCGGCGAAGGGGCGTACGCCTTCATGTGCGTACCGGACGACGCCGACGCGGTCACCGGGCCCACGGTCCGCGTCACCCGTGGACGCAGCGGCCCGGCGGCGGCACCCGTCACCGAGCACGACCTGATCCCCCCGACGCTCGGCTACCAGAAGTGGGTCGGCCACGGCCTCGACGAGGCGGTGCGGCTGGCCGCGAAACTGCGGGACGCCGTCGACCACGGCGACCTCGCCGGGGCCCGCACGGCCTGGTTGCCGGCACACCTGCAGTACGAGCGGCTCGGCGCGGCCTACGGCGCCTTCGGCGATGCGGACGGGCGGATCAACGCGACGGACGCGGGCCTGCCCGGTGGTGTCCACGACCCGTCCTTCACCGGCTTCCACCGCATCGAGTACGGGCTGTGGCACGGCCAGTCCGCCCGCACCCTGCGCGCCCCTGCTGCTGCCCTCGTCAAGGCGCTCACCGCTCTGCGCGACTCGTGGTCGCAGACCCGGATGGACCCGGCCCAGCTCGGCCTGCGGGCGCACGAGATCCTGGAGAACACCGTGCAGTTCGAACTGACCGGGCGCACCGACTACGGCAGCGGCACCAACCTCGCCACCGCCCGCGCCAACCTCGACGGCACCCGCGAGGTTCTGTCCCGGCTGCGTCCCCTGCTCACCACCCGCTACGCCGACCTGCCCGGACTGGAAGGGGACTTGGGACGGGCACAACGCACCCTCGACGGCTTCCGTCACGGCGGTGTGTGGACCCCGCTGGACCGACTGAGCCGTGCCCAGCGGGAAACGGTCGACGCGGTGCTGGGCGATCTGGTGGAGCGGCTGGCGTCGGTGGCGACCCTGTGCGATCCACGGAGGACGGTATGAGCGCGACCGAGAAGACCGGGGGAGTGGGCCGGCGTGGTTTCCTGCGCGGCGCGGCCCTCGCCGGCGCCGGGCTCGCCACGGGCGGTGCGGCGGCTCCCGGTACGGCAGCGGCTCCCGGCACGGCCGCGACCCCCGGTACGGCAGCGGCTCCCGGCACGGCCGCGACCCCGATCGCCCCGTTCCACGGCAGGCACCAGCACTCGGTGCTCGCGCCCCCGCGCCGGGTCACCGCATTCACCGCCTTCGACGTCACCGTCGACAACCGCGCCGAGCTGACCGACCTGCTGCGCACGCTCACCGAGCGCGCCCGCTTCCTCGCCACCGGCGGGATGCCGCAGCCCGTGGGCATAACCGGCCCGCCCGCCGACTCGGGCATCCTGGGCGACCGGCTGCCCTCCGGCGCGCTCGCGGTGACCGTCGGCGTCGGCGCCGCGCTCTTCGACGACCGCTTCGGACTCGGCGGGCGCGCACCACGCCGTCTGACCACCATGCCGGTCTTCCCCGACGACGACCTCCAGCCGGACTGGTGCCACGGCGACCTCAGCGTGCAACTGCACGCCGACGAACCGGACACCGTGCTGCACGCCCTGCGCGACATCGCCCGGCACACCCGCGGCGGCATGCAAGTCCGCTGGCGCCTGGACGGCTTCACCAGCCCGCCGCGCCCGTCCGGCACCCCGCGGAACCTGATGGGCTTCAAGGACGGCACCGCCAACCCGGACGCCACCAGCGCCCGCGAGATGAACCGCCTGGTGTGGGTGGGCAAGGGCATGGGCGAGCCGGACTGGGCGGTCGGCGGCAGCTACCAGGTCGTCCGTCTGATCCGCATGCTCGTGGAGTTCTGGGACCGGGTCTCCCTCAGCGAGCAGGAGCGGATGTTCGGCCGGGCCCGGGAGTCCGGCGCACCCCTGGACGGCAACGCCGAGCACGACACCCCGAACTACGCGGACGATCCCAAGGGGGACGTCATCCCGCTGGACGCGCACATCCGGCTCGCCAACCCGCGCACGCCCGCGACCGCCGGCCAACGGATCCTGCGCCGCGCCTACAACTACGACCGGGGCACGGACAGCAACGGCAACCTTGACATGGGGCTGCTGTTCTGCTGCTACCAGCAGGATCCGGCCCGGCAGTTCGAGACCGTCCAGCGGCGGCTGGCGGGGGAGCCGCTCACCGACTACATCACGCCGTTCGGCGGCGGCTACTTCTTCGCCCTGCCCGGTGTACAGGACGCGACGGACTGGTACGGACGCTCTCTCCTCGGCTGAACCCTCAGCCGAACCTGTATGGACAACCCGCGCACACCATTGGTCAATACACGGTCAAGATTTGGCCCGACCTTCCTGACCCGGTGTTCATCCCGGCGCCACCATGGCTCCGCCGAAGTGCCGCCTGCCCGGCGAAACATCGCTGACCGTACGGCGCACCAATGAACCGCCCGGAGGGTGAACCAGCATGGCCAGCAGGGGAAGACGAGCACCAATAAAAAGCCTGGGCGCCCTCGCGGGGGCCGCCGCGCTCACGGTCCTCGGCGGGAACGCGCCCACCTGGGCCGCCGTGTCCGCCGGCCACGGCCACTCGTCGACGGCCACGCCGATCAAGCACGTGGTCGTCCTCTTCGACGAGAACATCTCCTTCGACCACTACTTCGCCACGTACCCGAAGGCCGCGAACACCGACGGCACGAAGTTCACGGCATCCAAGAAGACCCCGAAGGACATCGACACCCTCGCGCACGCCGGGCTGCTGACGAAGAACCCCAACCAGTACGCGCCCAAGCGGCTCGGCCCCGCGCAGGCCATGACGTGCGACCAGAACCACTCCTACGGGCCCGAGCAGTACGCCGCCGACGGCGGCAAGGCCGACAAGTACGTGGAGAACACCGAGGTCGACAAGTGCAGCGGCGGCCTGTTCGGCGAGCCGGGCCTGGTGATGGACTACTACGACGGCAACACCGTCACCGCGCTGTGGAACTACGCCCAGCACTACTCCCTGGCGACCGCGCCTTCAGCTCGGTCTACGGCCCCTCCACACCCGGCGCCCTCAACCTGGTCTCCGGCCAGACCCACGGCGTCGTCTCCGTCGACCCGGCCTCCGGCACCGAGAACCCGAAGCAGACCCCGACGCCCGACGCCTACGCCGTCAAGTCGCCCGACGCCAAGGGCGTCGGCACGGTCGTCAACGACCCCGACCCGGCCTACGACGACTGCTCCGGCAAGGACCACACCAGCAGCAACGCGCTTGCGGCGATGCAGGGCCGCAACATCGGCGACCTCCTCAACGCCAAGCACGTCACCTGGGGCTGGTTCCAGGGCGGCTTCCGCCCGTCCACCGCCTGGGACGGCAAGCAGGGCCACTATGCCAAGTGCGACACGGCGCACACCAATGTCGGCGGGGCCGCGGTCGTCGACTACAGCCCGCACCACTCGCCGTTCGAGTACTACAAGTCGACGTCCAACCCGCACCACCTGCCGCCGAAGAACGTCGACGAGATCGGCCACAGCGGCCAGGCCAACCACAACTACGACCTGACCGACTTCGACGCGGCCCTCAAGGCGGGCAAGCTGCCGGCCGTCAGCTTCGTCAAGGCGCCCGAGTACCAGGACGGTCACGCCGCCTACTCCGACCCGATCGACGAGCAGCACTTCCTCGTCAGCCAGATCAACGCGGTCCAGAGCTCGCCGCAGTGGAAGTCCACGGCCGTCGTCGTCGCCTACGACGACTCCGACGGCTGGTACGACCACGCCTACGCCAAGCCGCGCAACGGCTCCACCGACACCTCGCTCGGCTCCAACGGAAAGACGACCGACAGCCCGGCATGCCAGGCCGGCCCCGCCCCGTCCGGCGGCTACCAGGACCGCTGCGGACCGGGCACCCGGCAGCCGCTGCTGGTGATCTCCCCGTACAGCAAGGTGAACAAGGTCGACCACACGCTGACCGACCAGTCCTCGATCATCCGTTTCGTCGAGGACAACTGGCACACCGGCCGCATCGGCGACCACTCCTTCGACGCCACCGCGGGCTCCCTGGCGGGCATGTTCGACTTCCGCCACCCCAACAACAAGCAGGTCCTGCTGAACGCGGACGGCTCGGTCAAGTCGGTGGGGCCCATCCACCACGTGAACCCGGTCGCCACCAGCATCACGCCGGGCCCGGCGATGCAGAACACCGCAGCGTCCACGGACACCTCGTCGTTCCCCGCACTCCCGGTGGGCATCGGGGTGGGCGCACTCGTGGCCGCCGGCGCCACGGGCACGTACCTGACCCTGCGCCGCAGGGCGCGTGGCACCGCCTGACGTCACGGGCGCACACGGCTCGGCACGGTCGTCCCGGACCGCGCCGAGCCGCTGTGCGTACGCTGGTGCCCAGGGTTGTCCGGTGCCGTCGCCCCCCGTTCTCGGCGCCGGTCCACGCCGGCGGCCGCCCTGAGATCCGCGCGCACGGCCCATTCCGCTGGACGCCCCGGTCACCGGGTCCTCAAGCGGCAGGCACCACGGCCGTCCCCGCCTCACCTCGTCCGCGCCCTCGCGGCGTAGCGCGGTCACCAACTTTCCGAAGCAGCGCGGGCTCAGCCCGGTGAACGGGCCTGTCCAGGAGGATGGCTCCGACGCCGTAATCACACCAGCCACCGCAAGATCATCTCACCCGTGACCTGCAAAGAAGGCCGGACCGCGGCAGCGGGGGCACTGCCATGGAAGGAGCCGGTCGTGGCGGGGGAAGAGAAAAGAAGACCGTTTTGCAGGGGCGACGGGCTCAGGCGTCGCGACCGACGGAGCCTTCGATGCGGGTGAGCTGTCGGTCGATGTCCGTCATCCACACTTCCAGATCGACGACCGTGGGAAGGGCCGGATGGTGCTCCGGCGGCGGTGGGGTACCCGGACGCCGGCTGGGGACGGGGCGCTCGGCACGGGTGAGGAGCGTGGCGATCCGGTCGGCGTCCGTCGCCAGCTCGGCTGCCGTCCTGCGGGCCCATGCGCTCGCGTCCGGCGGAGCGTCGCCCGCCGGCAGCTCGAAGCGGGGAAGCCGCTGCGCGCCCAGCACGCTCTGGTACGCCACGATGAGGACCCCGTGCCAGTCGGCCTGAACGCCCTCCCCGGCAGTGTGCGGCTCGCTGCGGAACTGCAGATCCGGCGGGTCGCAGCGCCGGCCTGGGCCAGAGCCCGGTCCGTACGCCCCGGGCCGGCCGGGCGCTCACCGGGCGCCACCTGCGACAGCCGCAGCCCCTCGCTCCGCTCACGCAGCTGTGTGACCGGGGAGTGGGCGGATTCGGCCGCTGCTGCGGCCGCCGTCTCCAGCGCGTCGGCGAGCCGTTCCCGGTAGTGCGTGGCGGGCCGGGCAGGAGGAAGGCCTGGGCCAGCGCGAGGAGTACGACGCCCACGGCCAGCCCCGTCAGCCGGGCGCCCAGCGTCTGGGCAGCGTACGGCGGGAAGCACGCCAGGATGTACAGGAGTTGCAGACCGGGTGCGGCACCCGCCGGACGGGGTCCGGCCACCGCGGCGAAACTCAGCAGGAAGCCGGTGACGAGCATGCCGGCCACGGCGCCCGCCGTGCTCGCGGCGAGTCCCGTGCCCAGGGTGATGAGCACCACCCCGATCGGCAGGGTCCGCAACGTGACAGAGGCCTGCTGCCGGCCGGCCCTGGGGGTGAAGAGTGCGTACAGGCCGAGACCGGCTGCTCGAAGCCGTACAGGAACGTGTAGAAGCCGGCACTCGCCGCGCCGGTGACCTGGATCGACCGTCGTACGGTCACAGTACGGTCCGGGCGGCTCATCATGCCCGCTCGCCACCCGTGCCGGTGCGTGCACTGTGCACGGCTCCTGACGGCGATGGCGGCTGTGCGCACATGGAGGCGTTCCTCTCGGCATACGCCGCGCGTCCTCGGCGCCCCGACCTGTGCTCATTGTCGATCCACCGCACGCCCGGCGCATGTGGTCAGGAGGCGCGGCGCGCGGTACGTCGGTCTTCCACTGACTGGACGCGCGCGGGAGCCCTGGCCGAGTGGTCAGTGCCGCTCGTCGCCGGTCCGGGCAGGTGCTCGGGGTCGGCGAGGATCACGTTCCAGAGGCCGTCCTTACGCTGCACCGCCGCCCCTTACGCGGCACCGCCGCCGCGGCCCGCACCGGCCGGGTGAGCGTCCGGCAGTATTCGGCGGTGTGCCGCTCCCCTGGGGGCAGCGCCTTGAGGGTCTTGGTGTGTCCACCGGCCACCCAGCCGTTGCCGCGCGACCACACCACCGGCCTGCCCGAGGGCGAGACGATCCCGCCGGGGAGGAAACGCTTGTCGCGGTACCAGAGCCCGGTGGCGTCGTCGTTCTGCACCCGGTGGTCAGTGTTCTGCACCCGCCGGTGGCCGGAGTCGGGGAGCGCGGGAGTACACGGCCACCACGCATGTCTCGAGCAGTGTGACGGCGACGATGGCGGGCCCGGGGCCGAGGCGCAGCGACGGCCCCGACGACTCCGCCGACGAACATGCCGAGGACGGTCGCGGTACGACGCACCCGCGTCAGAGGCGAGGAAGAGGTACGGGAAGCGGCCGAACGCAACGACAGGACGTCCGCCAGTGCCTGGACCAGCGTGATCTGCACCACTGTGGTGGGCATGTCCGGAATCCCCGCCTCGATCATCGCGCGTGTGCGCCATGCCATGGCGCACGCCGGCAGCGCGACGGTGACGGCCATGGCGTGCACGGCAAGGGCGTCCGTCCCGCTGGTGGCGACGGCGTACAGGCCGGCGGCACTCAGCACCACGACCTCGGCAGCGAGTGCGATCACGAACCAGCGCCGTCCTCGACGGTTCAGCCGCGCGATGACGAGGTGGGAGGCGGCGGCTCCGACGACGAAGGCGGCCAGAGCCTCTGCCGGCCGGGCGACGGGAATCCCCGGCGCCCTCGCGGCCCCGAAGCCGAGCAGCAGGGGTTTCCGGTGGCGAGGGCGGCGAAGGCATGCCCCAGGCCGAGAAACGCGATCGCATCGCCCGCGCCGGAGGTCACGGTCAGGGCGAACAATGCGATGCTGACGCGCATCTCGCTCGCGTCCGGTCGGCATTCACCTGGTCAGCCTGGCGCAGGGGCCGAAGCGGGCAGACGCGTGACACGCGGTCAACCGCTGCCGGCCGGTGCGCCACGTCCGGCGGGCGGGGCACCCATGGGGAGGTGCGCCCCGCCCATCCGGGCCGGTCGGGCCGTCAGCAGGCGCCCTCGTCCTGCCAGGGGCCCCACTCGGCGGCGCCGGGGACCTCGTTCTGGGTCCACCACTTGGCCTTCCAGTTGTGCTTGTTGTACGAGACCTCGTTGCCGACGGTGTAGACCGCGGTCGAGCTCCAGGCCGGCTTGCACGAGGTGCCGGGAGGTGTGGGTGTCGGGGTGGGGGTGGTGGAGGGCGGGGTGGCCCCGGCGAAGTTCACCGAGTACTTGGCGAAGTCCCACGAGTTCTGGCTGACGCTGGAACAGGTGCCCGACGTGCGGCCGCCGTTGTCGGGCGGGGTGCACTGGCGGTCGCGGTTGAGCGACCAGAAGGTGAAGCGGTCCATGTTGTGGCTGGTGGCGTAGTCCAGCACGGTCTGGAAGTCGGCCTGCGTGAAGGTCTCGCCGGTGTCGCTGCGTCCGTTCATCCCGGAGAAGCCCTCGTGGGCGTAGGCGGTTGCCTGGTCCCAGCCGAAGGTGGACTGCAGGATCTGGTTGAAGTTGGTCAGCGCGCCGGTCTGGGAGGCCGCGCCGTTGAAGCCGCCGTCGAACGGCATGATGGAGAAGTTGTTCGGGGTGAACCCCTGCGTCTTCGCCTCCAGCAGCATCTGCTTGCCGAACCAGCCGGTGCCGTCCGCCGTGCCGGCCGTGGTGACGGAGACGTAGAGGCCGGGGTTGTTCTGCTGGAGGATCTTGGCGGCGCCGATCTCGTTCTTGATGGCCGCCGCGTTCTCGTACTCCGGCTCCTCCAGGTCGAAGTCGATCGCGTGCAGGCCGTACTTGGTGATGACCTGCTGGTACGCCGCCGCGGTGGCGGCCGCGTCCGAGCACACCTGGCCGAGCTTGGTACCGCCGTACCCGCCGATGGAGACGGAGACGTCGCCGCCCTTGGCGCGGATGGTGTTGATGACCGACTGGACGGCGGTGTCCGAGGAGACCGCGGCCGTGCCGCCCCAAGTGGGCGAGCAGCCGCCGCCGTTGGGGGCGAGGATGAAGGCTAGTTGGAACGCCTTCAGACCGGTGGCGTCCATGATGGCGGCCGGGTCCGGCGGGTCGTTGTCGAGCGGCATCAGGTAGGGGGCTGCGGCGTACCAGCGGTTGCTCAGCGCGCTCGTCGCGCCCGAGGCGTTGCCCGCGACCAGCGCGGTCGTACCGGCCGCGGCGAGCCCTACGGCGGCGGCCGCGCCCAGACATGCGCGAAGACGTCTCACTACGTGCCTCCAGTGGGGTGGGGAGTCGTCCCAGCTTCTTGACGCTGTCGCGCTCACGTCAACCGATTGGCCTAGACCATATAATTCTTTGGACTAGACCATACGATTGCTTTACCTCACCTGCGGCCCTCGGGCGTCGCTGCGCCGCCCGGCGTCCGCGAGGAAACGCGCCATCTCGCGGACGCCGGGGTGCGCGACCGTCAACGGTGCTGCGCGACGCTCCGACGGTGCGCTTTCGGGCCCGCGCGGCGCACCAGCGCCTGCCTCTCTGTCCCTGCCTCTGTCCCTGTCCCTGTCCCTGTCCCTGTCCCTGTCCCTGTCCCTGTCCTTGGACGAGCCGTCAGCGCACCGGCAGCGCCTGCGTGTGCTCGATGCGGACGGCGTCGAGGTCACGCGGTTCCAGGCCGAGCAGGCGCAGGATCGTCGGGGCGATCTGCGTGGTCCGCACCGGGACGCCGATGCGCACACCGTGCTCGGCCCCGGCGCCCGAGACGACGAGGGGGACGTCGAGGTCGTCGGCGTGGGCGCCGCCGTGCTCGGCGATCTTGCTCTTGCCGCCGGTGTAGACGACGCCGTACTGGGCGATGCCGAACAGGTCGGGCACGCGGGCGTCGCCCGGCCGGACGTGGAAACAGCGGGCTGCGGCCGCACCGGCGTACAGGGTCTTCAGGCCGCTCGCGGTGAAGGGCTTGGCCTTGCCGTCGATGCCGTTACCGGTACCGGACTGGGCCAGCAGGTACGCCTTGGCGAAGTCGGTGGCGGCCCGGGAGCGGTCGGTGAGCCAGAGGAGCATGGCGTCGTCGTCCACGGCGTGCGCGACCAGGTCGCCCGCGCCCGGGTGGGCGGCCTTCCAGGCGGCGTTGAGGCCGTCCAGCAGGGCGCCGTCGTCGACGCGGGTCAGTGCGCTCGGGTCGGTCGGCGACTGCCCGTGCTTGGCCGACAGGATGATCGTGGTACTGCCGTCGAGGTGTCGCTTGCGGAGTTCGGTGACGAGCGCCCCGACCTCCTTGTCGACAAAGGCGAGGTTTTTCGCCAGCAGCGGGCCGGGCACGCCCTTCGCCGCGTAACCGCCCGTCAGTCCGTCGGAGGCGGGCAGTTTCTGGGCGGTCGAGACGGACTGGAAGTTCATGCCGAAGACCGCCGGTGTGCCGACCTTGTGCGTGCGGCCGTGGTCGTAGCCGTCGATCTCGTTGAGGACGGCCTGCACCTTGTAGCCGTCGTACTGCTCGGTCGCCGCGTTGTCCTTGGTCCAGTCGTCGCCCGCCGCGTAGCCGGTCGCCTCGCTGTTGATCTCGGGCGCAAACAGGTCCTGAATGCCGCTGCCGGAGGGGCCGTTCAGGATCTCGTACGCCACGTGCTTGTCGGACCAGGCGGTGCGCAGCCCGGCCTTCCGGGCCACGTCGAAGACCGTGTTCACCTTCAGGTACGCGTGCGGGTAGACCGGCTTGCAGGTCGCCGGGTCGACCGGCAGCTTCGACGGGTCGATCAGGCTGCGGGCGTCGCCGGTCATGTTCAGGACGCTCCCGGGCAGCCCGCTCAGGCCCTGGCCGGCGTCGAGGGAGTCCTTGTTCCTGTCGAGGTCCTCGGTGAGATCGACCTCGGCACCGGGCCTGACGCCGGTGCAGCTGGTCGTACCGGCCGGGAGGAGGGCGTGGCTGTAGGTGTCGTCGTAGTAGACGCCCGTGGTGCCCGGGTTGCCGCCCGTGAGCTGACCGACCATGCCGGGGAACGAGTCGGAGGGCACCGTGGTTCTGGCGCGGGTGTACTCCACACCGCCGGCGGCGAGCCGCGCGAGTGCCGACTGCGGGTGGCGCGCGACGTACCAGGCGAGGTCGGACTGGTGCAGCCCGTCGACCGACAGCAGCAGGACGTGCCGAGCGGAGGTGCGCGGGTGTGCGGGTATGTGCGCCGAGGCCGGCGCGGCGGCCGTGGCGGTGAGGGCCCCGACGGCGGCGAGCGCGGCGGCGGCCGCGGTGGCGGGGCGGGCAGGGCGGACGGAAGGTTGGAACACGGATTCTCCTCCGGCTGTGCAGAGCAGGGCGGCCTCTGAGAGGCGCACCGACATACGAGAGGGAGAACATGTACGGAAGGGGACTTCCGTTCCGTGTCATGCCCAAGAAAAGCACCTGTGCCCGCAAAGACCGTCGTCGGACGTGATCCTGCGACACTGCCGGGCCTTCGGCCGTCAGCGGTCGACGTCGTGCCCGTGGGTGTGACGGTCACCGACATGCGCCTCTCTGCGACCGGGTACGGAGCGGAGCCCTCGGGCGGCGTGGCGTTGAAAGGAGTGGGTCCGCGGCGCGGTGAGTATGGCAGTCCACCCGCGAGTTGATGTCCGGAGGCAGGCGTGACGGTACGTCGTATCGGCTTGGTCGTTCACGGAGGACGCACGGAAGCCGCGGATGCCGCCCGCACCGTCCGTGCATGGTGCGACGACCACGCCGTGCAGTGCACGGACATCGACGTATGGCGTGACGGCGGGCGCCGCAGTGCCGGAGAGGAAGTCGAGTCCGCGGGCAACCCCGACCTCATCGTCACCCTGGGAGGCGACGGAACCTTCCTGCGAGGCGCCCGGCTGGCCGCGGAGAACGACGCCCTGGTCCTCGGAGTCGATCTCGGGCGGCTGGGTTTTCTGACGGAGGTGCCCGTCACGGTGGTGGGCCCGGCGTTGGACGCCGTGAGTGAGGGGCGGCACACCGTCGAAAGCCGCATGCTGCTCACCCTGCGCGCCTCATGCCGCCTGGAGGTGCCCCCGGGCATGGAGGAACTGATGCGCTACGGCCGTGGCCCCCTCCTGCCGCCTCCGCGGGTGCGCACCGAGTGCGAGGCCGGTGGCGAGTGGGGCATCGCCCTGAATGTGACCGCGTTGAACGACGTCGTCCTGGAGAAACTGGCACGAGACCGGCAGGTGTCGGTCGGCGTCTACCTCGCCGGCAGGCTCCTGGCGTCCTACTCCGCCGACGCGCTGCTGGTCGCCACACCGACGGGGTCCACGGCCTACAGCTTCGCCGCCGGCGGCCCTGTCGTCTCGCCCCGCGCGGACGCCCTCATCTTCACGCCGGTCGCCCCGCACATGGCGTTCAACCGGTCGGTCGTGGCCGCGCCGGACGAACCCATCGCTCTGCGCGTGCTCGAGCGCTCGGGCCAGGCCGCCGTCAGTATCGACGGCCAACTGCGGGGCGTGCTCGACCCGGGGGACTGGATCGGTGTGTACATGGCCCCACGCCGGCTACGGGCCGTCCGGCTGGGACCGATGGACTTCTACGGCCGTCTGCGCGAGCGCATGAAGCTGACCGACGCTCCGGCCGCGATCGCCGACGGAACCCCTGCCCCGCTCTGGCCGGTGACGAGTCCCCCTCCCGGAGACCTGGCGCACCTGGCGTTGCCCGCGGGCCCCGGCGACGCGACGCGGGTTCCACGGGGCGGTGCCGACGAGGAGCGCTAGGGAAGAGACCGTCCCCGTCAGCCCGACGCCGGTGATCACCCGTAGGCCTGAACGGCACACACATCGGCCCTCGGCGACCGGGAAGCCGGCGTCCGCCTCGAGCCGTCGAACGGGAGCTGCTCGTCCTGACCCAGCCCAGGGCCAAGGCGGACACCATCTGGGGCCGTCCCGTCCCTGGGGGACCATGGGGGACATGGCCGAGCAGCGGTTTGAGGCATGGACGGTCGGGGCCGCCCACGAGCGCTACATGGGGCGCTGGAGCCGACTCGTCGCGGACGAGTTCGTCGCGTGGCTCGACTGTGCCGACGGTCTGCGGTGGCTGGATGTGGGATGCGGTACCGGTGTGCTTGCGGCAGTGGTGGCCGCCGGGCGCCGGCCCCGCGTGGTGGTGGGCATCGACCGGTCCGAGGCGTTTGTGCGTGCGGCCCGGACCGCGGCCGCCGACTCGACGTGCTGCGTGGTGGCGGACGCGATGGCGCTGCCGGTGCGCGACGCTTCGTTCGACGTGGCCGTCAGCGCTCTGACGTTGAACTTCCTTGCCGAGCCCGCCGCGGCCGTGGCCGAGATGGCCCGGGTGGTCCGGCCGGGCGGCCCGGTCGCGGCGTACGTGTGGGACTATGCCGACGGCATGGGCTTCCTCCGCCGGTTCTGGGACGCCGCCGCCGAGGCGGAGCCGACCGCGGCCGCGGTCGACGAGGGACGTCGTTTCCCCGTGTGCCGTCCGGAGGCGTTGCACGCGGTGTGGGCCGACGCGGGACTCGCCGACGTGTCGACCGTCCCCATCGAGGTGCCGACCGATTTCGCCGACTTCGACGATCTGTGGGAGCCCTTTCTGGGACAGGGGCCCGCACCGGGCTACGTCGCCGCTCTCCCCCCGTCCGACCGCGACCGGGTACGTGACGCGCTCAGCGCGGCTGTCCCCAGGCGGTCGGACGGCTCCATCCGGCTCACCGCTCGTGCCTGGGCGGTGAGCGGCGGCAAGCCGGTCCGCGCCCCGATGAGCGAGGCACCGTCCCGTCCGTAGGCACAGGCACCGTTCCGTCTCAGTTGTCGGGAGCGTCGTCTCCGGCTGGGCCACCGACTGCGGGGGACCCCCGGTCGACTCCTCGGCGCCTTCTTCCTCCTCCACGGTCTTCTGCCGGCCGCCCTGCTCCTGATCGTGCCGCCGTCAACCCGCCCATCGTCCGACGGACCTGGTGCGGCCGTCGTCGTGTACGGTTCCGGCGCGGTCGCGGAGGGCAGGGCCACCACCGTGCCCGGTTCAGCCCCGGGCCGGAGTCGAACCGGCCGTCGCGCCGAGCGCGTGGTCGATGAAGCGCTGTGGGGCCGGTGGCAGGGTGCGGCCGGAGAGCCAGGCGATACCGATGTCGCGGGCACCGTGCACGTCGGTGATCTCCAGGTAGCGGATCGGGAAGGCGGGGGTCGCCGCGGCGTCCGGCGACGACGGGATCAGGGACACGCCCAGGCCGGCCGCGACCAGGCCGCGCAAGGTGTGGACCTCTTCGCCCTCGAAGCCGATGAGCGGAGTGAAGCCGGCCTGGCGGCACAGCGTTTCGGTGACGCTGCGCAGCCCGTAGCCGGGTTTGAGCAGGATGAAGGGCTCTTCGGCGACCTCGGCCAGCCGGACCCGGCGGTGCTGGGCCAGGGGGTGCTGGGTGGGGACGGCGAGCCAGAGGGGTTCGACCAGGAGCCGCCGCCAGGTGATCAGCGGATGGCCGGGGTCCCCACTGGTGATGATCAGGTCGGCGGTGGCGTCGAGGAGGTGCTGGACGAGGCCGTTCTCCCCGTGCTGGTGAAGCTCGAACCGGACCTTGGGGAACGCCTGCCGGAACCCGGTGACGAGCTTCGGCACCAGCCAGGTGCCCAGGGTGTGCAGGAAGGCCAGCGACACCAGGCCCGCCTCGGGATCGACGACCTCGGCCACGGCCCGCCGCCCCGGTCGTAGCTGTCGAGGACGGCATCGGCGTACTCCTTGAACACCCGCCCGGCCGGAGTCAGCCGCAGGACGCGGCCGACGCGCTGGAAGAGCTCCGCGCCCACCTCGTCCTCGAGCCGGTTCAGCGCCCGCGACAGGGCGGGCTGGGTGATACGGGCCTCCGCGGCGGCCTCGGTCACCGTCAGGCCCTCGGCCACCGCCTGGAAGGAGCGCAGTACCTGGAAATCCATCGCCCCTATTCTCGCACCGCATCGGATCGGGGACACCAAGGCGTTGGGGGCATGGACGGCGGGTCGGCGGCCAGGGACTGTGCGGTCACGGCGTCGCAGAGCTGCTCGGCCGCGGCGATGGCGTGCTCCCAGTCCGGCAGCCCCCGGCCCGGGCGGCTCGGCTCGCCGTGGGCGTGGGCGACGGCCTGCCGTGCCTCGGCGAGCCGGTGGTAGGCGGCGCGGCGCAGCGCGTGCCGCTCGGCCGGGGCCGCACTCGGGGCCAGGTCGCGGTAGCGGTGAGCGGCGGCCAGGGCGGCTTCGGTCTGCCCGGCGGCACGGCCGGCCGCGGAGTCGGGCCACAGGGCGAAGTGCGCGAGGAGGACGATGGCGGCGGCCAGTGCGGTGTCGAGGATGCGCGCCGTGTACAGCGCCCGGTGGTCGCCGAGCAGATCGACGAGGACGAACACGATCGCGGTCAGGCCGGTCGTGGCGAGCGCGTAGTGGTGCCGTACGCCGACGGCCATCAGGGCGCCGAAGACCGCCACGGCGCCGATGAGGGCGTAGGTGTCGGTCGTCAGCAGCGTCACCGCACCAATGGCGGCCACGCCGACGACCGTGCCGGCGCAGCGGTGGAGGGCCCGCCGGAACACGGGCCCGAAGTCGGGCTTGTAGACGAAGGCCACGGTCATGGGGAGCCAGTATCCGCGCGGGCCGTGCAGCACTTCGGCACACAGCTGCGCGACGAGCACGCAGGCCGCCAGCAGAACGGCGTACCGCAGGTGGGCCGACCGCCCGTGCCACGGTCGGGCCGGGAGGTGCAGCGCCACCTCGTCCACGCGTTCGGCCTCGGTCGCCGCGTACAACGTGGCGAGTGCGCGCAGGCCCGGCGAGTCCGCGCGGGCATCGGGACTCACCTGGGCTGCCGTGTCCAGGGCCGAAGCGGGAACCCTGCCGCCGTCCGGCAGCAGACGCTCGGCCATCACCAGCGGTACCCGCGTCACGGCCCGGGGGAGCGGACGCGCCTCCCACACCAGCGCCGACGCCACCTCGCCCAGCTGCACCGCCACGTGGAACGCCCTGAGCAACGCACGCAGCTCCGTCTCCGCCCGGCCGCGGGGTGTCAGGTGGCGGCCCATCACCTGGTGGGCGTGGTCGAGGGCGACCGTCAGTCGCCGCCTCGCGTCTTCGGCAGCAGAGGTCCCTGCTGCCGACAGTGCCTCGGAAGCGGCCCGGTACACGGCCAGGACGGCGGCCCGCTCGATGTGGTGCCGCCGCCACAGCCACGGGGTCGCGGACAGCGCGATGACGAGGCCCACCCCGGCGAGCAGCGCCACGGGCGACTGCCACCACGGCCCGGGCACCGGGATGCCGCTGCCGACCGTGACGCCGAGCAGGAGGTGCATGCCGGACACGGAGGCGACTCGGCCGCGCAGGCTGATCGAGCCGGCCAGCAGGGCGGCGGCGACCAGGCAGACCGTCACCGCCGCCGACTGCCCGCTGCGGAGCGAGAGTTCACCGGCGAGCAGGCCGAGTGCGGCGGCCAGGCCCATGCAGCCCAGCCGTCGGACGCGCAGCCGGTAGGGGTCGGAGCCGTCCTGGCTCACGCCCCACAGGGCACCGATCCCCGCCATCACCGAGGGGATCACCGCCCCGGTCCGCACGCCGACGAGGAGGGGCAGGGCGAGCGCGACGGCGCCCCGCGCCGCTGCCGCCAGGGGCAACGGGGTGAGCGGGATGCCGAGCGCGCGGCGCAGCCGTGACGGCGGAGCGCCGCGCGAGGAGCGCCCCGGTCGTGCGCGGGCTGCTGAAGTCATACGGCTGTGTCCTTTCGCGTGCCGGGAGGTCGCAGTCGGGCAGGCGGAGCCTCGCCGCCGAACGGTCCTGGGCGAGGTCCTGGGCGAGCCGGATCGGCGGATGAGGGCCGGGCCCGGCTCGCCGTCGTGGCGGTGGCACGGGTAGCCGTGCCGGTCCGTCTCCGGCGGATCCGGTGGCGCGCGTCGTTGCGGCCGACCGCCGAGGACGATTCCCGGGTGCTCGCAGCCGGTCGGCCCGCCGGCCGTTCCGAAGGAGTGAGCGCGGCTCAGACGGCCTTGATCGGCGCGTAGACCGGCTGCCACATCGCGGCGCGGACACGTTCCTCGACGCCGTCGTCGACGACCTCGCGGGCCACCCCGTCTTCCGCGGCGGCACGGGCCACGGCGACGGCGACGGCGACGGAGGTGTCGCGGAGCCGGTCGATGAGGGGCAGGACGGGGGCGCCCGGGGAGGTGGCGTCGGTCTGCCGCGCCACGGCGTGTGCGGCGGCGACCAGCATGCCGTCGGTGACGCGGTCGGCTCCGGCGACGATGGCCCCCAGGCCCAGGCCGGGGAAGACGAGCGCGTTGTTGGCCTGCGCGATCCGGTAGGTGACGCCGTCGTATTCGACGGGCGCGAAGGGACTGCCGGTGGCGATCAGGGCGCGCCCGTCCGTCCAGGCGAGCAGGTCGGCGGGGACCGCTTCGGCCAGATCGGTCGGGTTCGACATGGGCAGGATGATCGGGCGCCGGGCGTGGGCGGCCATCGTACGGACGATCTCCTCGGTGAAGGCGCCGCCCTGGCCGGAGGTGCCGATCAGGACGGTGGGACGCACACGCTCGACGACCTCGGCCAGCGGGATGCCGCCGAGTTGTCCGTCGCGCCGCCAGTCGGCGACCTCGGCGGGGCGGCGGGCGTAGCGGACTTGGAAATCGCGCAGCCCTTCCTGGCCCTCGGTGAGCAGACCCTGGCGGTCGACGGCCCAGATGCGGGCGGTGGCTTCCCGAGCGGTCAGCCCGTCGGCGACGAGGGCGTCGCGGAGCTGGTCGGCGATGCCGATGCCGGCGGTCCCGGCGCCGAAGACGACGATGCGGTGGTCGCGCAGCGGAACGCCACTGGCCTTCACACCGGAGAGCACGGCGGCGAGGTTGACGGCACCGGTCCCCTGGACGTCGTCGTTGAAGGTGAAGACCTGGTCGCGGTAGCGGTCCAGGATGCGGCGGGCGTTGGCCGGGCCGAAGTCCTCCCAGTGCAGCAACGCGCCCGGGAAGAGCTTCGTGGCGGCACGCACGTAGGCGTCGATGAAGGCGTCGTAGGTCGCCCGGTCCACGCGCGGGTGCCGGGTGCCCAGGTAGAGCGGGTCGTCGAGCAGTTCCCTGCGGTTGGTGCCGACGTCCAGCATCACCGCCAGCGTGCGGCGCGGGTCCACTCCCGCGGCGGCGGTGTAGACGGCGAGCTTGCCCACCGCGATGTCGATGCCGCCCACGCCCCAGTCGCCGATGCCGAGGATCGCATCGCCGTCGGTGGCCACGATCAGGTCCACGTCGTCGGGGCCGAGACCGCTCGCACGCAGGGAGCGTTCGATGTCCTCGGGGGCGTCGACCGACAGGTAGACACCACCGGGGCGCCGGTACTCGTAGCTGTAGCGCCGGATGGCGGCGCCCACGGTCGGGGTGTAGACGATCGGCAGCATCTCGGCGAGGTGGTCGCCGAGCAGCCGGTAGAACAGCACCTCGTTGCGGTCGTGCAGCGCCGTCAGGTAGACGTTCTTGGCGAGGTCGTTCGGCTGCGCCGCGTGCTGCTGGTACGCCCGCTGCGCCTGCTGGTCCTGGGTCAGCACCTGCGGCGGCACGAGGCCCACCAGGTCCAGCTCGCGCCGCTCCTCCTGCGTGAAGGCGGTACCCCGGTTCAGGTGGGGGTCGTTCAGCACGGCACGGCCCCGGGCGGTCGTCTCGATGGGTGCTTCGGCCGCGTTCCGCTGCCTGTTCATGATCGACTCCTTGTGGGCCGGTGGAATCGGCTGTGCCCTTCAAGGGTCGATGACGGAGATACATGCGTCCAATGCCTGAAGAATCGCTGATCCATGCGATCGGGTCATGGATGCCGTTCTACCTGCGCTTTACGGCGATGGAGAGGGGCCGACCCGGGACGCAGCTGTGACTGAAACCGCGGCTGACCGGCTGGAATCATTACGCACATGCATCGTTGGGCGGGTGGGTCGAGGTGGTGCGGCACCCGGCAGTCGCGTTCAGCCCTGCCCACGATCACCCGATTGGTGCAGTGTGCGGCCGCCGGGCCGGGGAAGTCGCAGGCCATACCGGGGCGTGTTTCCCTCCTTCCGCGCCCCGGCAGTGGGATGTGCCGCGGTCGGATTTCCGAGCCGGCTGCGGCACTACCCCCTGGCCGCATCCACCCCCGGGCGCCCGGGCAGCCGCCCCGCCTCGGCGCGGCGCTCGGGTCGCCAGGTGGCCACCAACGCGGCGGCCAGCAGCAGTTCGGCGACGTCCCCGCCGTAGTACATGATCTCCGCGCCCTGCTGGACCTGGCCGACGGGCGCGTGGATGTCCACGAAGAACCCGCCGTACATGGCCTGCGCGACCAGCGCGTGCACGGCCACGGCGATGCCCAGGTACACCAGCCGTGCCCGCACGGTCGGCCGGCCGGGCGCAGGGTCGGGCCCGGCGATGACGTAGGCCCACAGACACCCCGAGGCCAGGAAGTGCGCATGCAGCAGCCAGTGCCCGACAGGGTGCTGCATGGAGGCATTGAACAGCGGGGTGAAGTACAGCAGGCCGAGCGTGCCGGTGCTCAGTGCCAAGGCCATGGCCGGGTGGGCCAGGACCCGCGCGTACCGACTGCGCAGCAGAGCGGTGAGCCGGCGGGCGCGAGCCGGCGGAAGGGCCCGCAGCAGCAGGGTGACCGGCGCGGACAGCACCAGCGCGAGGGGTGCGTACATGCCGATGAGCAGGTGCTGGAGCATGTGTCCGCGGAAGTCGGTGTGTGCTGCCGGGGCCAGCGGCGGCAAAAGTGCCAGGGCCAGCAGGGCCAACCCGGCCACGAACGAGGCCGAGCGCCGGCCGCTCCAGCCCGGGGCGGCGTTACGGCGTACGGCTCGCCGCACGAGAAGGAGATGCACGCCGCCGGCAGTCAGGAGGGCGAGCACGGTCAGTCCCACCCCCGGCAGGCCGCCGCCGACCGCGCCGTGGTCGTGCATCGGGTGCCCGCCGCCCATCAGGCGTTGCCTCCGGCGCCCTCGGCGCCGACAAGGGGACGACCGCTGCGCTGCAGCAGGTGGCCCGCGGCCAGGAACAGCGCGCCCAGGACGAGGAAACCGGCGTCCCACCACGCCCGATACGGTCCGCCGTGCACGTGATGGATGCCCAGGATCTGGTGGTCCACGATGCCCTCGACCAGATTGAACAGGCCCCAGCCGGCCAGGATCCATCCCCACAGAGCCCGCGACGCCCATACCGCCCGCCGGTTGTCCGTGACCCGCGCGTTCAGGATGCCCAGGCCCGCGATCACCGCGATCCAGCACACCGCGTGGAAAATGCCGTCCCACACGGTGTTCATCTCCAGCCCGGAAACGGTGTGAGGGTTGTAGTACTTGACGCCGATGCGGTCGTGATTGGTGCTGGACAACATGTGGTGCCACTGCAGGAGTTGGTGCAGCAGGATGCCGTCGACGAATCCGCCCAGCCCCACCCCGAGCACGATCCCCGGCAGTCGAATGCTGCCCGACACGGGACGGGCTGCGCCTGCGTTCGTCATCCTGCGCTCCCTCTCCTGACCAGTGGCCGAAGCACGCGTTCCACTGCCGCGACGGGTTGCCCGATACCGGCCCCCCACTCGCCCGACCGTCCACCCAACCACCGTCCGTCCCGCCGCGGTGCCCACCGAAATGGCCAAACCCCACCGCGCCCGCGCCGCGCCCCCACCTGACCGCCGGCCGGCGCAGACTCTCAGGAACCCCGCTTGTGCCGGGGGACGTGGCGCCGGTTGTCCTGTTGGACGACCAGCAGGAGGGCGAGCAGCAACGGCCCTGCGGTGCACAGCGTGAAGATCACGGCGATTCCTCTCGCTCCACTGACGTTGTCGGTCCGGTACCCCTGCCTCCCTTTCGTTGCGCGTGAGTTCCCTCTTTCGGGTGCTTCGTCCGGGGCCGGATGCTCCGGTGCCGTCGGCCGCACAGGCCCGATCGAGAGTGCGGCACGGCAGCGGAGTGCGCCCGGCGGGGCCCTGTCCGTCGCCCTCCCCGTCAGGGGAAAGGCAAAGCAGTTGTGCACTCTCTGTCCGTGTTCAGTCATCGACCGTACACATGACGACCTACTACGCGACGGTCGGTGCCGCGTACGAGCAGAAGAAGTACTGCGATGCGGTGGCACCGCTGACGTACTTGCGCACGGTCCCGCACACCCTGCCGAAGAAGGACCTCGGTGCTCTGGCCACATGGCCCGACCAGCGTCTGGCCACGTCCTTGTACGAGTGCGCGTCGGACGGACTGGCGAGCGGCGATGCCGGCTGGCCGACGCTGTTCGGTGAACTGCTCACCACCTTCCCCGGCTCGGAGCAGGCAGCCCAAGTCGAGCCGGCCGTCAAGTCCGCCGTGGACAGGACCGCGCGGGGCGTGCGCGGCGGTGAACCCTGTGCGGCAGTGGAGCGCTTGCGGAGCCTGAGTGCGCAGATCACGAGCGTGTCGGGCGGCAGGGCGGACATCACCGAGGCCCTCGGCGAGGACGCTGACCGAGCGGGCAGGAGCGCTGACTCGGGGGCGTATGCCTGCGGCGTGGACCAGTACAAGGACGGCGACTTCGACGCGGCCCTGACGACCATGAACGGGTTTGTCGCCAAGAACGAGCACGACAAGAACCGGGCTGGCGCACGGAAGATCGCCATCGCGGCGGAGATCGCCAAGACGGTGCGCCCTACAACGTCACCGTGGCCCCCGGAGCGTCCACCACCCTCGGCTTCCATGCCACACACACCGGCGACACCGGCAGGCCGCGGCCTTCAGCCTCAACGGCGCCGCCTGCCAGACCAGTTGAGACGCTCGCCACCCGGGGGACCGCGGCTCGCGCAGCCGTCACCCACACCTGCCGGGGCACCCCCCTCGTCCGTGGGAGTCGGCAGCGACCGCCGGCGCGTTCATCGCCGAGTCCTCCAGCAGCCTGCCTGTGCCGGGCGCATCCGCTCGGCCGGCACAGGCAGGCGGCCGCGGCACACGCCCTCGTGTCACCGGTCCGGTTGGGGGCATCCGCACTGCACGACACGGAACGGCTTCACCCATCCGGAAGGACGGCCATCGTGTCGGCCATCGTGCCGGTCATCGTCTCGGCGGTCCTGTTTTTCGTCGCTTTCCTGATCAACGCGGCTGAGGTCTCGACCGACGACACCTTCACCTTGACCAACGTCATGCTCATCGGGCACCTCGACCAACGTCATGCTCATCGGGTTCGCCCTGCCCCGACCCCGGGTTCTTCGGGCGGCAGGAGAAGCAGGGGAAGAGGAACGTCCGGGCGGCCGTGTGCCTGATCTGCTCGATGCCTGATCGGATGCCGCACGCGCCCACCACCACGCCGCGAGGTCCGCTACCGTCCGTTGCGGTGCATCTGTACCGCGTCCCGGAGGAGGCCTCCGGCCCCGGTGACCGATCCGAACCCCGCTCGCGCCCACACACGAGGTGAACACCGCCCCGTGCTCCTCATGGGCAGGCGGGTGATCCGACCATGCGCCACGGCGATCGCGGGAAGCGTGAACGTATGAGGCTGACGAAGACAGCGAACCGGCCAGAAACGAATCCCCGCTGGATGCCCTACGCGGCCGGCGCAGCGGCGGTCGCGACTGCCGCGGTAGTGGGGTCGCGCGCCGTGGACCCGAACACCGACTGGTACCAGCGGCTGGACAAACCGGCATGGCAGCCTCCGCCATGGGCCTTCGGCGCGGTCTGGACGCCGCTGTATCTGTCGATCGCCTGGGCAGCCGGTCATGCCCTGCAACGCACGCACGGCCGACAGCGCCAGGCCCTGGCCACCACCCTGGGTACGAACCTGGCCCTCATCGCGGCGTGGAACTGGATGTTCTTCGGCTGCCGCAGCCCGAAGGCCGGTGTCCTGGGAACCCTCCTGCTCGACGCCAGCAACGTGCTGCTCATCCGGCGCACCGCGCGCGCCGACGCGGTGGCCGCCCAAGCCCTTGTTCCCTACGCGGGATGGTGCGCCTTCGCCACGGCGTTGAACTGGTCCATCGCCCGCCGCAACCGTTGACGCATCGGGAGGTTCGAAGGAAGCCGCTCGGGCAGACAGAGCAGCGGGCAGGGCCCGACCCTGCGCGCCGTGTTCGTCCGCCCCGGCCGCGGCCGCCTGCGGGGCCTGCCGCAGACCCGACCCCGCCGCGACGCACAGAGCGGGGCCGGGTACCGCAGCCGGGCTACCTGGTGCTCGGCACGACCACCGCACGGTGACCGCCGCGACAACGCAAGTGGACTTGCATTAGGGTGGGGAGGATGACTTCCTCAGGGCCTGCCGTACCACCACTGCGCCGACGAGGAGAGCGCATGCGGCAAGCCGTGCTCACCGCCGCGGTGGAGCTCCTGTCGACCGAGGGGCTGGCGGGCGCGACCGTCGCCGCCGTCGCCCGCTCCGCCGGAGTGCACGAGACGTCGATCTACCGGCGATGGAAGACCCGCGAGAACCTGATGCTCGACGCGTTGACCACACAACTGGACACCGCGCTGCCGATCCCGGACACCGGCAGCGTGCGAAGGGATCTGGTGCAGTTCTTCACCTCGCTGGTCCAGTTGCTCGGCACTCCACAGGGCCAGGCCCTGCTGCGGCTGAGCGTCGAGCGCGACGACACGCTCGACGACCGCCGGGGCCCCTACTGGAGCGATCGCCTGGAGCGTGCCGCGGTCATGGTCCGGCGGGGTATCGAGCGCGACGAACTGGCCGCGGACACCGATCCGGGCCTGCTCGTCGAAGCCATCAGCGGACCGCTCTTCGCCCGCGTCGTGCTGAGTGGGGCACGGCTCGACGAGCCCCTCGCGCAACGGCTGGTCGATCTCGCGCTGGAAGGCGCCAGGCCCCGGCCGGGCCGGGAGACGAAATCCGGCGCGGACGCATGAAGTCCGGCTCCGTCCGGACGGCGTCCGGCTCCGCTCGGACGGCGCGATTGCGAATCTCGATCACTGACAGTGATGCGCCCCGGCTGCTCAGGGAAGTCGGGGCGCAGGGTCGCCGGTCTCCCCGGTCTCAACGGGAAGGACCGGCGTCTCCTGGCTGGATGCGTCCGCGCCAGGCCCCGGACTCGTTCCCACGGTCCTCGACGTACTGCTTGAAGCGCCTCATGTCGCCCTTGACGCGCCGGTCAATCGTTCCCAGCATGTCCGCGGCCCTCTCCGTGACTCCACGGGGCTCGACGTCCATCACCAGCTCCACCCGCGTGTGCGTGTCGTCCAGGCGCTGGAAGCTGACCATGCCCTTCTGCCTCACGTCGCCGGTGGTGGTGCGCCACGTGATGCGCTCGTCGGGGAGCTGATCGACGATCTCGGTGTCGAACTCCCGCCGGACGCCACCGACCTTTGTGGTCCAGTGGTTGTGGCGGTCGTCCAACTGCCTGACTTCCTCCACTCCCTCCATGAAGTTCGGAAACTCCTGGAACTGCGTCCACTGGTTGTAGGCGGTGTGGACGGGGACGTCGACTTCTACTGTTTCCTTGACCTTGCTCATCTGCGCGTCTCCCAGTTCGCTGATTGACCGCGGCGGCCCACCGGCCTGCCACGTGATCTCGGCACGGTGCGACGAGTACCCGAAGACCGCCCGCTCACGACTCCTGTTTTTGGCAGCGCCGCGATCCGACCAGGCTGTACCGCGTTGGGGAACTCCCGATGCGGTGGTGAGCGGTGGACGTGCGCTATCCTTGATCTTGAGCAGGCCGCCGGAACTCCTGGCGGCTGTGCGTTGGTGGTCCAAGGAAAGACGCCCCGCTTCCTGCGGGGAGATGCAGGTGCAAGGCCTGCCCGGCGCTCGTATCCGAACCCCCACCCCTGTCACAGGGGTGGGGGTTCGTGCGTTGCATCGCCCACCATGGTGCCGGTCTGCGGCAGTGCGGCAGCCACAGCGTGCCGCGCTCTCCAGGTCGCGGCGGACCTCCCTGTCCGACTTCCGTCTTGACGGCACGTCAGCCACGGCTTCACGATCCAGGCACCCCATGAATGTGGACATGACATGCGGTGTCGTGGAACCGCCACCGGCGCCGCACGAGTCCACCCCGGAAGACGGAGCCCCCACATGAAGCTCTCCGTTCCCGTCCGCGTGTCGACGTGCCTCACCGTCGTCGCCGCCGCACTGCTCACCAGCGGTTCCACAGCCGGGGCGGCTCCTGTTCCCCGGGCGGCCGCCGCGCCCGACATCTCCGTGGCCAACGTGAAGGCCCACCTTGCGCAACTGCAGTCCATCGCCACCGCCAACGGCGGCAACCGTGCGCACGGCCGCGCCGGCTACAAAGCCTCGCTCGACTACGTGAAGGCCAAGCTAGCCGCGGCCGGGTTCACCATCACCGCCCAGCAGTTCACGTCCTCCGGCCGCACCGGCTACAACCTGATCGCCGACTGGCCGGGCGGGTGACACCAACCAGGTCGTCATGGCCGGCTCCCACCTCGACAGCGTGACCGCAGGTCCCGGCATCAATGACAACGGTTCGGGTTCGGCGGCGGTCCTGGAGACCGCGCTCGCCGTGTCCCGGGCCGACTACCAACCCGCGAAGCACCTGCGGTTCGCCTGGTGGGGCGCGGAGGAGCTCGGCATGGTCGGCTCCCGCACCTACCTCAACGGGCTCTCCTCGGCGAACCGTGCGAAGATCAGCGCCTATCTCAACTTCGACATGACCGGCTCGCCCAACCCCGGCTATTTCGTCTACGACGACGACCCTGCCATCGAGAAGACGTTCAAGGACTACTACACCGGGCTCGGCATCGCGACGGAGCCGGAGACCGAGGGCGACGGCCGCTCCGATCACGCGCCCTTCAAGAACGCGGGCATACCCGTGGGCGGCATCTTCAGCGGGGCGGACTACATCAAAACCGCCGCGCAGGCGGCCAAGTGGGGTGGCACGTCGGGCCAGGCGTTCGACCGCTGCTACCACGCGTCGTGCGACACGTCGTCCAACATCAACGACACGGCTCTGGACCGCAACGCGGACGCCGTGGCGCATGCGGTGTGGGCGCTGTCGTCCTAGCATCCCTGGCCGCGCTGCTCGAGCGGGGCCCGAGGTCGTGAGGCGGCCGATGTTCGTGGAGCCGGGAAGGACAGCCGTACGCCGTAACGCCGCAGCACTCGCGATCGGCGGCGACACCCCTGATGTCATGAGGTTTCTGTGAATCCGTGAGGCGTTTGAACGCGCCGGGGCTCAACTCCGTATGGACGGGGGGATCCCCATGCCCGGCCGGTCTCGACGTCTAGGAGTTCTTCCTTGAGACGCAACACGCGCAGACGACCCACAGGTCCACGACGCGCCACCTTCGCGGCGATTGCGCTGATCCTGGGCGGAGGTGGGCTGGTGGCGGCCAACGTGTACGCTTCGGCCACCGAGGGCCCTTGGGCCGGGGGGTCGACCGAACAGTCGCACCCCGACGGGGCCGGAGCCGCCACGATCGACTGCCCGGACGTCGGCACTCGGCTCACGACGGTGCCGGACGAGGCGCGGGCAGCTGTCGACGAACAACTCGCTGTTCTGGACAAGCAGATAGCCGACGCCTACCAGCAGTGGCAGAACTCGATGCAGGCCGGACAGCAGGACAGCGGTTCCGCAGCGAGCGCGATCATGGATCCGCTGAAGGAGAAGCGGACCGCGACGATCGAGCGCATCGCGGACGCCATCGACCGCGTCGGCGACCGTCCGGAGGGACTCGAAGCCCTCGCGGCGTGCTCGCTGCGTCCTTCCGGCAACCAGGACGACGGGGGCAAGAACGCCGGTCAGGACCAGAACGGCGACGGCCAGGACCAGAGTCAGCAACAGAACCAGAACCAGGGCGGCGGTCAGCAGCAGGGCCAACAGCAGGGCGGAAACGGTGGACAGGCCGGCAACGGCCCCGTGGCCGCGGACTACGCGGACATCACCACCGTGCAGCCCAACGTGCCGAGCCCGCGTGAAGAAGCGGACGCCTCTCGCGGCAGTTTCTCCTCCAGTTGCGGGGTGAACGCAAACGGCCTGTTCAACTCCGACAACGTGATCGTCGCCCCCGGCGTCACCAACGGAGCCCACCACTTCCACGACTACATCGGCAACCAGGCCAACAACGCCTTCGCCAGCGACGAGGACCTGGCGAACGCCGACACGAGCTGCGAGGACAAGGGCGACAAGTCCACCTACTACTGGCCCGTGTTGCGCCTGCAGAACGGAACGCAGGAGCGGGACGCCGGCGCCCCCGGCGGCGGCATCGAGGGCAACGCCGGCCAGATCGTCACGCCGAAGCAGGTGACGCTCACCTTCGAGGGCAACCCGCGCAGCAAGGTCACGGAGATGCCGCGCCTGTTGCGCATCATCACCGGTGACGCCAAGGCCTTCGTCAACGGCCCCGCCAACGCCAACGCCTCCTGGAGCTGCACCGGGTTCGAGGACCGGCAGCTGAAGGACAAGTACCCGCTCTGTCCGCAGGGCAGCGACGTGGTGCGCACCTTCCGGTTCCAGAGCTGCTGGGACGGGCGGAACATCGACAGCGCAAACCACCGCACCCACGTGGCGTTCGCCGACGCCGACGGCAACTGCCCGCAGGGCTTCAAGGCCATCCCGCAGCTGGTGCAGCGCATCGTCTACGGCGTCGACGCCCCGAGTCTCCAGGACGGCGGCCGGACGACCCCGCTGTTCGCCGTGGACTCCTTCCCCGAGCAGCTGCACAAGCCGGTCACGGACCACGGCGACTTCATCAACGTCTTCGACGAAGACCTCATGCGCGAGATGGTCGACTGCATCAACAGCGGTCGGCAGTGCGGATCCGGGGCCGACCAGGGCTCCGGCTCCGGTGAGCAGCCGCAGCAGCCGCAGCAGCCGCAGCAGCCGCAGCAGCCGGAAACGCCGCAGGGACAGCCGACGCCGAGCCCCACCGCATCGACCGGCGGGAACGGCGATGGTGCGGGCACCGGCAACCCCCGCACCGGCAACCCCGGGGGCGAGGAGTCCTCGAAACCGACGACCGCCGCGCCCGAGACGCAGTCGGCGAACGACGGCTCCTCCGCCGCCCCCGAAACGGCGCAACCCAAGCTCTACGCAACTGCTTCCGCCGTGCAGAGCGCCAAGGCCGCTGCGTCGCACAGCAGCGGCTCGGGTGACGACAGCGGCGCCGAAGTGGGCACACCCGCGCAGACGCCGCCCCCGACCGGCGGGAACGATCAGTCCGGCGGCGCGCAGACGGAACCGCAGGCGGTCAACGGCGGTCTGGCCGAGACGGGCACGCAGCTGTGGCCGGCCGCGGCCGGAGCCATCCTCGTGATCGCGGGCTTCGTACTGCTTCGCCGTATCAAGCGCGGTTCCCTGTAACACGGCCGTCGGCCGACGCATGAGCGGCGGCAGGACCTGCCCTGCGGGTCCTGCCGCCGTCTCGTGTCGGGCGGTGAAGCATCTGCCGGACAGGGGCCTGCGGGCAGACGGCTGGGGAGTGACAGGAGCCGGCAGCGCGCCCCTGGTCGGAACGCCAGGAACAGGCGGCCACGCCCACGGTCGCCTTCCCCAGCCGCAACGGCCCTGTTCGGTCATCACCGACGCACGCGGCGCACCCCTGTGCGCGCGAGTCGTGCCCCCGGCCGTCGCCTGGACCGCGGAACCGGTTGATCGGTAGCGGTGCGTAGCCGTTCGTCGAGCGCCGGCGGCGGGAGCATTAGTGCGCTAGATGTTCTGTCCACGGAGGTTGGTGACAGCGATCACTGACGTGTGATCTTGAAATGGGTGAGGGCCTTCTGGCCTGGTGTGGATTGCGACATCTACC